>JAIFMO010000076.1 GCA_020048435.1 Sulfuritalea sp.
CTGAAGCGCTGAAACCCGCGCTGGCGCTACTGTATGCCCGACGGCTGTTTGCCGGCGGCCAGCGCCTGAAATGGGACCAGTTTCGCTATGGCCCCATCGAGGGCGCCTTTTGGGCGACCATCGGCCACACCTATCTGGCGGCGGTCGGCCGTAAGCTCGCCGACACCGAATTAACGCTCTACACCGCCGTGCCGGGATCATCCTCGCCGGAAAGCGAATACCTGAAGACGCTGGTGTTCCAGGCCTCGTCGATGGACAAACTGCTGCCGCTCGAAATCGAACTGGCCGAGCGGCTCATCGCCCATTTTCTGCCGCGTTTCGTATTCACCGCCGCCGCGCGGCCCGACAACGTCTATTGGGTCGATTGTGTGCGGCCCGAGCCGCCCGCCCGCCTGGCCCGCGCGCCGGAACCCTCGCCGACGCTGCGTTTTTTCAATTCCATCCCGGCCGTCGAAGCCATCGAGCAGATGAAGGTCCGGCTGACACGCGACGGCATCTTGCCGGCGGAAGTCAATTTCGGTGGCCAGTACGCCAGCGAGGCCGTGTTGTCGGTGCTCGATCACCTCGCCATGTGCTGGTCGCCAAAACCACCGATGCGCAAGGACACCCGCCACCGCGTCAAGTCGCGCCTTACCGTGCTGCACGGCCTGGTGGAATTGCGCTTCCAGCTTGCCGGCCTGGGCGACTGCTCCGCCTGCGAAACCTGGGTGGTCGATGACGTCAGCGTCGGCGGCATGGGCGCCAAGGTGCCGCTTGGCGTGAATGACTGGGTGCGCGTGGGCGCGCTGATCGGCCTGCAGCCCGAAGGCGGCGCCTGGCTGCTCGGCCTGGTGCGGCGGTTTGCGCGCGACAGCGGCTCGGTTGGCTCGGTCGGCATCGAAACCCTGTCCAAGTCGCCGCGCGCCATTACCGCCGACGCCGGCGGCCTCAAAACCGATGGCATCCTGCTTGATCCGCTGGTCCAGGGCGACACCGCGCGGGTGGCGCTGCCGGCCGAGAACTGGGAGGCGGATGTCAGCCTGACGTTCCCCCTGGACGGCGTACAGGTGCGGCTGTTTCCCGAAGCGGCGCTGGTCAGCGGGCGCGATGCGGTGATTGCCCGCTACTTCGTGCAGTCGATGAATTAGCCTGGAACGGGATGCCGTGCCGTACCGCTAGCGCCGATTTTTTTGCCGCCGGGCCGCCCCAAGGAAAAATTTGCCTCCTGTGGGGGCAGCGAACAGCGTGAGCTTGGGGGCTCAATTTCGAATGACGCTGTCGCGCCGACATTTCTGGCTGGCCGCAAGGCTGGCGCTCTATGCCCTGCTGGCCGTGGGAGGACTTGCCATGATGCAGGATCGCCTGCTCTACTTTCCGGACACGCCACCCATCACCGCCGTGGTGGCCACCGCGCAGCGGGACAGCCTGGCCCCCTGGCCCGCCATCGACGACTACCGCGGCCTGCTGCGCGAACCGGCGGGTTCCGCCGACGCCGGCTACGCTTCCAACCTTGCTGGCGGTATCCGCGGCACCCTCATCCTCTTTCACGGTAACGCCGGTCATGCCGGCCATCGTGCATGGCTGGCCGACGAGTTTTCCCGGCGGGGCCTGCGCGTGATCCTCGCCGAATATCCCGGCTATGGCCCGCGTCCCGGCAAGTTGGGCGAAGCCTCGCTGGTCGCCGATGCCGTGCAGACCATTGCACTCGCTCGCCGCCAATTTTCCGGCCCGCTGCTGCTGGCCGGCGAATCGCTCGGTGCCGGCGTCGCCGCTGCTGCGTTGGCGCAATCCCCGCGGGGCATCGCCGCAATCGTGTTGATAACGCCTTGGGACACGCTGGAACACGTCGCACGCCATCACTACCCCTGGGCGCCGGTGGGTTGGCTACTGCGCGACCGTTACGACAGCATTGCCAATCTCGCCGCCTATCTTGCCGCCAGTCGCGGTCGCATTGCCGTCGTTGTGGCCGCACAAGACAGCATCGTCCCGCCGCGCCTGGGTCATGCCCTGTATGACGCCTTGCCTGCGGCCAAGTCACCCAAGCGGCTATGGGTCGTGCCCGCCGCCGACCACAACGACTGGTCCGACCGGGTCGACCCGATGTGGTGGCAATCGCTCACCAACTTCCTGCTCGGCGAAAATCAGGCATCCGAGCCACTCCCGCAGCAACCCCCGGGGCCACCCCCAGCCCGATGAATCAGGGCGCCACCTGCACCAGCAAGCCCTTCAGATATTCGCCCTCGGGAAACGACAGCGCCACCGGGTGATCGGCGGCACCCTGCAAGCGCCTGACGATGGCGGCATCGCGGCGAGCATCAAGCGCGGCGCCGGCGACGATCTGCTGGAACAATTCAAGCCCGATGCCGCCCGAACAGGAATAGGTCATCAACAGGCCGCCGGGCGCCAGCAGCTTGAACGCATTGAGGTTGATGTCCTTGTAGGCGCGGCTGGCCCGCTCGACATGCGCCGCCGAGGGCGCAAACTTCGGCGGATCGAGCACGATCAGGTCGAAAGTTTCATTGGCATCGCGACGGCGGCGCAATTCTTCATTGACACTAGCCGCCAGCCACTCGGCGCGAGTGCCATCCAACTGCGGGTTGAGCGCCAGATTGTCACGCGCCAGTGCCAGGGCCGGCGCCGAACTATCGACAGAAATGACTTCGCGCGCGCCACCGGCCAGCGCCTGCAATGAAAAACCGCCGGTGTAGCAGAAGCAGTTGAGCACCCGCCGGCCCGCCGCCAACCCGCGCAGCAGCAAGCGATTTTCACGTTGATCGAGATAAAAGCCGGTCTTGTGACCGATGGCGACATCGACCACCATCCGCACGCCATACTCATCGATGACGACGCGGCTGCCGCCGTCCGCATCCCCCGTCCCCGCGCCAGGCAGCCAGCCACTGTGCGGTTCCAGTCCTTCGCGCGCGCGCACTTCCGAATCCGAGCGATCGTAGATACGCGCGCAACCGGTTGATTTCCGCAAGGCGTCGGCGATGGCGTCCCGCCATTTTTCGGCGCCGGCGCTGGTCAGTTGCACCACCACGGTGTCGCCATACTGGTCGGCGATCACGCCGGGCAGGCCGTCCGACTCGGCATGAATCAGCCGCAGGCCATCCTGCCCCTTGAGTTCGGGAAAGGCGGCGCGGCGTGCCACGGCCGTCGCCACGCGGCGCTTGAAAAAGGCATTATCGATGACCTCGGCGGCATCGAAGCTCCACACCCGCGCGCGGATTTGCGAGGCCGGACTCCAGGCTGCCTTGGCCAGCACCTGCCCGGCGTATCTGCCGTCGCCGGCCACGACCTCGACGGTATCGCCGGGGCGGGCACGGCCCTCAAGCTCTGCCACCGAACCGGCGAATATCCACGGATGGCGGCGCAACAGGGATTTCTCCTTGCCCGCATGCAATATCAGTTGTGCGCTCATTTTTTTCTGGCCCGCGGATGGGCGACGTCGTAAACCTTCGCCAGATGCTGGAAATCGAGATGGGTATAAATCTGTGTCGTCGCAATGTTGGCGTGACCCAGCATTTCCTGCACGGCGCGCAGGTCGCCGGAGGATTGCAGCACATGCGAGGCGAAGGAGTGGCGCAGCATGTGCGGATGAACATGCAGGCCCAGCCCCTGCTTTGTGGCCCAGCGTTCGAGGCGTCGTTCGATGGAGCGGCCCGCCAGGCGCGTGCCGCGGCGTCCGATGAACAGGGCTTGCGCCGCGGGGGACTGCGGCGCCACCGCCATGCCGCTCCGTTCGGCCAGCCAGTCGTGCAGCGCCGTGGCCGCCTTGGCGCCCAGCGGCACGGTGCGTGTTTTCTGGCGCTTGCCGGTGACTGTCACCGTGCCGGAGGCAAAATCGACGCCGCCGAGATCAAGGCTGGCGAGTTCGGCCAGCCGCAACCCGGAGGAGTAGAACAGCTCGAACATCGCCAGATCGCGGCTTTCCAGTTCGTCTTCGGCCGCGACTTCAAGCAGGGCCGCGGTCTGGTCGACCGAAAGCGCCTTGGGCAGCGTGCGCGGCTGCCTGGGCGCGCGCAGGCCGGCGCAGGGGTTGGTGGTGATGACGCCGCGCTTGGCCAGCCAGCGGTAATAGGTGCGCCAGGCCGAGAGCGTGCGCGCCAGCGAGCGGGCACTCAGCCCCTGGCCATGCAGTTGCATCAGCACGCGGCGCAGTTGCACGTTGTCGAGCCCGGCGAGTTCGCTGCCATCCGCCTTAACATCGGCCTGACCTTCACCCTTGGCTTTGCCCTTACCCTCGCCCCCGATAAGGTCGGCCAGCTTTTGCAGGTCGCGGCGATAGGCGGCGACGGTGTGCGGGCTGGCGGCGCGCTGGTAGGCAAGGTCGGCGAGAAAATCAGCCGCCGCCTGGCGGGGCGCATTCATTCAGTCGAACATCAGTCGATTACGCGGCCCAGCGCGGCGGCGGCCATTTCGCCGATGCGTTCGAGGTAAAGCGTGCCCATTTCCGGGTAGAAGCGGTGCGCTTCCTCGCTGGCCAGGGCCAGCACGCCGAAGGTTTCGAGGCCACGCCGCAGCGGCACTTGCGCCATGGAGCGGACATGGCCGCCACGCTCGCCGAACCAGTCGGCGGTTTCCTGGCCGGCCGAGGGGCCGCAATAGGGGTGCTTGATCGCGGCCACGGCATCGCGAATGCTGTCATCGGCCGGGGTGAATTCGACGCCCGTGCCGTTGCCGGCCCACAGCCGCACAATCACATGCGGCACGGCGAAAGCGCCACCGAGATGGGCGTAAATGGAGCGCAGCACCGTCGGCAGATCGGTGGCGGCCGCCAGCGCCACGGCAAGTTCATGCACCTTGTCGCCGATGGCGTCGTTTTCTTCGCCGAAGCGAATCAGTTCGGCCAGCTTGGTTTCGAGCTGCTTGGTCTTGTCGCGGAGGACGATGATCTGGCGCTCGGTGATCGAGATTGCCTTGTCGCCGTGCGGGCTGGGAATGTTGATCTGCGAGATGAGTTCGGCGTACTGCTCGAAAAACTCGGGGTGGTTTTTCAGATACTGGGCAACGGCGTTGGCGTCCATGATGGCTCTCATTCAGGGTTCAAGGTTCAATATTGCCTGGCAGGTCGATTTCACCCTCGAAAACGCTGACGGCGGGGCCGGTCATCAGCACCGGCGCGTCGATGCCGCCCCAGGCGATGACAAGTTCGCCGCCGCGGGTGGCCACGCGCACGGGCGAGTCGAGCAAGCCGCGACGAATGCCGGCCACCACCGCCGCGCAGGCGCCCGTGCCACAGGCCAGCGTCTCGCCGGCGCCACGCTCGAAGACGCGCAAGCCGATGGCGTGACGGTCGAGCACCTGCATGAAGCCGGCATTGACGCGATTCGGAAAGCGCGGGTGATTCTCGATCAGCGGGCCGATGTGTTCCACCGGCGCGGCGGCTACGTTGTCGACCACCTGCACGGCGTGCGGGTTGCCCATCGAGACGACGCTGATGTCGACGCTGGTGTTGATGTTTGTGTTGCTGTTAATGTCGCCCACCTGTAGCGGCTGCACGACAGCATCCGAATCGCTGTCGAAGGGAATCTCGGCCGGCAGAAAGCGCGGCACGCCCATATTCACGGTGATGTCGCCGCTGGCTTCCAGTCGCGGCGAAATGATGCCGGCGCGCGTCTCGACACGAATCTCCGGCTTGTCGGTGAGGCCGTGGTCATGCACGAAACGCACGAAACAGCGCGCGCCGTTGCCGCATTGCTCGACCTCGCCGCCATCGGCATTAAAGATGCGGTAGCGGAAATCGACCCCGGCCCGCGCAGGCTCCTCGACAATGAGAATCTGGTCGCAGCCGACGCCGAAGTGGCGGTCGGCGAGAAAGCGCGCCTGGGCGGGCGTTGGCACAAAGCGCTGATGTATGGCATCGAGCACGATGAAGTCGTTGCCGAGACCGTGCATCTTGGTGAAGCGGATTTTCACGGCCGGGTGCGTTACAGCAACGAATGTGCGTCTTTCCAGACGCAGCGATCCATGATGACGACGATGCCGGCGGCGCGGGCGCGCCGGGCGGCGGGTTCATTCACAACGCCCTCCTGCAGCCACAGCCGCTTGGCACCGATGGCAATGCACTGATCGACAATTGCGTCGACCGCCTCCGGGTTGCGGAAGACATCCACCAGATCGGGTATTTCGGGCACGTCGGTCAGCAGAGCATAGGCCTTTTCACCCAGCACCTCCGTCTGCGCCGGGCGCACCGGGATGATGCGGTAGCCCAGCCCCTGCATCGCCTTGGCCACGCGGTAACTTGGCCGGGCCGGATTGTCGGAAAGGCCGACCACGGCGATGGATTTCACCGCCTGCAGCAGCGCACGGATTTCGTCATTCGATGGATTTTCAAGCATGTGGCTATGGTAGCGAAGATGTCGGCGCCAAATCCCGGAATAGGCGGCTCAATAGCCCCCCATTTCCGCCCAATTCCTCCCATTTTCCCCTCAATAAACGCCCTTTTCCCCGGCTGGGCGAGTCTTGAAGCGCTTGTGCAGCCAGAAATACTGTTCGGGCATTTGCAGCACGGCCGCCTCGATGAAGGCATTCATGCGCCGCGTGTCGATCTCGATGCCCTTCTCGCCGGGTGCGGGGTAGTCAGCCCAGGCCGGGCCAAGGGCGACCACGTAACCATCGCCTTCCATGCGTGCGATGACGGGCACCACCGCCGCACCCGTCATGCGGGCAAGGCGCGAAAGGCCGGTGATGGTCGCGGCCGGCACGCCGAAGAAGGGCACGAAAATGGTATCGCGCTCGCCGTAGTCCATGTCCGGCAGATAGTAGAAAGGCTGGCCAGCTTTCATGGCGCGGATGGCCGGGCGCGTGCCCTCCTGCCGCGACAGCAGTACCGACTGACCGAAACGCAGGCGCCCCCGGTAAAGCGCGGCATTGAACAGCAGATTCTTCTGGTTGGCGTAGATGCTCACCATGTCGAGTTCGAGCGTCAGCCGCGTCCACCCCATGTCGAGGCCGACGAAGTGCGGCACCAGCAGGATCACCGGACGGCCACGGACGGCATCAAGATGCTCGCGCCCCTCGATGCGCACCAGGCGGCGAATGCGGGCGGCCGAAGCCCACCAGAGCAGGCCGCGTTCGAGAAAACTGCGCCCGAACGCCTCGAAATGCCGTACCGCTAGCGCCGACTTTTCGGCCACGCTCATTTGCGGGAAACACAGGCCGAGATTGGTCAGCGCGACATGGCGTCGCTCGCGGCCAAAGCGGTGCAGCAGGCGGCCAAACAGGCGGCCAAGCATAGCGAGCGCCGGCAGGGGCAGCCAGTGCAGCAACCACATGAGCGCGAGGGAAAGACGGGTCACATTAGCGTGCCTGCGGGTTGGCGGCTCGCCGGCGCGGGGCTATCGGCGCGCTCAGGCCGGGCAGCAGCAGACCCGGTTTCTGCCGCCGTCCTTCGCCAGATAGACGGCCTTGTCGGCCAGCTTGAAAAGATCCTTGGCGCTGGGCGTGGCCGCCGTCATCGCCGCGACGCCCATGCTGGCGGTCATGCGGATCGTCTTTTCTTCGTATTTGATGAGGTGACGTTCCAGGGTTGCCCGCATGGATTCCGCCAGTTCGCGCGCGGCGGCCTCGGCATGGCCCGGCAGTAGCGCGACGAATTCCTCACCGCCAAAGCGGCCGAGCATTCCCCGGTTGGCGGAAACGGCGATCCGCAGGATATTGCTGACTTCGATCAGCACCTGGTCGCCGGCGTCGTGGCCGTGGGTGTCATTGACCCGCTTGAAGTGATCCAGATCGACGACCAGCAGGCTGAATTCGGTATTCAGCGCGCGCGCCCGCTTGAATTCGGCCTCCATGGCTTCGAGGATGTACCCCTTGTTGTAGGCCCGGGTCATGGCGTCGGTATGCGCCCGCGATTCCAGCGAGCCGATGTAATGGATTTCCAGTGCCCCTTGCGGCAGAAATTTCAGGATGGTGTCGCCCACCTTGATCATGTCTTCCTTGCCGAGGGTGACGGAATCACCGCCGCACACCTTGCGATCATTGATATAGGTGCCGTTGGTCGAGCCACCGTCGATCAATTTGACGACGCCCCCCTCGTTCTGGATGGTGGCCTGCCGGCGAGATACCTTCGGGTCGTCGATGACGATGTCCGAGGAGGTGTCGCGTCCCACGCTCATCGAGCGGGCCGACAACTCGTAACGCTTGCCTTGTTGCGTGCCGCGAACAACGATCAGACACGCCGCGCACTGGCTCGCCTTGTTCAATTCGCTGATGAGGATATCTTGCGACCCGGCCAACAGGGTAGCGCCGCCGGCGTCCTCCATCAGCGGGATTCCCCACGTTGTTTGAGTGTCATGGCGAAAATTTTATCCCGACTTCGCTGCTTTCGCGCGATATTTCCTATCGGGCTTGACGCCCCCTTGGCAAAGGCGTTGGCGCAAGCGCGAAGACCCAGCCGGAATACCCCTGCGCCTTTTCGAAGTTTTCCATTCCCGGCGGAAAATTGGCCTGACGGATGGGCGCCGCCGCGCTCAAGCTGTGGATGCCGACGACGCGGCCGGCGGGGTCGCGCATCACGCCCCAATCGAGTTGCCCGGTCATGGGGTCGGGATAGACGCGGCGCAGATGGCGGCGCACGCCGGGGTAACGCGGGTCCCGCAGCAGCTCCGTCAGTTCTTTCGGCTCGGTCGGCTGGCCGACGGGCGTGGCGTCGGCATAGCTTTGCAGCGCGGCGCGAAACTCCAGTCCGATGGCCAGCAGTTCGGCTTCGACATCCCGCCGTTGCAGATTGGCGCCGGCGCCGAGCGAGGCGGTCGCGCCGGCGGCGATGAGGGCGACCATGATCAGCAGGCCGATGTAGGTGAAACCGGACTGCCGCGTCGGCGTGGAGCTACCACTGCGCATAGGGCTGGCGGTTGCGGCCGACACCGTGCGCGCGGCTTTTCAGGTCGGCGACGCGGCCATCGGCGCGTGGCGGTGGCGCGATCAGCGTCCATTCGGTCGAGTTGTCGGCCACCGGATCGACCGGCAGGGAACGCAGGTAGCGCCGCGACACCAGTTCCTCCAGCGATTCCGGATAACGGCCGCAATCGGCGTAAAAGTGGTCGATGGCCGTGCGCGCAATACGCAGGTTCTCGGCCAGCACGGTTTCCTTCGAATTGTCGACGCTCTGAAAATAGCGGGGCGCGGACAGGGACAACAGCATGCCGAGAATGCTCAGCACCACCAGCAATTCGATCAGCGTGAAGCCTTTCATTACCACCTCCGGTAATCGACGCCGTTGAGGCCGACCGTGTCCGCGCGGGAGAAGACGTCGTAGACATCCTCGCCCTCCTTCGGCTCGCTGGCCTCGCTGGCATAGCTGCGCTTGCCCCAGGTCGCGGCCGCGTCGGCCGTGGCGTCTGGATGCAAGGTGTCCGAGTTCATGGGATCGCGGGGAATACGGCGCAGGAAAAACAGCTTGGCACGCTTCGGGTCGCGCGCGTCGGTCACGCCCTCGGCCAGTACTGCGAGCGATGGCGGGTAACCGCTGCCACCAGCATTGCGCGCGATGCGGCCCTCGTCGGCAGCGCGCTTGTAGGCGTCGATGGCGTCGCGAATCTCGCGCAAACTCCGCCGCAATTCCTGCTCGCGGCTGCGTTGCACCGAGACTTCCGCCAGCGGCAGGGCAATGCTGGACAGCACGCCGAGAATAGCCAGCGTCGCCACCAGTTCGAGCAGGGTGAAACCCCGCTCCTGTCTCATGTTGCCTGCCTCATCGCGGCTGGCTGGTCTCGCCGGCCGCCGCCACCGGCACCGACAGACTTGCCGGCACCGCTTCGGTGAAGGCGGACAGATCGGGGCCGTGCGCGCGCAGGCTGGATTCCGTGCCCGAATCGAATTCGGTGCGGGCCAGCGCGGGGCGACTCATGCCACGCACCAGGCGCGGGGTGATCGACAGCATCAGCTCGGTCTTCTGGCCGTCGTCGCTGCGGCTGCCGAAGAGGCGGCCGACGATGGGCAGGTCGCCCAGCCCGGGAATCTTGTTGGCGCTGCTGCGCTCGGAATCGCTGATCAGGCCGGCCAGCACCTGGTTCTCGCCGTCCTTGAGGCGCAGCACGGTCGATGCGTTGCGGGTGCCAATCTGGTAGGCCAGGGTGCCGGCCTTGGTCTTGATCTGGTCGACGATGTTGCTGACTTCGAGGTTGATGCGGATGGCCACCTCGTTGTCGAGATAGATGGTCGGCTGCACTTCGAGCTTGAGGCCGACGTCGATGTACTGCACCGATTCGGCGACAAAGCCGGTGGCAGTGGCCGTAGTGGTGATGTTGGGCACGCGATCGCCAATAAGAATTTTGGCGGTCTCGCGGTTGCGCGCGCGGATGCGCGGGTTGGCCAGCAGGTTGGTGTCACTGTCGCCTTTCGACGCCGACAGGGTCAGCGGCGTGATGCTGGCGCCCAGGGTGCGCGAGCTGGCGTTGCGGATGTCGGCCAGGGTTAGCGCGCCGCCGGCCACCGCCGCCAGCGGCGTCAGCGTCAGCAGGTCGGGCCAACGGATGCCGAGATCGAGCAGGCGGCTGCGCTTCACTTCGAGTATTTCGACGTCGAGCATCACTTCCGGCTCCGGCAGGTCATGCAGGGTCAGCAGCTTCTCGCTCAACCGCACCACCTCGGGCGTGTCGCGCATGACGATCATGTTCTGCTTCTCGTCGACAACGACGTCCTTGGCCTTGAGGATGGTGCGCAGGGTGGTGGCCACGGTCTTGGCGTCGGCGTTGGTCAGGTAGAAAGTCTTGACGGTGAGCGGCTGGTGGTCACGCGCCTTGGCCGGCGTGTTGGGATAGACGAGGATGGTGCCGGCGTCGATGACGCGTTGTTCGAGTTGCTGCGACAGCAGCACGACCGTCAGGACTTCCTTCACGGTGGCGCGGCGCAGGAACACCGTGGTCGGCTGGTCGGTCTTGACATCCTTGTCGAAAATGAAATTGATGCCCGAGGTGCGCGCCAGTACCTCGAAGACCTGCTTGATGCTGGCGTCCTTGAATTCAATCGACACCGGCCGTGCCAGGGCGGCGGCCAGCTTGGCATCGGGAACCGGCGCGACCAGGCTGGCTTCGATGGCGTCGCGCAGTTTGAGCGCCGCCGCGTTGGTCGGCGCCTCGGTCAATACGGCGCGCAGACGCGACAGGGCCGCGTCGGCATCGCCCCGCCCCCAGGCGGCTTCGGCCTCGATCTGCCATTGCCCGCGGCGGCGCTCCAACTGGGCCGAGTCGATCAGTTTGCGCGCGCGGGCATTGTTTGGGTCGAGCGTGAGCGCCCGGGCTGCCAGCGCGTCAGCCTCGGCGCGACGCCCGCCGGCCACCGCCTGCTCGGCCTGTCGCAACCACTGGCTGGCCAGCTGTTCGCGCGTCGATGCCACCGCCAGGCGCGCTTCCGCGCGGTTGGGCGTCTCGCGCAATGCTGCTTCGAAATGCGGCAGGGCTTCGTCGAGCCGACCCTGCTCGACAAGCTGCTGCCCCTCGCGGAACGGGCTGGTGGCGACGCAGCCGGCCAGGCTGGCGAGCAGAAGGACTATTGCGAAAGCGTGCTTCATTCTTTGATTTCTCCGATGTCGAGCGTGCGCCGCGTCTTGTTGCGGATGTGTTGCAGCGTGAGGTGCGGCGGTTTGATGGCCGCCACCCGATAGTTGTCGCCGAGGGCGTCGCCCTCGCGCACGACCCAGGTGTCCTCGCCGTGAGCGAGGAAGACAGTCCAGCCGCCCTCATTGCCTTCCGCCAACTGCTTGCCGATGACGCGATAGGGCAGTGCTTCCGAAAAAGTCGGCGCTAGCGGTACGGCAGTCGGTGGCTCGGCGGGGGCATCGGCGACACGCGGCGGCAGAGCGGCGAAGGGATCGGGGCCGGGTCTGACCGCGACGGGAAGGTGGCGCGGCGTCAGGGCGCGAAGAAAGACGCCATGATCGGCGCCGCCATCCGGATGCGTGGGGCGAACCGCCGCCACGACGGACGTCACCGGCGCGTCACTAAAAACCAGCAACAGCGCGATGCCGGCCAATGCCGCTAGCAGCCAAGGCAGGCGCTTCGTCTTCATGGCCGGGGCTCCGCGTGCGATCCGGTGCGTGCTTCGGTGCGTGCTTCGGTGAAAAAGGCCAGGCGCAGGCGCGCCTCGATGCCGCTGCCGGCAGAGTCGCGCTGAATGGCGAGATCGTCGATGGCCAGGGCCGGGTGCGCGGCCAGCACTTCGGCGAGGAAGGCGCGGAATTCAGGGTAGGGCCCGCGCACCGGCATTTGCAGGGTGGCGACGGCATGGCGGCCGGCGGCATTGTTGTCGTCGGCGTAGTCGATGCGGCCGAGCGTCAGGCCATGACGGGCCGCTAAGCCGAGAACGTCGCGCTGACGGGCGTCGAGTTCGGCGCGTGGCACCAGCATGCCACGAAAGGCGCGATGGCGTTCTTCGAGTTGGCGGCTGCCGTCGACCGCCTCCACGGTGAGTGGGGCCGGGGCCGGCCACAACGTCGCGGCGCTGGCTATGCCAAGCACCGTGGTGGTCAGCAGCACCAGCGGCAGTGCCCGGCCATGACGGCGCAGCCACAGTTCGACGCTCAGGCGCGCGCTCATGATGCCTCTTTCAGCCGTAGTTCGAGTGAGAAACGCACGGGATGCGCGGCGGCGCCCTCCCCTACGTCCTGTCTCTCCTGCCCCAGCAGCACCGCATCGGCGACCTCGGGCAAGCGGCGCAGGCGCACCGGCAGTCCGGCCACGAGGCCGGCATCGCGGGCCTGGCCACTGACACGGATCGTGGCGCGGCGCGGGTCGGCTTCGGCGCTCAGCAGCAGGCCGTCGTCGCGGCTGTCGAAGGTATTTTCCAGTGCGTCGAGCGCGGCCAGCCAGGGAAAGTTGAGCTTGCCTGTCGCGGCATCGACGGCCTGAATTTCCTCCCTGCCGGGCAGGGGGCGCCGTTCGCTGCTGGCCATCCCGCTAGCCACCATAGAGCCCGCCTCGGCCGCCGGCGTCAGCAGCCAGGCGGCGCTCGACACGACGAGCAGCAGCGCCCCGGCGCCGCCAGCCAGCCAGCGCGGGCGGGCGGACAAGCGGGCAGACAGGCGCGTGGACAGCGAGCGGCGCGGCGTGAAGTCGAGGTGGAGCGGTTTCATTGGAATCTCAATGGCAGGCGGCGTCACGCAGGGAGCCGACGACCTGTTGCCGGCGACCGTCGTCGGTGATGCCGGCCTGGCGGCAATCGCGCCGCAGCAGGGTGCTGAAGCGGGCGGCCGAGCGATCCAGCGGTGGATGCACGCGAATGCCGCGCCAGCTGCCGCCGGCGATCAGGCCGATGGTGGTGCTCTCGCGCGAGGCGACACAGAAGGTGGTGTCGGGGCCCAGCGCGCCGCAGTGGCGGTTGTATTCGCGGATGAAGCGCGGCTGCACGCTGCGCAGCCGCCAACCCTTCTCCTCGGCCAGGCGCGGCAGATCGACGGCGAACAGCGTCGGCAAGGCGCAGGCCAGCCAGCGATCGGCCCCCGGCAGCGGATCGACGCGAATCACCCAGCCGGCGGGATCGTCGCCGAAAAGCTCGGCGTAACGGTCGGCGGCATAGGCGTCGAGTTCGGCGGCGCTGGCCAGCCCCGCCGGCCGGTCGAGAATCCAGTAACGGGCCAAGGCGTCGGAAATCAGGATATCGAGCAGCGCGCCCGGGCGTGGTGGCGGCGCCAAGGGCTCGACGCCCTGCCGCGAGACGCGCAGCTGGACGGCTTCAGTGTTGAAGAGTGACACGGGCGACCTCCTCCAGGGTGGTGAGACCCTCGCGGGCCAGTTGCAGGGCGGCGTCGCGCAGACTGCGCGTGCCCTGGCGGTACGCTTCGGCCTTGATTTCGGCCAGCGGCGCGCGTTGGGCTATCAGGGTACGCAGACGGTCGTCGAGTGCCAGGATCTCGGCAACCGCCCGACGTCCCCGATAGCCAGTGCCGCGACACTCGCCACAACCCCGGCCCTGGCGGAAGTTACCCATGTCAGGATGGGCGGCCTCCGCGGACAGGTTGAGGGCGGCCAGCGCGCGTGAAGACGGGGTGACGGGTTCGGCGCACTGCGGGCAGACCGAGCGCAACAACCGCTGCGCCCAGACGCCGTTGAGCGCCGAGGTAAGGGAATAGGGATCGATGCCCATGTGGGCGAAGCGGCTGAAGACGTCGAAGACATGATTGGCATGCACGGTCGACAGCACCAGGTGACCGGTCAGCGCCGACTGCACGGCGATCTCGGCGGTTTCGGCGTCGCGGATCTCGCCGATCATGATCTTGTCCGGGTCGTGGCGCAGGATGGAACGCAGCCCGCGGGCAAAAGTGAGCCCCTTCTTGTCGTTGACGGGAATCTGCAAGACGCCAGCCAGTTCGTATTCGACCGGGTCTTCGATGGTGACGATCTTGTCGCGGCCGTCGTGAATTTCGGACAGCACGCCGTAGAGCGTGGTGGTCTTGCCGCTGCCGGTCGGACCGGTGACCAGCAGCATGCCGTAGGGCTGGCTCGCCAGCGCACGCATGCGGGCGAGATCGGCGGCGGCGAAGCCGAGGCCTTCGAGCCGCAGCGATTCGCCATCGGGCACCAGCCGGCGCTTGTCGAGAATGCGCAGCACGGCATCCTCGCCGTGGATGCTCGGCATGATGGACAGGCGCAGGTCGATGCGGCGGCCCGCCAGCCGCACCGGGAAGCGGCCATCCTGCGGCACGCGGCGTTCGGCGATGTCGAGTTCGGCCAGTACCTTGAGCCGCGAGATGGCCTGTTCGGCAATTTCGCGACCAACGGCCCCGCCGACTTTCTCCAGCACGCCGTCGATGCGGTAGCGGATGTCGAGGCCGGCCGGGGTGGCTTCGAAATGAATGTCGCTGACGCCGAGTTTGAGCGCGTCGTGGATGGTCGAGTTCACCAGGCGGACGACGGGGCTGGCATCCTGGCCGATGCGCGCCAGCGAGACTTCCTCGCCGCGCTCTGCCGTACCGCTAGTCCCACGGGGATTCCCTTCGGTCACGCCACCGACTTTTTGGGGTGCCGGTTGTGCCAGGGTCGCCAGCGCCGACACGGAGTGCGCCTGACGGGAGAGCCAGGAGCCGAGATCGGCGGGGTCAGCCGCCAGTGGATCGTCGAATACGGCGATGAGGCGCTGGCCGTCGCGGAACAGGGCGCAGCGGCGCGCCTGCGCCTCGGCCAGCGGCAGGCGGTCGAAGGCCGGTGTCAGTCGATGCAGTTGCAGCAGCGTCGCGGGCGGGAAATCGGGATCGCGCAGCAGGTCGGCGGCAAGCGTGGCGGAAAGTGGGAAAGGCAGGGGGGCGTTCATCGCAGACTCCCGGCAAGGTCGAAGATGGGCAGATAGAGCAGCACGACGATGGTACCGACGACGATGCCGATGGCCGCCATCAGGATCGGCTCGAAGGCGCGGGCGAAGAAATCGATGCGCCGGGCAATTTCGCTATCGTGGAAGCGCGCCGCCCGCCCCATCATTTCGCCAAGGCGGCCGCTGCGCTCGCCGACGCGCAGCATGCGCAGCGCCACCGGCGTCACCAGCGCGGCAGCCGCGAAGGCTTGCGACACGCTTTCGCCGCGACCGATGGCGGCGGCGGCGGCGCGATAGCGCGGCAGTGTTGCCGCCGTCAGCAGCCCCTCGGCCAGCTGCATCGCCTGCAGGATGGGCAGGCCGCCTTCGAGCAGCATGCCGAGCGAGAGATACAGCCGCGCCAGTTCGAAGGTAACGATGGTGTCGCCGATGCCGGGCAGGCGTCGCAGCAATGTCTGCGGCCCATCGCCACGCCACCAGCGTTTGCCGGCGAAGAACCCGGCCACCAGCGTGGCGACTGAACCCAGCGCCAGTGGCTGGCCCTGCTTGGCGACGAAGCTGCCCCAGACCATCAGTTGCCGCGACAGCCAGGGCAGCTCACGGCCGGTGCCCTGATACACGCCGGCGAAGCGTGGCACAACGTGACCGAGCAGGAAGAGCGTTACCAGCAGGCCGACTACCGCAAGGATGGTCGGATAGATCAGCGCACTGACGACGCGACCGCGCACGGCGTCGAGGCGGGCCCGGTAGTCGATGTAGCGCGACAGCGACTCGGGCAGGTTCGAGGTGCGCTCGGCCGCGCGCATCAGCCCGATGTACAACGCAGGGAAGTGCTCGGGCTGCGCCGCGAGGGCGGCCGAAAAGCGCAGGCCCTCGTCGAGCGCGCGCGCCAGACGTTCGAGCACGAGGCGGCTGTCGGTCCGCTGTTCCTTGTCGTGCAGCGCCTCGATGGCCTCGGTCAGCGACAGACCGGCTTCGAGCAGCGCCAGCAGTTCCTGGCTGAAGAGTTGCAGGGAAAAGCTATTGCGGCGCGGCCATTGCGGCAGGGTTTGGGTGGCCGCGGTCACCGACAAGGGCCGCAGGGATTGCGCGCTCACTTGCGCGCGCGCGGCGTCGACATCGGCCGCGTCCACCGTCACGGTGACGACGCCGGCGCTGCCAATGGCCCTGATCGCGTAAAGCATGTCAGTAAGCGATGTCGGTGTTGTCGCCGCTGCCGCCGGGCGCGCCGTCGCGGCCGAGAGAAATCAGGTCGAAGTCACCCTTGGCGCCGGGCGTTCGATAGACATAGGGCTTGCCCCAGGGGTCGGCGGGCACGTCCTTCTGCAAATAGGGACCGCTCCATTTGGCCTCGCCGGCCGGCCGTTCGCGCAGGGCCGCAAGGCCTTGGGACGAGGAAGGATAATGGCCGCTGTCGAGACGATAGGTATCGAGCGCCTTCGCCAGCGCCTCGATCTGGGCGCGGGCCGCCGCTGTTTCCGACTTGCCGATTTGCGAAAAGTAGCGCGGCCCCACGTAGGCAGCCAGCAGGCCGATGATGGCAACCACTACCAGCAGTTCCAGCAAGGTGAAGCCGCGCCCTTTTTTCATGCGAAGGAATCTGCCATCAGGGCGGTGAACCACTTCGTCATCTCTTCGAAGTTGTCCTTCGAGCGCGCCGCCGCCTCGCCCGAAGACGCGGCCACCGGTTGCATGGTTTTCGTCAGCGGGTCGTAGGCGAAGGTGGCGGTGAGCCAGGAGGCGGTATCGGCGGTGATCGGCGAGTAGCAGGCCGAGTTGGTCTGCGGCGCGGCGTCGGGCAGGCGGCCGGAGAGCAGCCGCAGGATGGCGTCGGCGCAAACCTTGGCTTCCTGGTTGGCGATGTGGCCGGCCTTGGGCTGCGTCGTGGCCGCGGCGTCACCGATGACGTGGATGCCCGGCGCGACTGTCGCCTCGTAGGACAACACGTCGACGCTGGTCCATTTGCCGCCGGCGTCGGCCAGACCGTTGGCGGCGATCACCTTGCCGGCGCGATGCGGCGGGATGAGGTTGAGGACGTTGCCGCGGATGTTGCCGATATTGGTGTTCACCGTCATCGTCGTCGTGTCGACGCTGGCGATGGCAACGCCCGGGTGATATTCGATCACGCCCTGATGCACCACATCAAAGGCATCGGTGAAGGAATGCACTTCGGCGGTGATGCCGGGGTTGGCGTCGAGCACGATCACCTTCGAGCCGGGGCGGTTGCGCTTGAGCCAGTCGGCGACGAGGCAGGCACGCTCGTAGGGCCCGGGCGGGCAGCGGTAGGGTTTGGGCGGGATGCTCAAGACGAAGACACCGCCGTTGGGCATGGCGGTGATCATGTTGCGCAGCGCGGTGGTCTGCGGGCCCGTTTTCCAGGCGTGCGGCGCCTTGGCCTGCGCGGCGGCGGTTTCGAGGCCGGGCAGCAGGTCGAAGTCGACGCCGGGGGCGACGACGAGGCGGTCATAGGCCAGGCGGCTACCGCCGGCCAGCGTAACGGCGCGCCCGACCGGGTCGATGGCGGTGACGTCGCCCTTGACGACTTTGACCCCGTAGCGACTGGCGAGATTGCCGTAACCGTACTGGAGCGACGTGACGGTGCGGCTGCCGTTAAGCACCAGGTTGCTCATGATGTTGGAGGTATAGGAGGTATCGCGCTCGACCAGGGTTACATCGACGCCGGTGCCGCCCCAGTAGCGCAGATATTTTGCCGCGGTGGCGCCGGCCATGCCACCGCCGATGACGACAACACGGCCCTTGATGCCGGTACCGGTGGGTACGCCGGCCGCCACCGTGGCAGTCCCGCGCTTGCCATCGGCGGCAGCCAGCAGGCTCCAGCCAGCGGCGGTGAGGCTGATGCCGGCGCCGCCGGCCCATTTGATGAAATCTCTGCGTTTGACCATGATGGGTTCCTTTTTCAACGCTGCGAGGCGAAGTAGTTGGCGATCAGTTGAAGTTGGGCGTCGGTGTAGCCACGGGCGTGCATGTCCATCATCTTCGGTGGCGTTTTCCGCTGCATTTCGCGCAATTCGCCGATGATTTCTTTGGCCGACATGCCGGCCAGCCGCTCGAAACCGCCACTGCCGTTGGTGCCGTGGCATTGGAAACAGTTGGAGGCGAGTAAGCGCCCGCTGGGCGGGGCCGGGGCCGTGGTCTGGGCGAATGCGGGTGCCGCCGCCAGGGCCAGTACCAGCCCGCGAATGATCTTGCCGTTGTTCATGGAAGCTCCTTGTTCTTGTTTCGGGGATGCCGCTCGCTGGCGGCGCTGGGTGGCGCTCCTGGCGTGGCGCCGTGTTTCGGTTCGCATGATCGCCATCGCGATCCGTCCGCGCTACTGTCGCCAAACCCCAACACTTTGGCGGCACGGCCGCATGCTTTAGCATTGCGGCCGTGAATCTCTATCCGCGTTCCTTTCTCCGCCTGATCCTGCTCGGCTATGCGCTGGTGGCGCTGCCACTGCTGGCTGCCATCGGCTACGTCTCGGTCGGCCTCAACGCCATCGCCGACCGTAGCGCGGCCGCCGTGCAGCAGGCCTCGCTGACGGCCCGGCTTGGCTGGGAACTGCCGGAACAACTCCAACACATGGAACGCAGCCTGCGGCAGTACGAAGTGCTGCACGACGCCTCGCTGCTCGATGATTACGAAACCTCGCGGCGCGAGTGGCGGCAGAACAGCGAAGAATTTGCCCGCGTCCCCCTGCTGGCGCCCATCGCGCGCCGCATCGGCGACATGCTGGCAACCGAAGCCGCCGCTCGCCATAAATTTGCGCCGGAGGCGATCAAGCCGTTGCGCGAAACCGTGACGGCGCTCAAGACGACCACCATTACGCTGCTGAACGAGGCCGGTCGCCTGGTCGACGCCGAGCGTGTCGCCTTTCGCGGCGAAGCCGAGGCCTTGCGTCACCGGCTCTTTCTCGCCCTGGCCCTGGCGCTCGCGCTGGCTGTCGTCATGTTCTGGTTCGGTCGCCGCGTGCTGGCGCGCCTGTTGAGCCGAGTCGAACGCGCCGTGATTGCACTTGGCCAAAATCGGCTCGATCGCAGCATCCGCCTCAAGGGGCCGGAAGATCTGCAATGGGTCGGTCGCCGCCTCGACTGGTTGCGCCGCCGCTTGCTGGCGCTGGAAGAGCAACGCACGCGTATCCTGCGCCATGTCTCGCACGAACTGAAAACGCCGCTGGCCGCGCTGCGCGAGGGTTCCAGCCTGCTCAACGAAGGCGTGGCCGGCCCGCTATCGCCGCAGCAGGCGAGGATTGCCGGCATCATGC
Source organism: Sulfuritalea sp. (assembly GCA_020048435.1). Taxonomy (GTDB): domain Bacteria; phylum Pseudomonadota; class Gammaproteobacteria; order Burkholderiales; family Rhodocyclaceae; genus Sulfurisoma. The sequence goes on from JAIFMO010000076.1 coordinate 19,490, forward strand.
AGGGCAACGCGCTACGCCTGCAAACCCTGATCGATGGCTTGCTCAAGATGCAGCAGGCAGGGCATGTGCGCGATCGCTTCGAGCCGGTGGCGCTCCGGCTCGACGAACTGATCCAGCAGGTGCTGGACACGCATCAGCTTGCCGCGAGGAACAAGCGCCTGCATATTTCCGGTACGCTGGCGCCGCTGACGGTGGCCGGCGGCCGCGAAGAAATGACGACGATACTCGACAACCTGATTTCGAATGCCATCAAGTTTTCGCCAGAGGATGGGCTGGTGCGGCTGACGCTGACGCGCGCAGGCGATCGCGCGTTGGTCGACGTGATCGATCAGGGCCCCGGCGTGCCCGAGGCCGACCGCGAGAAAATTTTCGAACCTTTCTACCGTGGCGCCGCTTCCAAGGGCGTGGCTGGTATCGGTCTCGGCCTGGCCATTACCCGCGAATTTGTCGCCGCCCATCGCGGTTCGCTGGACCTGGTGGCCTCGCCAGCGGGCACTCACTTCCGCGCCGCGCTGCCGCTCGCCGGGAGCACGACATGAGGCCGCGCCGGATTATCGCCATGCTGGCCGTGACGCTGGCCGTGGTATTGGGGCTGGGCGGTTGCGCCGGTTCGCCCTGGACGGGCGAATCGCAGGAGGTGTTGGGACTGCTCGACTATTACGAGCGCCTCAACGCCATGCCGCCGGACGAGCAGCGCCGCGAGCATGTGGCGGCCCAAGCCGCCTTCGAGCGGCAACCCGGCGACTTGCAACGCCTGCGTCTGGTCATGTTGCTGGCGCTGCCGCGCGCGCCCTGGCGCGACGATGCACGCCTGCTGCATCTTCTCGGCGGCCTGGAACCCACGCCCGCCGAGCGGATATCGCCCCGCCGCGAACTGGCGCTGCTGATCCAGAAGCTGGTCGGTGACAGGCAGCGCCTGCTGCGCGGTGAGCAGAAGAAGGTGGAGGATGCGCAGCAGAAGCTGGATGCGCTGCGCGCCATCGACCGCGAACTCCAGCAAAAGCAATCCGGCCGATGAGCGCCAGCGAAACGCCGGCGCGGATTCCACGGATACTCGTGGTCGATGACGACCCCGACCTGCTCGAATTGATCGGCATGCGGCTGACGGCGGGCGGTTACGAGGTGGCGCTGGCCGCCTCCGGCGCCGAGGCGCTCGACATCTTCCGCGCCGAACGGCCCCGCGCCGTCATCACCGACCTGCGCATGGACGGCATGGATGGCCACGCGTTGTTCGACCGCCTGCACGCCGAAGCGCCGAGCGTACCGGTCATCATCCTCACCGCCCACGGCACCATTCCGGATGCCGTGGCGGCGACCCAGCGCGGCGTGTTCGGTTTTCTCACCAAGCCTTTTGACGGTCGCGAACTGCTGGCGCGGGTCGGCGAGGCCGTGGCGCTGTCGCCATCCATCCAGGCGGCCGATGGCGATGCCAGCTGGCGCGCCGACCTTGTTTCCGCCAGCCCGCTGCTGGATGAACTGCTGCGGCAGGCCCGCCGCCTGGCCGCCAGCGACGAACCGCTACTCGTTACCGGCGCGCGTGGCACCGGCAAGGAGCAACTGGCCCGCGCCATTCACGCCGCCAGTCCGCGTGCGCGCAAGCCCTTCGTTGTCATGCGTTGCGGCCCGCAAGCGGATGTTGCCGACGAGGATGCGTTATTTGCCGAGGCGCTCGCCGCTACCCGTGGCGGCACCTTGTTTCTCGACGACGTCGACGCCCTCGCCCCCAGCGTGCAGGTGCGATTACTGCCGTGGGTGCGCGAACCTGGCCTGTTCGCGCCCAAGCGCAACGCAGGTCCCTCCATTCGCGTCATTGCCGCGACCTCGCAGCCGCTGGATCAGGCCATCCGCGACGGTGATTTTCGCGCTGACCTGTTCTACGCCCTCAACCAAACCGCGCTGGCGGTGCCCGGCCTGCCCGAGCGGCGCGAGGATATTCCCCTGCTGGTGACCCATTTCAGCCAGCGCTGGGGCGAGCGCAATCCGGGAATCATGCGTGGCTTTGCCCCGGATGCGATTGCGCTGTTGCAGGAGGCACCGTGGCCAGGGCATGTGCGTCAACTACGCAACGTCGTCGAACAGGCCCTGGGCCAAACGGTTACGGCAATCATTCCCGCAACGCTGCTCAGGCGTTTGCTGCGGGAAGACAACGAACGCGAAATGACCGCCTTCGACGATGCACGGCGGGCCTTCGAGTACGAGTATCTGGTGGAACTGCTGACCACCACTACCGGCAACGTGGCGCGCGCCGCGCGCATTGCCCAGCGCAACCGCACCGAGTTCTACAAACTGCTGGCCCGCCACAACCTGGAGCCGGCGGCGTTCAAGTAAGGCGCGGTGACGCTCGGGCCGTCGCCTTCACCGCCGCGTTTCAAGCACGGCCAACTGTAGCGCGTGCAGGGCGGCGACCACCGCATCGCGCAGTTCGATCAGTTCGTCCGCGGCCATTTCGATGCCCTTGCGATTGCCGGCCCGCAGTTGGGCGGCGATGTTGAAGCCGACTTCATGGATTTTCCGGTGCGGCTCCTCGATCTGCTTGAACTGGGGCAGATGGCGGTACTGAACATAGGCGTCGTCGCGCAGCCAGCGGCCGAAGTTGCAGTTGCGGTGATCCTGTACGTTTGGCGGCAGGAGCGTGGCATCGGCGCTCTTCACCGCCAGGACGATTCGCCCGACCCAGCGGCGGTGTTCCGCCTCTATCGAGAGCAGGGGGAAATCGTCGCGCGCCCAATTCTGGCCGGCGGCCTCTATCCACTCAGGATGCTGGCGGAAATCCCGCAGCCATTGCGGCAGGGCTTCTGGCGGCATCGGTCGGGCAATACCGTAGCCCTGGGCGTGGTCGCAGCCCAGTCGCAACAGCATGGTGCCGTGCCGGGTGCTTTCCACCCCTTCGCCGATGGCGCTGCGCTGGAAGGCGCGCGCCAGGCCCAACACGCCTTCGGTGATCGCCAGGTCTTCCGGATCGTCGAGCATGTCGCGCACGAAGCTCTGGTCGATCTTCAGCGTGCGGGCGGCCAGGCGCTTGAGGTAGGTGAGCGAGGAATAGCCGGTGCCGAAATCGTCGATGGCGAACTGGATGCCAAGCTCCTGGCATTGGTCGATGATACGGCTCACCATGTCGACATCTGCGAGTGCGGCAGTTTCGAGTATTTCCAGTTCGATACGCGCCGGCGGGATGTCCGGATAGGCAAGGAGCAAGGCCCGCAATCGCGGCACGAAGTCCGGCTGCTGCAACTGCAGTGCGGCGACGTTGATGCTGATGTCGAGATGAATATTTTCTGCTTGCCACAACCGCATCTGGCGCAGCGCTTCGCCCAGCACCCAGTTGCCGAGATCGACGATGAGCGCGTGGTTCTCGATGAAGGGCAGGAAAGTGCCGGGCGCTTGCAGGCCGAGTTCCGGATGCTGCCAGCGCACCAGTGCTTCGGCGCCGACAACGACGCCGGTGCGCATATTCACCTTGGGCTGGTAATGAAGGCGGAAATCGCCGGCATTCAGGCCAGCCTGGATGCCGTTGCGCATTTCGTGCTCGTTCACGTTGCGCTGTTCTTCGTGATGGTCGAAGAAGAAATAGCGGTTCTTGCCGGCCTGCTTGGCGGCATACATGGCCTTGTCGGCATGGCGCAGCAGAATGTCGGTATCGTTGTCGTCGAGCGGAAAGACAACGACGCCGCGCCAGTTCGATCTCGGGCGCAGCTTCGAAGTCGGTCAGGATCAGCACGAACTCGTCGCCGCCCAGCCGTGCCACCGTGTCGCCGGAGCGGATCGCCCGGCCCAGGCGCTGGCCCACGTCCACCAGGATCTGATCGCCCGCCTTGTGGCCATGGGTGTCGTTGATGGGTTTGAAACCGTCGAGATCGAGATAGCAGATGGCGACCAACTGGTTGCGGCGACGGGCCTGGGCCAGCGCCTGGGTCATGCGGTCGCGCAGCAGCAGGCGATTGGGCAGGCCGGTGAGGGCGTCGTGCTGGGCCATGTGTTCGAGCTGGGCCTGGCGCCGTTCGATGTCGGTGAGATCGGACAGCACGCCGACATGACCGGTCACGTTGCCAGCGGCGTCGAGCACCGGGGTCAGGTTCAGCATGACGGGGATTTCGTGACCGTCGCGGGTACGGCGAAATACCTTGCCGTGAAAAGCGCCACTGCCATCCGGCAACGGATCGCCGCCATTTTCTGGCTCGATCGTCGGCGCCAGCAGCGAAAGCGGCTGGCCGACGATCTCGTCGAGGCCATGGCCCAGCAGTTGGGTAAAGGCCGGATTGACATAGACGAAGCAGCCTTGCGCATCCATTAGCATGATTGCCTGCTGGCTCTGCTTGACCGCTTCGCTCATCTGCCGCAACTGGCCGCGGAGGGTTTGCGCCATCTGGTTGAGGGCCTCGGACAGCGCGCCGATTTCGTCGCCGCGATCAAGGAGCGGGCCGGAGTCGCAACGTCCCGCCGCGATGTCCTTGGCCAACTCCGCCAACCGGATCACGGGCCTGGAAACGTGGCGTGACAGCAGGGCATTGATGAGAAAAGCGATGACAAGGAAAGCGGCGGAGAAACTTAGCGCCAGCTGAACCAAGGCTTCCATCACCTTGTCGTCGACCACCTGTTGCGGGAAGCCGAGGCGGATCACCCCGGCATGGGCGCCAGCGGCATCGAAGATCGGGATGGCCACGTCGTAATAGCTGCGACCATCGAAACGCGGGTAAACCTGATTGATGGGCTTCTTCGCGGCACTTGCGCGGCGCATGACCGCATCGTCGAACACCTTGCCGACCAAGCTGCTGTCATTGTGGAAAAGCGGCTTGCCGGAAAGATCGACGATGGCGACGTAAGCCAGATGCGGATTGTTTGCCACGATCTGTTTGACCTTCTTCTCCATGCCGGCCAGCGAATCGAGCGGCAGACCGAGATTGAGCAACTCGCCGATGACGCTGTTGAGGCTCTGGCCGATACCGAGGCTGCCCGTCAACAGCGCCTCGGTGTAGTTCTTGCGGAAATTGACCAGCGTGACGATGGACGTGACCAGCAGCGACACGAACAGGATGCCGATCGTGATGAGCAGGATTTTCCGGTTGAGGCGCATGGAGCTTGGTCGCTTCTCAGCGGACAATATTTTCCCCGGACAACTGGAGCACCTCGACCGGCACAGTGATGCCGAAGCGTTTGGCCTTGACCAGATCGACGGCAAAACCGTAGGTCTTCGGCCATTCCGGCTTGATGTCCTTGATCGGCGTGCCCTGGAACAGCGCCCTGATCTTCTCCGCGGCCTGCCGGCCGATGCTGGTGTGCGAGGGATAGACGACGGCGGTGGCGCCCCAGTGACCCATCACGTCATCCTTGGCGATGCCGATCAGCGGCTTGGTCGCGTGCTTGAAGACCATCTCGGCGAAGGGTTTGCGCGTGCCCATCTGGTCGTTGGGCTTGATGAAGGCATCGACCAGCGGGTCGAGTTCTTCAATGTGCCTGAGCGCGTTTTCCGCCATCCGCTGGTCGCCATTTTCGCCGGTGATCAGGGGCACGGGGCGGAACAGCACCTCGATGCCCTTGAATTCCGGGTCGTTGCCGATCAAATCGCGCACCCACTGGTTATAGCTGTGCGACTGCGGCATGTCGGCGTAGATCAGCCCCAGCCGCTTCACCCTGGGCAGCAACTGCTTGATGAACTTGAACCGCGACTTGACCGGCACGGGATAGCAAATGCCGGTGAAATTGGCGACAGGCGCGCTGGTGAAATCACCGATGACGCCGATGCCGACCGGATCGGTAGGCGCGGCGAAGATCACCGGTTGCGCCTTGCCGTAGAGCACCTTCTTGCCGACGATGGTGGCCACCGTGCCGCCCACATAGACCGCATCGTAAGGAATTTTCGCTTCGTCGGCGAGCAGACGTTCGCCCTTGGCCTGGTCGTTGCCGATCACCCGCAGCTTGACGTTCAGATTGGCGCCATCGACATAACCGAAGCCGGCCAGCGACTTCAGCAGTTCGGTGCGGATTTCGTCGTAAGGGTTGCCGAACTGCGAATCGAGAATCAGCAGCTTGAAGGTCTTGCCGGGCGCGGGCGCGGCCACACCGGGCGCGGTTGCCAGGGCCAGGCATGCCAGCAGCAGCGGGACCAGCCAGCGGCCGATCAGGGAAATTGCCATATGTCTTCCTCCGGTTGGTGGCGCTGAACTTGCCGCGAATACGCGCCCGCCAGTGTACTCTCGCCATGCACGGCAAGCTTACACTGCCACTTTCCCCATTAAACGAGGCCACGAAGCGGGTAATGAAACGTCGCGAATTCCTGTCTTCCTGTCTGGCCGCAGCCGCTACAGCCGCGTGTAAAACGCCGGTTGCCGGCTTGCTGCCGGGCGAACTGGCGGGCGGCAATCTTGAACGCGGCCATCGTCTGCGCCAGGATGGCTTTCCTCCGCCGACCGAGGTGCGGCGGGTGCCGGTGTTGATCATCGGCGCTGGCATCGGCGGCCTTTCGGCGGCCTGGAAGCTTGAGCGCGCGGGTTTTCGAGAGTTCGCGCTGATCGACATGGAGGATGCCGTCGGCGGTAATTCGCGCCACGGTGAAAACGCCATTTCGGCTTACCCGCTAGGCGGCCATTACCTGCCGCTGCCGCCGCGCGAGGCGCGCGCCGTGCGCGAACTGCTGGCCGACCTGAAAGTGCTTCACGGCGACCCCCAGGCCGCGCGGCCGCACTATGACGAAACCCTGCTGTGCGCCGCACCGCAGGAAAGATTGCACCTGCGCGGGCTCTGGCAGGAAGGGCTGCTGCCACGCCTCGGCGTTGGCCAGAACGAGCGCAATCAATACACGCGCTTCCAGCAGCTGATGGCGGAATTCCGCGCGGCGCGCGACAACCAGGGCCGCCGCGCCTTCGCGCTGCCAGCGGCGCTGTCCTCGCCCGAGTCCCGCTGGCGCGCGCTTGACCACATCACCATGCGGCGGTGGCTGCTCGACAACGGCTTCGATTCCCCGCATCTGCACTGGTATGTCAACTACGCCTGCCGCGACGATTATGGCTGCACCATCGACACCACCTCGGCCTGGGCCGGCATTCACTATTACGCCTGCCGCAACGGCGAAGCGAGCAACGCCACCAGCGATGCCGTGCTGACCACGCCTGCCGGCAACGGCTGGATCGTGCAGCGGCTGGCCGGGCGTTGCGCCGATCGCACGTTGACCGGCGCGACAGCCTTCCGTATCGACCAAAGCCACCGTACCGCTAGCGCCGACTTTTTCCTCGCAGGCGAACAGCGTTCGGTGCGCTACGAAGCGGAGCAACTGATCTGGGCGGCGCCCTTGTTCGTGCTGCCGCATGTTGCCGCCAGCTTGCCGGCGGAGCTGGCCGTCACCGCGCGGGGGGGCAGTTACGCGCCCTGGCTGGTGGCCAACCTGAGCTTGAGCGAACCGCCCCATTCCGGCGCCGGCGCCCCGCTGTCGTGGGACAACGTGCTCCATGACAGTCCCGCGCTGGGCTACGTTGTCGCCACCCACCAGCGGTTTCGACTCGCCCCCGGCCCGACGGTGCTGACCTACTACCATGCCCTGTCGGCCGAACCGCCCCGGCAGGCGCGCGAGCGGCTGCTGAACACCACCCGCGAGGATTGGGCGACGCTAATTCTGGCCGACCTCGGCCGCGCCCATCCGGAAATCGGCGGCCTGACACAGCGCCTCGACGTCTTCCGCCACGCCCATGCGATGATTCGCCCGCTGCCGGGCATCATCGAGTCGCCCGCGCGGCAGCGGCTGGCCCGCGGCTGGGGTCGCGTGCAGTTTGCCCACGCCGACGTTTCCGGCCTGTCGCTGTTCGAAGAGGCGAACTATCGCGGGGTACTTGCCGCCGAGCGGGTGCTGCGCCAGCTCGCCGTGCGCTTCTCCTCGTCGCTCGCTTAGACCTCGGTTAGACTTGGCAAATATCGCTGAAGGAAAGACAAAACATGACGAAACTGATAGGCGCGGCACTCCTGATCATGGGCCTGGTAGCCGGTATCACGCTGTTGCTGGCGCCCTTCGGCCGCGCGCCGATCGAGGCCGGGCCGCTGATGTGGTTCGCGTTTCCGCTGGGTTGCGTTGGCGGCCATGTGTTCCTGATGATGGGCGCCAGCCGCGCGCAAATGGCGATCAGCGCCCTTATTGTCGGCGGCGCCTTGCTGCTGATTGGCCTGGCGGCCACCGTGACCCAGTTCCTGGTCAGCGGCGGACTGCTGGCGGCCACGGGCGACACTTTGTCTCTGTGGTATGTGGCCAGCGGCGGGTTTGTTCTCGGCGGCGTCGCCTATTCGCTGCGTGGCTTTGGCAAGGGCGCAGCCTGATGGCCGTGCGCTCGTTTGTTCGCAGCCCGGCGACGACATAACGGGCTCCGTTACGCTCACGATGAAGGGTCTGCACATCCTGGCCGAACTGCATGGCTGCGCGGCCGACGCCGCCCTCATGCACGCGGCGGCGCAGCTGCGCGACCTCTGCCTCGCGGCCTGCACCGATGCGGGTTTGACGGCTGTCGCAACGGCCTTCCATGATTTTCCTGGCGGCGGCGCCACCGGCGCCGTGGTGCTGGCCGAGTCGCACCTCGCCATCCATACCTGGCCGGAAATGACGGCGGCGACGCTGGATATTTACGTCTGCAACTTCAGCCAGGATAATCGCGCCGCCGCCGAGGCCGCCTTTGAGGCGATGCTGGCCGCCTTTCGGCCGGCGCGCGTGGTACGCCGCGACGTCCAGCGCGGCGAAATTGAACAGATTTGAGCCAGATCAGATTATCGCTGCACAATTCCGGTAGCTTTACCGGCTTTGCCAACAACCGCCCGAGGGAGTGAGCGTCATGAGCTATACCCGCATCCTGCTTGAAGAGAACGATATTCCGACACATTGGTACAACATCGTTGCCGATTTGAAGAATCCGCCCGCGCCGCCGCTGGGGCCGGATGGCAATCCGGTGGGTCCCGAGCAGATGCTGGCGATCTTCCCCGGCCCGATCCTGGAACAGGAAATGTCGGCCGAGCGCTGGATTCCCATTCCCGACGAGGTCCGCAAGGCCTACGCCCTGTGGCGCCCGAGCCCGCTGTGTCGCGCCGAGCGCCTGGAACAGGTTCTCGGCACGCCGGCGAAGATTTTCTACAAGTACGAAGGTGTTTCGCCCGCGGGCTCGCACAAGCCGAATTCCGCCATACCGCAAGCCTATTTCAACAAGATCGCCGGCACCAAGCGGCTGGTGACGGAAACCGGCGCCGGCCAGTGGGGCTCGTCGCTGTCATTCGCCGGCCAGATGTTCGGCCTGCCGGTGCGCATCTACATGGTGAAGGTCAGCTTCGACCAGAAACCCTATCGCCGCCTGATGATGCAGACCTGGGGCGGCGAAGTCATCGCCAGCCCGTCAAACCTGACCAAGACCGGCCGCGATCTGCTGGCCCTGAATCCGGACAATCCCGGCAGTCTCGGCATCGCGATTTCGGAAGCGGTCGAGGAAGTCGTTTCAACCCCCGGCAGCAAGTACGCGCTGGGCTCGGTGCTGAACCATGTGCTGTTGCACCAGACCATCATCGGCCAGGAAGCCAAGAAACAGTTCGAGAAATTCGGCGAATACCCGGACATGATCTTTGCGCCCTGTGGCGGCGGTTGCAACTTCGCCGGCGCGACCTTTCCCTTCCTCGGCGATGCAGCGGCCGGCGACAAGCGGGCACAGAAAATCCGCATGGTCGCGGTCGAGCCGGCTTCATGCCCGACGCTGACCAAGGGCGTCTATGCCTATGACTACGGTGATGCCACCGGCTTCACCCCGCTGATGAAAATGTACACGCTGGGTCACGACTTCATGCCACCGGGCATCCACGCCGGCGGCCTGCGTTACCACGGCGATTCGCCGCTGATTTCGCAGCTCTATCACGAGAAGCTGATCGAGGCGGTGGCCGTACCGCAGAAGGCGACCTTCGAAGCCGGCGTGCAGTTCGCCCGCGCCGAGGGCATCATCCCCGCGCCCGAATCGTGTCACGCCATCCGCGCCTGCATCGACGAAGCCTTGCGCTGCAAGGAAAGCGGCGAGCCGAAGACGCTGTTCTTCAACTTGTCGGGACATGGTCATTTCGACATGTCGTCCTACGAAAGCTATTTCGCCGGCAAGCTCGAAGACTTCGAGTATCCGGACGCGGCGATCCAGGCTTCGCTGGCGCATTTGCCCAAGGTCGGCTAGGAGCGACACGCTTGCGCACCTTTTTCTTCCTGCTGGTCTTCGCCAACCTGGTATTTTTTGCCTGGGGACGCGGCTATCTGGGCGGGCAGGACGGGGGGCACGAGCCGCAGCGCCTCGCCAACCAGATGGACGCCGACAAATTGCGCGTGGTAGTCGTCGGCGAACCAGGCGGGCCTTCTTTGGCCAATCCGGCGACTGCGGCCACCACGGCAACCACGGCTGTTCCGGTTACTCCGGTTGCTCCGGCCGCCTCAACCGCTGCGCCCGTAACCGTTGCCGCAACCGCGGCGACTAGCGCTCCGGCGGTTGCGGCGACCCCGGTCACTGACGCCGCCACGCATGCGGTGTCGGCCAAGCCGAGCTGCCGTCTGGTCGGCGGCTTGCCGGCCACCGGCGTCGGCACGCTCAAGACAGCGCTGGCAGGCGTTGGTGTGACGGTCGACCTCAGGCCGCCAGCCGAAACGTCCACCTACTGGGTACACATTCCACCGCAAGCCGGCAAGGAGGCGGCGGAAAAGAAGGCTGCCGAACTCAGGCAGCTTGGCGTGACTGATTTTTATATCGTAAAAGACGAAGGCCCCAGCCGCTGGGCGCTTTCGCTGGGTCTTTTCAATACCGAGCCGACGGCGAGCGGATTTTTGCAGGGTCTGGCCAAGCGTGGCGTCAAGTCGGCAAAGATCGAGGTGCGTGAAAAGTCGGCGCCAGCGGCGCAGGCCATCGTTAAAGGCCCGGCAGATGTTCTCGACAAGCGCCTGCCGGAAGCCCTCGCCAAACTACAGGGCGCCACCGTCGCCCCCTGCCCGTGACGACGGCGGTGAATGAATTTCCCCGCAACCCTGGCCCCGCTTTCCAACCCCGCTACCCCGCTCCCTCCCGCTCCCGCAGGGGGCAAGGAGTGACGACATCGCTGCGCCTCCCGCCTTTGCCTTCGTCGTCGGCCTGACCGGCGGCATCGGCAGCGGCAAAAGCGCGGCGGCGGATTTTTTCGCCGGGCGCGGCGCCAGTGTCGTCGACACCGATGCCATCGCCCACCAGCTCACCGCCCCCGACGGCGCTGCCATGACGGCCATCCGTGCCAGCTTCGGCGCGTTCATGGCGAAGCCTGACGGGGCGCTGGACCGCGTCGCCATGCGGCAACTTGTCTTTGCCGATGCAACCGCGCGCCAGCGCCTCGAAGCCATCCTGCATCCGCTGATCCGCGTCGAGGCGGAACGCCAGTTGCGGGCGATGGCCGCCGGGACCGACAGCGCCTACGCGGTGCTGGTCGTGCCGCTACTGCTCGAATCCGCCGACTATCGCCAGCGGGTGCAGCGCATTGTTGTGGTCGATTGCGACGAGGAGATGCAGATTCGCCGGGTGATGGCGCGCGGCGGTCTGGCGCGCGCCGCCGTGGAACGCATCCTGGCGGCGCAAACCACGCGGGCGGCGCGGCGGGCGGCGGCGGATGACCTCATCGACAACAGCGGCAGCCTCGACGATTTGCGGCTACGGGTGGCCGGGCTGGACGAACATTACCGCGTGCTGGCCGCGCGCGTCGGCGGAACCGCAAAAAGTCGGCGCTAGCGGTACGGCTGTTGCGTCCGCTCAATCCTCGAAGAAACGATAGCCGTTGCGGCCGGCTTCCTTGGCGGCGTACATGGCGCGGTCGGCCTTCTTCATCAGTTCCTGCACGTCGTCGCTGCCGCCGACCGGGTAGATGGCGATGCCGATGCTGGTGGTGACGTTGAGCAGGTGGTCGCCCACGGGCACCGACCGGGCGAAGGAGGCGATGATCTTTTCTGCTACCAGAGCGGCATCCCGCGGGTTGGCGATTTCGCTGAGGATGATGACGAACTCGTCGCCGCCGGTGCGGGCGACGGTGTCGGCCGAGCGCACGCAGTTGTTGAGCCGCGTGGCCACCTGCCGCAGCAGTTCGTCGCCGGCGTCGTGGCCGAGGGTATCGTTGATCTGTTTGAAGCGGTCGAGGTCGAGGAACATGACGGCCAGCGAGCGCTGGAAGCGTTTGGCCTGTTCCAGCGCCTGTTGCATGCGGTCGGCCAACAGCCGCCGGTTAGGCAGGTTGGTCAGCGTATCGTAGTAGGCCAACTGACGAATCTGCAACTCGGTGCGCACCCGTTCGGTGACATCGTGAACGAAGACGATGAGGACGCCGCCGCGCACGTCGAGGAAGCTGGCGCTGATTTCGACATCGATAAAATGTCCGTCCGAGCAGCGGTGGCGGCTGTCGAAGCGGATCTGGCCATTGCCGCGGACTTCCGCCATGGTTTTGGCGATTTCCGCCAGCGACTTCTGCGGGGCAAGGTCAGCGCTGCGCATGCGCGTCAGCTCGGCGTGGCTGAAGCCGCTCATCTTGCAGTAGGCCTCGTTGGCGTCGAGGATGCGGCCTTCGGTGTCGAGCATCAGGTAGCCGTCGTTGGCGGTCTGCACGATGGTCTTGTATTCGAGCTCGGCCTGCTGCTTGGCCGTGATGTCGCGGTTGCTGGCGCGGCGCCCCATGAAGCGGCCGTCACGGCCATGCACGGCGCGGCAGCCGTGGGCGATCCAGCGCTCGCCGCCGTCCTTGCGGACGATGCGGAAATCGATGGAGGCAATATCCTCGTGGTGGATGTTGTCGCGGTGGCCATCCATCAGGTGGCGGTCGTCGGGATGGATGATCCGATAGACCAGTTCGGGGTCGGAGATGAACTCGGCCTGGGTATAGCCGGTGATGTCCTTGCAAGCGGGCGAGATGTAGAGAAACTCGCCACCCGGCCCCTGCCAGTATTCCCAGTCGTAGGTGTAGTCGGCGATGGTGCGGAAGCGTTCCTCGCTCTCGCGCAGCGAGGCTTCGGAGAGCTTCTGCAGAGTGATGTCCATGCCGAAGGAAACAATGCCGGTGATGGTGTCGCCCTGCCGCAGGAGGCTGTTCGTCCAGGAGATGTAACGCTCGTCGCCTTCCTTGGTGAGGATGGGATTTTCGAAGTGGTCCGGCATGCCGCCCGCCACCAGCCGCTCAAACTCATCCCAGACCTTGGGAAAACGGTTGCGTGGCACCAGCGCCTCGAACCAGTTGCGGCCCTTGAGTTCGTCAAGCGTGTAGCCGGTAATCTCTTCAGCGGCGGGGTTGAACACCCTGAGATTGCCCGCGGGATCCAGCTCGACCACCATGGTATTGGTGCTACGGATCAGGTTCTCGGCATAGTCGCGCGCTTCGCGCAGGGCCACTTCGGCGGCGCTGCGCTCGGTGATGTCGCGCGCGCTTTCGATGATGCCGATGACTTGGCCGTACTTGTCGCGCAGCGGTGAAACCAGCAATTCGACCAGACGCGGTTCGCCGGCGGCGTTGAAGTGCCGATGTACGACGCTGGTGGATTCGCCGCATTCCAGCACCAGCCGCAGCGGGCAGGGATGCTCACTGCCGTCACACGGGCTGTCGCGATGGTGCGAGATGCGGTGGCACAACAGTTCGCCGCTCAATTCACCCGCGGCAAACTGGTCCGGCGCATTCTCTCGCGCCGGCCGGTTGGCCATGATCAGGCGGTAATCGTGCCCGATCACCATGATCGGCTCGGGTGCGCTGTCGATTACCGATTGCAGGAAGTTGCGCTGATCGGCCAGGTCTTCCTGCGTGGCCTCGCGCTGTCGGGCTTCGGCGCGCAGCGCCGTGTTGGTCAGGGTGATTTCCCGCGTGCGGCTGGCGACCAACTGCCGCAGATGGTGGGTGTAGCGGTGGTTGAGCAGCAGGCGGCCGAGCCCCTGGCAGAAGAGCAGCAACAGGCGCTCGTGCCACATATTGAAAAAGCCCGGCTCGGGGTGGAAAACGTTGAGCACGCCCAGCACCTGTTGCTCGCAACTGATCGGCACGCACAGCAGCGCGCCTTCAATCGGGATTGCCGGTGCGGCATTGGTGCCGAACGGCGTGAAGCGCGGGTCGTCGGCGCAGGAGCGGCAATGGACGATGGCGCCGCTGGCGGCCGCCTCGCCCATGATGCCTTCGCCCAGCCGGCACGGCGTGCTGGCGCGGCGGATAGGCGGCAGCGGCACATTTTGGGTCGCCGACTGGCCGAGTCCGCGCAGCATGTCGTCCCAGTCGAGGCCGGCCAGATTGGTCAGCATGTCACCATCGCCATCGTCGCCATCGCCGAGCAGGAAGATGGAGCAGCGTTCCATGTCCTGATTGGACATCAGTGCCGCCAGCGCCTGCTTGAGCAATTCGGCCTCACCGAGGTCGTTGATGGAAAGCCCCGCCAGATCGGACAGGGCCGACAGGCAGTCGAGCAGATTGACGATGTGGCGATTGAATTCGAGCGAGATTTCACCAAACTGGGCGTCGAACGGGCTGGAGGCGAAGTGCGTCATGAGCGCGTCAGCCGCGGGCAAAGGAAGCGGCAACTTCGCGGATGCCATCGAGCTTGTCCAGCAGCCGTTGCCACAGCGGTTCGAGGGTCGCCGCCGTCAGTCCGAGATCCGCCAGCATCGCGGGGTCGCAGGCGCCATCGGCATGCAGTGCCACGCCATCGATAATGCGGTTGGCGCAACGGGCGCACAGGCCTTCGAGTTGCACCAGCGGCCAGTGCTCGCCGCGATAGGCGGGATCGTAGTGGTATTCCATCACCAACAGCAGATCGGTCGGCAGGTGCCACTTGCTGCCCAGCCACACGCCGGCCTGGTAGTGGTCGATTTCGAGCCGGTCGCGGATGTGCTGGCCGAGCGGTCGTTCGGGGGTGTCGGCGTAGGCGGCCAGGGCGCCGTCCATTTCCACCGGATGCAGATGCACCAGCGCCAGCAGGCCGATGTTGTGGAGCAGGCCGGCCATATAAACGCTGTCGCCGCGCGGGCGCAGGGCTGCCGCGACAGCATGGTTCAAATCGCTGGCCATCAGCGCCGTCAGCGTGGCCGACAGCCAGTAACGCTCGGCGTCGAAACGCGGGCAGCGATCTGTCCGCAGCACCCCCGATAGCGCCAGGCCGACGGCCACGCTGCGCACCGTCACCATGCCCAGCACCGAAATGGCGTGAGACAGCGAATGGACGCCGCCGCGCTGACCGAAGAAGGCCGAATTGGACAGCCCCAGCAGGCGCGCGGCGATGGTTGGCGCCTCGCTCAAGGCATCGGCCAGCGCGCTCTGGCCGATGTTGCGATCCTCGCAGGCCGCGAGAATCCGCTGGATGTCCGGCGACAGGGTCGGCAATTCCTTCTGCTTCTGGATTTCCTGGCGCGCCTGATCGATGGTCATTTCAAACTCGTGTCCGTCCATCCAATGATGAACGGGAGACTATCACGTTCCCCGCGGGGTACGCTGTTGTATAGTATTTTCCCATCACGCCGGCCGGGCCTCCGACAACCGCGCACGGGTCGATCAACTGGAAATGCTGCAAATCAACCTGCCCAACCTGGGCTAGGGTTCCCGGGCATTTGCGGCAAACCGCAGACTTTTACTTCTTGTCGCCGCCTTTTTTCGCCGCTGCTGGTTTTTTCACGGCGGCAGGCTTTTTCGCCGCTGGCTTGGCGCTGGCTTTTGCTGTGCTTGCCGTGCCGCTAGTCCCACGGGGATTCCCTGCGGTCACGCCATCGACTTTTTCCGAAGTGGCGGCTTCTGCTGCCACTTTCCCCACCTTTGGCTCTTTCGCCTTGCGTGGCTCGAACTCGAAGCCGACCTTGCCGTCGGCGCCGCGCACCAGATAGGCTGAAAACTTCTTGCGGGTGCGGTTGGAGACGAAGCCTTTCAGCAGGCTGGTCTTGCCGGTTTCCAGCAGCTTCTGCATTTCGGCGCGGGACATTTCCTGTTGCAGGATGACCTTGCCAGAGCGGAAATCACAGGTTTTCGCCGCGCCGACGGACTTTTCGCAGACATAAGACATCGGTTGCTCGAAGACGCGGGCCGCGCACTTGGGGCAGGCGCCGAGCGCTTCCTGGCCGCTGAAATCGACTTCCTCGCCATCGCCTTCGTCGTTGCCGAAGTCGAAGGAGGGTGCATGATTCTCGTCGAGTTTGATGACGGCGGCGAAAGCACGCCCCATCTTGCTGCGAAAGCCTTGCAGCGGGCCAATCTGGCGGTCACGCAGCAACTGGTCCATTTCTTCCTGTTCCCACTGGCGGCTGGCGACCACTTTCCACAGCTTGTAGTCACACTTGTCGCACTTGAAGTGCTTGTAGGTTTCGTGGATGGCGCCACCGCATTTCGGGCAGGGCGACTTCAGCGTGCCGAAATCGGGATCGGCGAACTCGCCGGTCTTGATGCGCTCGACCATCGCCTGCGTCTGCTCGGTGATGTGGCCCATGAACTCGTCGCGCTTCAAGCGGCCCTGTTCCATCTCCTTCAGCTTCCATTCCCACAGGCCGGTCAGTTCGGGCGAGCGAATCTCGTCGACCTGCAATTGTTCCAGCGCAAACAGCAGGGAGAAAGCCTTGGCGGTCGGTTGCAGTTCGCGGCCGTTGCGATGCAGGTATTCCTCGGCAATCAGGCCCTCGATGGTGGCGGCGCGCGTGGCGGGCGTGCCCAAGCCGCGCTCGGACATGGCTTCGCGCAACTCCTCGTCCTCGATCAGCTTGCCGGCACCTTCCATGGCGGAGAGCAGCGTGGCTTCGTTGAAGCGCGCCGGCGGTTTGGTGGCGTTGGCCTTGACCTCGACATCGTTGGCCCAGACGCGCTCTTTCGGCTCGACCTTGGGCAGCGACGGGGTGGCATCCTCGCCCTGGTCGGCCTTGCCATAGACGGCGAGCCAGCCGGCGGTGATCAGCACCTTGCCCTCGGTCTTGAAGGCTGCCTTTTCGATACCGCTTTCAATCCGGGTAATGCGGGTGGTGACGTTGTACTCGGCGGCCGGGTAGAAGATGGCGAGAAAGCGGCGGGTGACCAGGTCGTAGATCTTCTGTTCCGGCTCCGACAGATTCTTGGGTTGGGCGCCGGTGGGGATGATGGCGAAGTGATCCGAAACCTTGGCATTATTGAAGATGCGCTTGGTCGGATGCACCCAGCCGCTCTTGAGGATGTCGCGGGCGAAACCCGCGTAGCCGGTTTCCTCCAGGTTTTTCAGCGTGTCCTTGACGGTGTTGATGTAGTCCTCGGGCAGGTAGCGCGAGTCGGTCCGCGGGTAGGTCAAGGCCTTGTGCTTTTCGTAGAGCGCCTGGGCGATGCCCAGCGTGTTGCGCGCCGAAAAGCCGAAGCGGCCGTTGGCCTCGCGCTGGAGCGAGGTCAAATCGAACAGCAGCGGCGACAGTTCGGTCTTGGGCTTCGATTCTTCCTCGACCACGCCATGCTTGCCGAGACAGGCCTGGCGAATATTTTCGGCGGCGGCCTTGTCCCAGAGGCGTTCAGCCTTGGCGTGTTCATCATCGTTTTTCTTGAACTTCTCGTCGAACCATCTGCCCCGATAAGTTCCGGCGACGGCCTGGAATTCGGCCTCGACCTCCCAGTAATCGCGCGACACGAAGGCCTTGATGCGGCGTTCGCGCTCGACCAGGATGGCCAGGGTCGGCGTTTGCACGCGGCCGACGGTGGTCTTGTAAAAACCACCCTCCTTCGAATTGAAGGCGGTCATGGCGCGGGTGCCGTTGATGCCGATCAGCCAGTCGGCTTCGGAACGACAGCGCGCGGCGTCGGCCAGCGGCAGCATCTCGGCGTCGCTGCGCAGGCGGGTGAAGCCGTCACGAATTGCGGCCGGGGTCATTGATTGCAGCCACAACCGGCGCACCGGTTTGGCGGCTTTTTCGGACAGTGCGTGCTGCACGACATAACGGAAAATCAGTTCCCCCTCGCGGCCCGCGTCACAGGCGTTGATCAGGCCGGAAACATCCTTGCGCTTCATCAGCCGCGTCAGCAGCCGCAGGCGTTCGGCCGTCTTTTCGATGGGGTTGAGGGCAAAGCGCGGCGGGATCATCGGCAGATGAGTGAATGTCCACTTGCCGCGCTTGACGTCGTATTCCTCGGGCACCGACAGCTCCAGCAGGTGGCCGATGGCCGACGAGAGGACGTAGTCGTCGCTTTCGAAGTAGTCGCCCTGCCGCGTGAAACCGCCCAGCACCTTGGCGATGTCCTGGGCGACGGAAGGTTTTTCGGCGATGATGAGTTGCTTGGTCATTGGATTTTCAGTGCTGCGCCGGGAGCGCGGATAAGCGGCGGATGATAAGCGGGGCTTGCCGACGAAGGCAAGCGCCGGCTAGTGTGTGCCAACCAGCGTGTCCGCCGGTTGATGGATCTAATGCACGGCCTGTAGCGGCGTCGGGTCGCCGAATTCGTCGTCATCCTCGTCGTAGCCGTCGTCGAGCAGCTCTTCGAGCACCAGCGCATCGATGGGCAGTTGCTGGCGCCAGATCACCATCAGCACGATGACCTTGAATTTGGTCAGAGGCACCATTTCGTCGGGCATGGCCAGCGCGCGTTCGAGTATCAGTTCGCGCGAAGAAGCATCGATGGCGTCGGCCTGTTCGAGAAAGGCGAGGAAGCCACGACACTCGACGGAGAGGCGGGCGATTTCCTCGCGGGCGAAAAAGCGCATGCCCGTGCTGGCCGCCAGCGCCGGCGCCAGGGATTCGGCGGAGGCCGCGTCGAAACCGGCCAGCCAGGCCAGCGCCGCCGAGATGTCGTCGTCGCCAAAGCCGGCGGCCATCAGCCTCTTGGCGAGCGCGGTGGGCTCCGGACAGGCATCCGGCAGATAGTTTTCGAAGAGGTAGACGAGGATGTCGATCATGTCCGCTCAGCTTGGGCGTTGCACACGTTGATAAAGACCGCCTGGCAGTTGCGCGATCTGGCCATTGAGTTCCAATGGCAGCAGGATGGCAAGAAGCTGCCCGGGCGTCAAGTTGCCGCGCGCGGAAAGTGCGTCGAGGCTGACGGGATCGTGGCCGATGAGATCGAGCAGCGCCGCGCTTTCGCTTGTCGTGGCGGCATCTTCCGAAAAAGTCGGCGGTAGCGGTACGGCACCGATCCTGGTTTCCCAGCGCAGTTCCTCAAAAATGTCCTGCGCGGATTCGACCAGCTTGGCGCCCTGTCTGATCAACTGGTGGCAACCGCGCGCCACCGGTGAATGGATCGAGCCGGGAATAGCGAAAACTTCGCGCCCCGCTTCGGCGGCCAGTCGGGCGGTGATGAGGGAACCGCTCCGCTCCGCCGCCTCGACGACGAGGCAACCCAGGGCCAGCCCGGCGATGATGCGGTTGCGGCGCGGAAAATTGGCCGGCAACGCCGCCGTGCCGAGCGGGAATTCGCTGATGATGCAGCCTTTTTCGACGATTTCGCGCGCCAGTTCGGCGTTGCGCGCCGGGTAGATGCGATCGGCGCCGGTGCCGATCACGGCAATGGTCGAACCCCGTCCCGCTGATTGTTCCGCCGTGCTGCCGGCAAGCGCGCCCCGATGGGCGGCGGCATCGATACCCAGCGCCAGTCCGCTGACGATCGTCAATCCGGCGGCGGCCAGCGTTGCGGCAAAGGCTTCGGCATTGGTTTCACCCTGCTTGGTGGCATTGCGGCTACCGACAATGGCCAGCGCCGGCCAGTTGAGGCAATCGACACGACCCTTGACGTAAAGCAGCACGGGCGGATCGGCGGTCTTGAGCAGGGCCTGCGGATACTCAGGATCGGCCAGCGTCAGCACGCGGTTGCCCGCCATGGCAGACCAGGCTTGCGCCGTGGCGATCGCGGCACTGGCGTCGTGGCTCAGCAAGCGGCCGGCGAGCGTGGCCCCGATCACGCCAGCCAGTGCGCTGATATGCGCGGAGAAAATCGCCTCCGGCGGCCCGAAGGCCTTGAGCAGATGCCGTTGCCCCTCGCCGCCGATGCCGGGAACACTGGTCAGCCGAATCCAGCCGCCGAGTTCGCTCCCCGATTCGGTCAGGTTTTCACTCCCGGATTCGGGCAATGGGTAAGACACCGCCGCGAGACCGGGCGGCGGTTCAGGGGGTTTTCACGATATCGCCGGGTTCGACCATATGCTGCGCTTCCATCACCAGCGCGTAGGCAACGCGGTCGAACACGCGGAACACGAAGACCAGCCCAAAACGCTCTTCCGGCAACTGGAATTTCTCCTTCTTATCCTTGAAGCGGTCGTTCACTTCGATGCCGGCCTGGTGTAGCGCCAGCACATGACCGACTTCGAGGCCATCCCGGGTGCCTCGCGACAGCACGGCCACAGAATACTTGCCGCCGAAACGCAGGCCGCCCAGCACCGAAATGACCGTGGCGCGCATATTCGGCGCGGGCGCGTGCGGCGCATAGCTGGGGACATCGACCGTGGGGGTCGGCAACAGATGCTCGCCAATGCCGATTTCGCTGGTGGAGTTGGTGACTTCGAGGATCGCCGGATCGCCCTTGCGCATAAGCCTGGCCTGACCGAGTTGCACCGCCTCGTGACCCAGCACCTGCTTGGTTTCGGGATCGATCAGCGCCTTGCCCGGCCGGAAGATCTGCCAGGACTGCTTTTGTTGATCCTTGATGCCGGTAACGTAGATCTTGCTGCCGGCGCCAACCAGCAGGCGCTGTTCTTCGAGCGCGATGATGCGTGCCGAGGTGTCGAGGCTGCCGGCTTCGATCACCAGCGGCTTGTCGAGGAAGGGTTCGATCACGGCAGGCGGAATCGCCGGTATGGCCTGATTGATTTCCTCGTCGTACTGTTTCGGCCCGATGCGGACGACTTCCAGCTTCGGCTCGTCGCCTTCCATCTTCAACACCAGCACCTGGCCGGGATAGATACGATGCGGGTTCTTCACCTGTTCGGTGTTGAGCCGCCACAGATCAGGCCAGCGGTAGGGGTCCTTGACGAATCTGGAGGCAACGCCCCACAGCGTGTCGCCGGTGACCACGGTATAGCGCGCCGGTGCGTCGGGCGCCAATACCAGCGGCGCCGGAGGCGGTTTGGTGGCTGCGGCCGTGTCGGCCAGGACGGCGGCGGACAGGACCGCACTTGAGAATGCGACTAGCAGCGCAGATATAATTCTCGACATAGGATGACCCTTCCCGGACGGTACCGGATTGTTTGCTTCGGGATTGTGCCCCCAATCGCGCGCCGCTTCAATTAATCGTTACCCGAAATAGCTCCCAGAATTCATGGCTCTTCTACCGATCCTGCGCTATCCCGACCCGCGTTTGCATACCCGGGCGACCAAAGTGGCGGTTGTCGATGCGGCGATTCAACGCCTGGCGGCCGATATGGCCGAAACCATGTACGAAGCCCCCGGCATCGGTTTGGCGGCGACCCAGGTCAATCAGCACGTTCAGGTGATCGTCATCGACGTCTCGGAAGACAGGTCGCGGCTGCTGACCCTGATCAACCCGGAAATCCTCGAGCGCAGCGGCGAATGCGAGGGTGAGGAAGGCTGTCTTTCGGTGCCCGGCATCTACGAGACAGTGGCGCGCGCCGAGCGTGTCCGGGTGCGCGCGCTGGGGCTGGATGGCCAGCCATTCGAACTGGCGGCCGAGGGCATGCTGGCGGTCTGCATCCAGCACGAGATCGATCACCTGCAAGGCAAGGTCTTCGTCGAATACCTCTCGCGCCTGAAGCAGGCGCGCATTCGTTCCCGCCTGGAAAAACGCTCGCGGATTACGGCGTAGCTGGCTGCGCGTCGTTCCATGCCCTGACCCACGCCACCAGTTCGGCCGCCGGAAGCGGGCGGGCGTAGAAGAAGCCTTGCACGTCGCCACACCCCTCCTGGCGCAAGAAATCCGCCTGCGCCGCGGTTTCCACGCCCTCGGCGATGACCCTGAAGCCCAGGCTGCGACAAAGACCGATGATGGCGCGGGTAATCGCGATGTCTTCAACGGACTCGGGCAGGTCGCGCACGAAACTGCGGTCGATCTTGAGGCGGTCGGCGCGCAGGAATTTCAGGTAAGACAGCGAGGAATAGCCAGTACCGAAATCATCGATGGCAACCTCGACGCCGAGTTCGCTCAATACCGCGACCGTGCCCATGCCCTGCTCGGCGTTGGCGAGCAGAAAACTTTCGGTGATTTCCAGTTCGAGTTGCGCCGGCGCCAGCCCCGTGTCGGCCAGCGCGCGTTCAACCGCATCGACAAAGCCACCGCGTTCGATCTGGAGGCCATCGACATTGACCGAAACCAGGCCGATGGCCAGCCCGCCATCGTGCCACTCTTTCGCCTGGCGGCAGGTTTCGCGCAGCACCCACTCGCCCAGTGGCACGATGAGTCCGGTGTCTTGCGCCACGGCCAGAAAATTGCCCGGCAACAACAGTCCGCGCTGCGGATGGCGCCAGCGCACCAGTGCCTCGGCGCCCGAGACGTGGCCGCGGGCAAGATCGATCTGCGGCTGGTACCAGACCTCGAACTCGCCGTTTTTCAGGGCTTGCCGCAACCCCTGTTCGAGCGCCATGCGGGCTTTCACGGCCGCCGCCATCTGCTCGTCGTGGAAGCGGAAGGTGTTGCGACCCTCGCGCTTGGCCGCATAGAGCGCCGTGTCCGCCGCGCGCATCACCTCGATGGCATCGCTGCCGTCGGCGGGGAAGAGGGCAATGCCGATACTGGTGGTTACGCGCGCTTCCTGGCCACGCAGGTTATAGGGCATGGCCACGGCATCGATGATCTTGCAGGCGATATTGCTCGCCACCTCGGTCGCGTCAAGTGCTTCAACGACAACGGCAAATTCGTCGCCGCCAAGACGGGCGACGGTGTCCGCATTGCGCAGGGTTTGCGTGAGTCGATCGGCGACGATTTGCAGCAGGCGATCGCCAGCCGGATGACCGAGACTGTCATTAACGTTTTTGAAGCCGTCGAGATCGAGCAGCAGCACGGCCAGCGGCTGCTTGTCGCGCTCGGCGCGATCAATGGCGTGCGAGAGCTGGATACCCAGCAGCGAGCGGTTGGCCAGCCCTGTCAGCGCATCGTAGTGCGCCATCCGCTGCAATTCGGCTTCCGAGCGTTTGACGTGGCTGATGTCGGTGACCAGGGCAAACGCGCCGACGCTGCTGCCCGCGCCGTCGAGCAGCGTGGCGGCGCTGAAGGAGCAGGGCACCAGCTTGCCGTCGGGGCGCAGCAATTCCACCTCAAAGGTGTTGGGCTGGCCGCGGGCGCAGAGCGACAGCGCAAGGCGAAAGATTTCGGCATTATTGTCATCGACGAACACAAAGGGGTCGTGGCCGACTATCTGCTCGCGGGTCCGCCCGAGAACGGCGCACAGCGCCGGGTTGACCTGCTGGGTCAGGTTGTGACGATCAATGAGCCAGAAGCCTTCCTGCGTCGTCTCGATCACACTGCGCAGTTTGCCTTCGCTGGCGGCGAGGGCAAGCGCCGTCTCGAAGTGGCGGTTGGCCACCGTTGCCGTCAGCATCAGGGCAATGAGCAGACCGGTGCCGACGACAACCGAGGAAGCGAGAAAGGTCGGATCGAACGCAACAATCGATGCCGGCGAGCCATCGCGGATGAAATACGCGGCGGCCATCGCCGTGTAATGCATGCCGGAAATGGCGGCGCCCATCACCGTGGCGGCCAGCAGGTGACTACCGCGCGAGCGGCCGACGCCGAAACGAATCGACAAGGCCAGCCAGGCCAGCAGCACCGCCACCACGAGGGAGGCCGTGAAAATCCGCGGGTCGTAGCGGATGAGGCCATCGATGTGCATCGCGGCCATGCCCGAATAGTGCATGACGCCGATACCGACGCCGAGCAGCAGGCTGCCCCCCGCCAGCCGCGGCCAGGAGGCGCGTTCGCGGCTGATCACCTCAAGCGCCACCGCGCTGGCCAGCATGCCGGGCGCCATCGACAGCAGGGTGATCAGCGGGTCGTAGCGGACGCCGCAGGGCAGCGTCAGCGCCAGCATGCCAACAAAATGCATGGCCCAGATGCCGCCGCCCATCGCCAGCGCGCCCGCGAGCAGCCACAGCAGGCGCTCGCGGCGGCGATGGGCCGCCGCGATGCGGCCGGCCACGTCCAGCGCGGCGTATGAAGCGAAAATGGCGATCAACACCGACGCCGCAACCAGCCAGCCTTCGTAATGGCCCGTGTAGAGCAGGGGCGGCTCGGGCGGGGCGCTGATGAATTGCAGGCTGTCGAGAATGCGCATGGTGGCCGTCGATCGAATCGACGAAGGATGCCACAACGGCGCGGGCGCGGTGGCGTTTTCGTCTTGTCCCACGGAGATTTCCTGCGGTCAGGGCTGCCCGGCGGCAACAAAGCTGTCATGGGATAATCCGAAGATGACTTCCACCCCGCTTCGCCTTGCCTTTGCCGGCACGCCTGAATTCGCCGCCGTCGCGCTTGACGCCATCCTCGCCGCGGGTTTTGACGTGGCGCTGGTGCTGACCCAGCCTGATCGCCCTGCCGGCCGTGGCCAGCAGGTGCATGCCAGCCCGGTCAAGCGGCTGGCGGAAAAGCATGGCATTGCCGTGCGGCAGCCCGAGCGGCTAAAAGACCCCGCCACCCATGTGCCGCTGCTCGACGCCCGGGTCGACGTGCTGGTGGTGGCGGCCTACGGCCTCATCCTGCCGCAGGCCGTGCTCGATATTCCGCGCCTGGGCTGCCTCAATATCCACGCCTCGCTGTTGCCGCGCTGGCGCGGGGCGGCGCCGATCCAGCGCGCCATCGAAGCCGGCGACAGCGCAACCGGCATCACCGTCATGCGCATGGCCGCCGGCCTCGACACCGGGCCGATGCTGTTGAAAGAGGCGCTGCCCATCGCGGCGGACGACAGTGCGGCGACGCTGCACGACAAACTCGCCCGACTGGGTGGGCGACTGATCGTCGACGCGCTCGGTCGCCTGGACAGCCTGGTGCCGGAAATTCAGCCCGAAGACGGCGTGACCTACGCCAAAAAAATCGAGAAAGCCGAGGCGCAAATCGACTGGCGCTGGCCGGCGACAAGCATCGAGCGCCGCATCCGCGCCTTCGACCCCTTTCCCGGTGCGCTGGCGACGTTGCGCGGCGAGACGCTCAAGCTCTGGCGCGCCACCTTGACCGCCGGTGGCGGCCAGCCGGGCGAAGTGCTGGCGGTGAGCGCCGACGGCATCGTCGTGGCCGCCGGCGAAGCCGCGCTGACCCTCGCCGAGCTGCAAAAACCGGGCGGCCGCCGTATCGCTAGCGCCGACTTTTTGCGCGGCTTCGCGGTGAGCGCGGGTGATCGTTTCACCGTGACAGCCTGAGCGAAACGCCAGCATGGAGCAGGTGGTCGTCTTCATTCGGCACGGTCGCAGCGAGTGGAATGTCGCCGATCGCTTCACTGGCTGGACCGACATTCCGCTGACCGAAGCCGGTTTTGCCGAAGCGGCGCGGGCCGGTCGCTTGCTGGCGGACGCCGGTTTCACCTTCGACGAAGCCCATGTGTCGATGCTGTCGCGTACGCGGCAGACAGTGGACGCCCTGCTGGCCGCCATGCCGCACCCCGCCGTGCCGTTGTTTGCCAGTTGGCGGCTCAACGAGCGCCACTACGGCGCCTTGCAGGGCATGAGCAAGAAAGAGATTTTCGCGGCCTGGGGCGAGCAACAGTCGCGCCGCT
>JAIFMO010000148.1 GCA_020048435.1 Sulfuritalea sp.
ATGACGAGATTCGTCAGGAAATGGCCGACGACTACATCCGCATGGGCTGTGCCGAAGTTAGGAAGATGAAGGTGCCCGAGGGCAACCCGAACCCTAACAAGG
The DNA here is from genome assembly GCA_020048435.1 of Sulfuritalea sp. Lineage (GTDB taxonomy): Bacteria > Pseudomonadota > Gammaproteobacteria > Burkholderiales > Rhodocyclaceae > Sulfurisoma. The sequence goes on from JAIFMO010000148.1 coordinate 103, forward strand.
CTGGAAACAAGCGCATTCTGGTCGTTGGTGGCGGCATGTCCGGCATGACGGCGGCCCTTGGCGCGGCCGAAGCCGGCTACGATGTCGTTCTGGTCGAAAAGACGGGCGCACTCGGTGGTTTTGCCGCGAAGATGTGGAAGCGCGTGCCCTTCAGCGGCGCCCACGCCGAACCACAGGCTACCGGCGCGGAGGCCATGATCGCCAGTGTCACGGCCAACACCAAAATCAAGGTGTATCTGAACACGACAGTGGCAGAAACCGGCGGCGCACCCGGACGCTTCACCATCAAGCTAGCCCAGGAATCGGGTACCGCTGGCGAAGAGATCGTAGGCGCTATCGTTCAGGCCAGCGGTTTTACCACCTACGATATCGCCAAGCTACCGGAACTCGGCGGCGGCCAGGCCAACGTAATCGACCAGGTCGCGCTCGAAGCCATGGCCAAGGCGGCCAATGGCGGCGCCATCAAGCGCGCCGACGGCAAGGAAGTGAAATCGGCCGTCTTCGTACAGTGCGCCGGTCAGCGCGACGAATCTGGTACGCACCTGGCTTATTGTTCCGGCCACTGCTGCGCCACCAGCATCAAGCAAGCCATGTATTTCAAAGACGCTAATCCTGACATCGATACGGTTGTCCTCTATCAGGATTTGCGCGTGCCGGGCATGGGCGAAGACTTTTACCGTAGCGCCCAGCAGAAAGGCGTCATCTTCACCAAGGGCAAGGCGTCCAAGATTACGGGTGGCGATTCCTGCAAGGTCGAATTCAAGGACCTGATTCTGGATGAAGCCACCAGCACGGATGCCGACCTGGTTGTGCTCGCTACCGGCCAGGTGCCGAATGCAGGCGTAAATCTCGACGAATGGACGGCCATCAATACCCTGGCGGAAGGCGGTGACGCCGCGGCCAAGGAACAACGTTCCACGCTCGAAACCACCTCCGTGCTCAAGCTGAGCTACCGGCAAGGGCCCGATGTGCCGCAGTTCAAGTACGGTTTTGCCGACAGCCACTTCATCTGCTTCCCGTATGAGACGCGCCGTACCGGCATCTACGCCGCCGGCCCGAGCCGCCGGCCCATGGACATGTTCCAGGCACAGGAAGATGCCACCGGCGCCGCCATGAAAGCGATCCAGGCCGTCGAAAATGCCGCGCGAGGCCGCGCCGCCCATCCGCGCGCTTGGGATCTATCTTTCCCGTCCGCCCGCCTTGAGGGCTGCACCCAATGCAAGCGATGCACGGTTGAATGCCCGTTCGGTGCCATCGACGAAGATGAAAAGCGCTTCCCCGTGTTCAACGAGGAACGCTGCCGCCGTTGCGGTACCTGCATGGGCGCCTGCCCGGTGCGCGTGATTTCCTTCGAGAACTACTCCTGCGACTCCGTCGGCATGCAGGTCAAGGCCGTCAATGTGCCGGAGGAGGACGAGGAGAAGCCGCGCATCCTGATCCTTGCTTGCGAAAACGACGCCTACCCGGCGCTCGACATGGCTGGCGTACAGCGCATCACTTACTCCGCTTATGTTCGCGCCATCCCGGTGCGTTGCTTGGGCTCCGTAAACACCATCTGGATCACCGACGCGCTCAACCAGGGCTACGACGGCGTGATGATGATGGGCTGCAAGAAGGGCGACGACTACCAATGCCACTTCGTCAAGGGCTCGGAGATGGCCTACTACCGCATGAGCAAGATCGGCGACACCCTGAAGCAGCTTGGTCTCGAACCCGAGCGGGTGCAAACGTATGAAGTTGCCATCACGGATAATGCGCGCGTGGCTTCGCTGATCAACGACTACGTCGCCCAGCTCGTCGATATGGGCCCGTCGCCAATGAAGGGCTTCGGTTGAGATAGAGGACTTGACAAAAATGAGCGATCTGAATACCCAAGCCGTCACCCGCTACAAGAACAACTTCCTCAAGGAAGTCGAGGAGCGCGTTGAAGACGGCCACATGGTCAAGATGTGCATGCAGTGTGGCGTCTGTGCGGGCTCCTGCCCTCTCGGTCCCCACTGGGAGCACTCGCCGCAGAAAATTTTCATGATGATTCGCGCCGGCAAGCGCGAGGACGTGTTGCGCTCGGACTCGATGTGGATGTGCACCTCGTGCTACAACTGCATCGTGCGCTGCCCGCGCAAACTGCCGATCACCCACATCATGCACGGCTTGGCCAACTATGCCCATCGTCTCGGCCTCGCGCCCAAAGGCCAGCCGACGCGAGAAATCGCCAAGCTGTTCTGGGACAATCTGGTCAAGACCGGTCGCGTCAACGAGCTCAAGTTCTCGCTGGCGATGTACTTCAAGGACGGCTTCGGTCAAGGCGTCAAGAACGCCATGGCCATGCAGGGCGTCGGTCTCGGCCTGGTGAAGGCCGGACGCCTCAACCCGATGGAAATCATCGGCGGGCACAAGTGCAAGGATCAAAGCGGCATCCAGAAGATGGTCGCCAAGGCGCGCGAGATCGAAGATCGCCGTCGTGGCCTGGCCTGACAGGAGAGATGAATGGCTAAGAAACAATATGCGTTCTACCCCGGTTGCTCGTCGCAGTCAGGTGCTTCGGCGGCGAATTTTGTTCCCTCCCTTGAGTTGGTGAATGAAAAGTTGGGCATCCAGTTCAACGAGATTCCTGACTGGAACTGCTGCGGTGCATCGATCGGCTACGGTGAAGGTGGCGAACTGCCGCGACTGGTGCTCAACGCCCGCAACCTGGCGCTGGCCGAGCAGCATCTGCCGGGACAGGACATGGTTTCCGGTTGCCCCGCCTGCTGGCTGGCGACGCGTGAAACCGCCGAGCGACTGCACGAGTTTGACAGTCTGCTGGCTGAAACCAATGAAGCCCTCAAGGAAGCCGGCCTGAACCTCAAAGGCACGGTGAAAGCCCGCCACATGGTTGAAGTGCTGATCGAGGACGTCGGCTTCGATGCCATGAAGGCGCCGGTGGTCAAGCCACTCGACACGCTCAAGATCGCCGGTTATGTCGGCTGTCAGACCAATCGCCCCTTCGGCATTGCCGGTGAATCGTTCGAGAATCCCCAGTATCTCGACAAGATCATCGAAACGATTGGTGCCGAACCGGCCACCAAGTACGAACAGAAAGTCACCTGCTGTGGCGGTGCGCTGGCCTTCTCCGAGCCGGAAAAGGCGCAGAAGCAGATTCGCGATATCGTCGAGTCCGCTTACGACCAGGGTGCCGACCTGATTGTGACGCCCTGTCAGTTGTGCCAGGCCAACGTCGAGATTTACCAGTCGGAAATCAACAAGAAGCACGGCACCAAGCTCAACCTGCCGGTTGTCTATTACAGTCAGTTGATGACTGTGGCTTACGGTGGCTCAGCCAAGCAGGCCGGCTTGGGCGGTCAATTGATCCGCGCCGAAAAGCTTGAGAAGATCGCCGGCTAAAATACCAAAGTAACGCACGCGCCACCGCACGCACGCAAGAGAGATAGGATTTCATGGAACTTAATGCCTACAAGCCGTTGACCATGAGAGGCGTCAACGCCGGGACGTCCTACCTCCCTCCGGGCGGCGGCGTGCCGCGCACCGTCAAGGGCGATTCTCCCGCCATTGCCGTCATGACCGATCTATCCCAGGTGGCTGCCGCGACGATCCGCCCGGATGCCACCATGGCCCAGGCCACGCAGACCATGATCACGCGTGGCGTGCGCCTTTTGCTGGTCGTCGATGCAGCTGGCTTTGTTGAAGGCGTGATCACCGCGCGTGACACCATGGGCGAAAAGCCCATCAAGCTACGCACGGAACTCGGCAAGGATGGCAAGGGGCAGGAGTTGCTTGTTTCGGACCTGATGACGGCGCGCGCGAAACTGCAAGTCCTGGATATGAGCGACGTGATGAAATCTCGTGTCGGCCATGTTTTCGCCACGCTCCGCGACTGTGGCCGCCAGCATGCCCTCGTTATCTGCCGTGACCCGGTCAATGGCGAAGAGATGATCCGCGGCATTTTTTCCGCCACCCAGATTGCCCGCCAACTCGGCATCCCCATCCAGGCGTTCGAGGTCACGCGCACCTTCTCCGAAATCGAATCCGGTATCGGGCGGTGGGAATTCGGCAAGCAGGTGATTCAACGCTAGGCCTGTCGCTGTATTTCAATATCATGGCGCCTCGTTCAACAACGGGCGCCATTTTCTTTTAGCCGTCCTTGATGGAAGTGCGATGGTTCCGGCTCCCGTTCAGCTACTCAATGTCGAGTTTTCACTGCGCTGGCGCGACACCAACGCGGCTTATCGCGAACGCCGCTTTATCCCGAATGTCGATCCCGAACGTGATCGTATCGGCGGATACTCGCTGACCCTGCTTGCCGATGCCCCCATCGACCAGATCGTCTCCATTGGCGAGAGTCATTGGGCCACTGCAACCGGAACATCCCTCCGGCTGACTGTTTCTCGTGCCGCCTGGCCAGATAGCTTGGCTGGGCAGCGCATCGAGCCGCGGGCCGGCCGCTGGTATCCACGCCAACTGTTTGCCGGGCAGTCGGGAATCACCGCTGGCGACCGCACGCCGATGCAACTCGTGTCCGTAATCGACGACGCCATCGAATTCGATCTAACCCCTCCGCTCGCCAGCATTCCCTTCGCGCTTGACGCCACCGTGCGCGGGCGCCATATCGGGAGTGTCAGTGAAAGCCGTGAGTTCCTGCCGCAGCTAACGGGCAATGGTCCGGGAATGCAAAGTATCCTGGCAGGCGCACCCACCCATGTTCTGGAAGACCTCGATCTGACGCGGACCGACGAATCGGCGGACACGCTCTTCTACGCGCAACCACGTTTCGTCGATCACCTCGACAGCATTGCGCTCGACCAGCTCCAGAACCTGCATTCCCGCTTCCTGTCGCCGGCGATGCAGGTGCTTGATCTCATGGCCAGCGGCAATTCGCATTTACCGGCCGAACCGACGACTGATTCAGCGCCCATCAACATCACCGGGCTGGGCATGAACGCCGCGGAACTCGCCGGAAACCCGCGCTTGAGCAGCCGCATTGTGCAGGACATCAATCGGTGCCCTGCCCTGCCTTTTGCCGACGCGTCCTTCGACTTGGCGCTCTGCGCCTTGTCGGTCGAATATCTGGTGCGCCCGGGCGATATCTTTCGCGAGGTGGCCCGCGTTCTCAAGCCCGGTGGAAAGTTTGTGGTGACAGTCTCGGAACGCTGGTTCCCGCCGAAAGCCATTCGCTGCTGGGCCGAATTGCACCCCTTCGAACGCATGGGCCTGGTGCTGAGTCATTTTCGCCATAGCGGACAATTTGTCGATCTGCACGCAGAATCGTTGCGCGGCCTGCCCCGGCCGCGCGACGACAAGTATTTCCGGATGACGCCCCTATCCGACCCGCTCTATGCCATGTGGGGCAGCGCGCCAAAAAGTCGGCGGTAGCGCTACGGCATTGCGGCGAAATTTGACTCAGTACGCTTGACTCAGTACGCTTGATTCAGCACGGTTGATTCAGGCCGTCAGCCGGCGATATATGTCGGCCACCTTGTAGGGCAGCCGCGCCACGTCGTCGACCACGGTGTAGTGCGCCGCGCCGTACAGATGCGGCAGGTAGTCGCGCGCCTCCTGGTCGAGGGTAATACAGAAAGGGCGAATTCCGGCGCGCGTGGCTTCGAGCAGCGCCCGCCGCGTATCTTCGATGCCGTACTTGCCCCGATAGTTGTCATGGTAGTCGTCGGGTTTGCCGTCAGACAGCGTTATCAGCAACCGCGTCTTGGCTTCAACGCTGCCGAGCAGGTCGGTGGCGTAACGGATGGCGAAGCCCATGCGCGTGTAATCCTGCGGCCGCACGCCGGAAATGCGGCCGCGAACGGTGGCATCGTAGGCTTCGTCGAAGCGTTTGATGCGGAAAATCTCGCACTTCTTGCGCGTCATGCCGGAAAAACCGTAGATCGCGTAGCGGTCACCCAGCGCCTCGAAGGCTTCGCACAGCAGCACTAGCGCGGCACGTTCGGCCTCGTTGATCCAGCCCTGGGTCGAGCCGCTCATATCCACCAGAAACAGCACCGCGATGTCCCGCTCGGATCGGTGCAGTCGGCTGAGTACGCGGTCGCACCATTCCTGCCCGGCATGGTGGCCAGCGATGCTGTCGACCAGCGCATCGAAATCGACGTCATCGCCCTCGACCTGGCGCTTCAAGCGACGGTCGGCATCGCGCATGGCCTCGAAGGTACGGCGCAACTGCCGGGCATGGCCAGCGTAGCGGCGCATTACGCCGGCGATGAAATCGTCCTCGACGACGGCCACTTCTTTTTCGCGTACCACGCACCAGTTCTTGCGATAGTGCTGGCGGCCGTAGTCCCACTCTGGGAAGAACGCAGCCCCTTCTTCGTGGTAGGTTCCCTTCCACACTTCGTCCGGGTCTTTGCGTTCAGGCTGGATCAGGTTGGGATCGTATTCACCGGGACCAGCGGGCTGGAGATACTCGGGCGGAATGTCGCCGAGATCAAGCTGAATCGAGGTCAACAACTGGCGGACATCTTCCGGAATCGGCACCGGCGCGGCATCGATGGTCATCTCGAAACGCGGCAGTTCCATCACCTCGGTTTCCAGCGCCTTGAGTTCAATGGTGGGTGGCGTGCCATCCTCGCGCGGCGGTTGCTGGCGTTCTTCGAGCAGGGTGTTGAGCTTGACCCGCAGCAACATCTTTTCTCGCTCGATGCGCGCGGCCATGAGTTCGGCGACTTTCTCCGGGAATAGTTCGCCCAGCCAGGGAATGGCTGGCGGACGGGCCGCAGGGTCGGCGTAGGCGGCAGCGACCAAGCGCAGGCTGTCCTCAACCGTTGCGCTATGGCTCGCCAGATCGCGGGCAAAGCCGATCCAGGCTGAGTTTGTTGTTTCCACCAAAGCGACTTCCGTTGGGGCGTCACCCGTTCCACGGGGATTCC
>JAIFMO010000072.1 GCA_020048435.1 Sulfuritalea sp.
CTGTGTAGAGGGAGCCATCGACGCATTCGATCAAGTAGATATGCCAGATGGGGTTCAGGAATACTCCCGTCGGTGGGGCCAATAGCCAAGCATAAGGAAAAGGGATGTAGCTCAAGCCACGTTGGACAAGGCTACGATTTCTCTCGGCCTCAATAGTTTGCTACACTGCAACATTATTGCAGCAAAGGCATGCTTTAATTCGCATTGAAAATGATATATAAATGCAAACTGATTGCTGCTTTCGATCGAAATTTTATGGAATAACGCACCCGGCGCAGCATCTTCTTGATGCAACGCAAAACAACTGGTGAATTAATGCAAAAGGTTTGGAATTTCGTTGTGCTGTTCGCGACCCTGCTTTTATTTTGGGTCATGCTGATGGGCTCGTTATCTCCCGACGTACTCATCGTCGGCGTGGTGGCTTCGCTCGTCATAGCCTTCATGTACCCCGATGGACTTTCCTTCTTTACCGAATTTCGCGCCACCCCGGCGGCTTTCGTGGCCGGATTTAAATACTACGGCTACTTCCTCTCGGCACTGGTCAAGTCGAATATCCGGGTAGCCGGCATCGTTATCTCCCCTTCTTTGCCCATCAACCCCGGCATCGTCAAGATCCGTACCGGGCTGAAGAGTCGCATGGGACGGCTAATGCTGGCCAATTCGATCACGCTCACCCCCGGCACCCTCACGGTCGAACTCAACGGCGAATGGCTTTACATTCATTGTGTCACCGTGGATTCGGCCGACATCGAAGAAGCAACGGCGGCGATCGCCGGCGGTTTCGAGAAATATCTCGAGGTCATCTATGGCTGAATTTCTGATCAACCTGGCCGCCTCCTTGACCGGGGTGGCTTTTCTGGCCGCTCTCTGGCGTTTTTTCAGAGGTCCGACGCCTGCCGACCGGGTGCTGGCCTTCGACGTGCTAACCATCGTTTCCATTGCTGGCATCGTTTTCGGTGCGTTGGTTGAAGGGCGCTTTATCTATCTCGACGTAGCCTTGGTGTATGGGCTGCTTTCCTTCCTCGGGGTGATCGTAGTGGCCCGCTATCTGGAACGGGGGCTGTGATGGGAGAATTGCTTGATGTGGTGGGTGGCTTGTTGATGGTTGCCGGATCTGGCTTCCTGTTGCTGGGCGCCCTTGGGTTGGTGCGTATGCCGGATCTTTACAACCGGATTCAGGCGGCGACCAAGGCGACTACGCTGGGCACCCTGCTGACCCTGCTGGGGGTTGCTTTTATCCGGCCCGAGTGGGCTCTGAAATTGCTGCTGATCGGCATCTTCCTGCTCTTCACCAACCCGCTTTCTTCCCAGGTGCTGGCGCGCGCGGCCCATCGCAGCGGTCTGGTCAGATTGCCGGCAGGTCAGGTCGACCGGCTTGCCGAGGATACGGGAGAGAAGTCATGAGTAATTTATTCATTCCCATGACCGTGTTGCTCTGTGCCTCGATGATTGTGGCGGGGCTGATGTCGATCTGGTCGAAGCGGAGCCTGCCGATCGTTATGTTGTCCTCCGGGTTGGTCAGCCTGCTTGCCTCGGTTCAGTACCTGTTGCTCGCCGCGCCGGACGTAGCGATGACCGAAGCCGCCATCGGCAGCGGTCTGACTACCTTCCTGTTCTTCTTCGTGCTGAGCCGGGTCCGCGGAGGCGCCAATGGTTAAAAGTTTTTCTGTGCTGGTGCTGCTGCTGGGCATCGGCGCGATGTTCGCTGCCCTGTTGCTCGGGTATGTTCCCGACAGCGAACTCAACCAAACCGCACGCTACTACGCCGACAAAACGGCCAGCGAGACCGGTGCAGCCAATATTGTCGCCGCCATCGTCGTCACCTATCGGGGTCTGGATACCCTTGGCGAGGTTACCGTACTATTTCTTTCCGCTGCTATCGTTGGCCTGGTACTGGCGAGCGGGCACCAGCAGGGCAAGATGCGGCACGCGCAGCCGCCCTCCGGCGAGTTGCTGGTGATCGGTGTTCGCTTGCTGGTGCCATTGATCCTGCTACTGGGTGTCTATGTCTTCATCAACGGTCACCTGACTCCTGGGGGCGGCTTTCAGGGCGGCGCTATCCTGGCCTCGGCGATGCTGCTACTGCTATTGGGCGACCCCTTGCGGACATTCAGCCACAAGCTGATCGCAATCGTCGAGTCAATCTCTGGGCTGGTGTTCGTCGGTATGGGTATTCTCGGCATTTTTTATGCTGGCGGCTTCCTCGACAACCGGGTCCTGCCGCTAGGTACTTTGGGCGAGGTGTTCTCGGCCGGCGCCATACCTATCATCTATTCATTCGTCGGCCTCAAGGTTGGCGCAGAGTTCAGCTCCATGCTGGCCAACCTGTCCGGGACGGAGGAGCTCTGATGGCCTACATTGCCATGGCGACCGGTTTCATCCTGATACTCATCGGCTTGTTCGGCGCCCTGACCAACCGGAATATCCTGCGCATGATCGTCGCCTTCACGGTCGCGGATACCGGCGTCAACATGGTTATCGTCGCCATCGGCTACATGCACGGCCGCACCGCCCCGATCCTGGATGTCGCAGTGTCCGCCGCGGAGGCTGCCGCCCGCATTATCGACCCGGTTCCGCAGGCGCTGGTGCTCACCGCCATCGTCATTGGCGTCGGGGTTACGGCGCTGATGCTTGCTTATACCTACAAGCTTTACGAGAAGAAGCGGACACTCGATATCGCGCAGTTTACGGAGCTTAAATGGTAAATGCGCTCTATATCATCGTTGCGGCGCTGACCGCAGCCTTCCTGCTTGGCATGCTGAAGGAGGAGCGGCGTGCCACGGCTTACGCGATCACGCTCGCCACGCTCGCCTTCATGACCTGGATTTCGGTTAGCTGGGTGTGGGCTTTTGCTCAGGAGGGTGCCGCGCCGGTCGAGATATTCACCGCTGGCGCCGTGCCGCCGTTTGCCATCAACCTGCGCATGGCACTGCCCGAGGCGGCCCTGACGCTGATGGTAAATCTGTCCGGCCTGCTCGCGGCGATTTACATGAAGGACTCTCTGTTCCGGTTGGGACGAAGCGCGATGGCGGTATTCCTGGTTGCCGTGATGGCCTACTGCGGCATCATCATGACCCGAGACATCTTCAACCTTTTCGTCTTCTTCGAACTGGTGGCTATCTCGACTGCTGGCCTGGTCTTGCTTTCCGAGGACGAGCGGGCGCTGTCCGCCGGATTCAAGTACCTTATCGTTTCGCAGGTGATCTCGATCTTCCTGCTGCTCGGCATCGTCTTTGCCTATCACGCCACCGGTACGCTGAATATTGACGGCATGGCGAATGCCTCACTGGGCCTGCTGGCTGGGGGAACAATCTCCTTTTTCATGATGTTCATCGCGCTTGTCGCCGAGTTGAAGCCCTTTCCGGCCAATGGCTGGGCACTCGATATCTATGAGTCGGCTCATCCGTCTTATTCGGCCCTCTTTTCGGCAGCGGCTGGGACGGCATCCCTCTACGCGGTCGATAAGTTGTTGCTCATCGGTGGCGCGGAATGGCTGCCAATGGCGACCGGTATCGGTATTGTCACCTTCATCGCTTCCAGTCTCCTTGCCCTGCCACAGACCAACGACCGACGCCAACTCGGTTATTCCTCGATTGCGCAGATGGGATTGGTCTTGGTTGTTCTTGGTCAGCGCGACATTCTTGGCGACAGCACGCCCTACATTGCTTTTGGTCTGCTGGTTTCCCACGCGGTTGCCAAGGCGGGGTTGTACTGGATATCTGGTCTAGTCGCAGGACGCGAACTTACCGACTGGGCGGCCTTACGCGGACATCCGCTCCTCATCTTTGCCTTCGTCTCCTTCATCGGCATGCTCAGCGGACTGCCTCCGTTCCCCAGTTTCTACGCCAAGTGGGAACTGGTTCGATTCCTGGCCGGCGAGGGGCGCATCGCATTGCTTGCGTTGATTCTGTTCGGGGCCCTCGTCGAGGCGGGTTATCTGTTCCGTTGGTTCGGCTACATCATGAAGCGCGCAGCGCCAGCCGAGCCGATCTCCTGCACACCGCACCAAGTGACGGCAGTTGTCGCGGCTGTTGCAGCTGGCTGGGCTCTTGGCTATCTGTGGGGAGATTTGTCCGGACGCAGCAATCTGCTGCTCGTCCTGCCGCTTCTCTTCGCGCTTTCGTTCTTGCTGCTGGACTGGTTGCCCGCCTGGGTAAAGAACACCTTGGCGATCGCCGGGATGCTTGCTTTCTTCGCTTTTACCTTTGCCGAATATGATCCGCTGCGGCTAATTTTCGCCGTCATCATTCTCGTTGGCGGCGCGATCATTCTGCTGGCAAGTTACGACGCTCATGGCCGGCGGGTCGGCTTCTACCCGGCGGCGATGCTGATGTATGCCGGGCTTGCAATGCTCATTCGTGCCACGGCTTCTTTCGACTTCTTTGCGGCCTGGGAAATTCTGACGGTCGGCTCCTACTTCCTGATACTGCGAGGAAAACAGTCCGAACCGCATGCGCTTTCCTACATAATTTTCTCGCTCGGCGGCGCTTTCTTGATCCTTACCGGCTTTGCTCTTGCCGCACAGGGCGCACCGCAGTTCGATATCGCATCACTAAGTCACTTGACTGCACCCCTCGCTCCCTGGGTATTTATCCTGCTTGCTGTTGGCTTCATGACCAAAACCGCCGCAATCGGTCTGCACATCTGGTTGCCCGGCGCGCATGGCGAGGCCGAGACTGACGTGTCGCCGATGGTGTCGGGTATTTTGCTCAAGGCGGGGCTTTATGGCTTGTTCGTGTTGCTGATGACGATGGGCAAGCAGCAACTTTATGGTGTCGAACTTACGCATGTGATGCTCTGGATCGCCGCCCTGTCTGCCCTACTGGGTAATCTCATGGCGATTTTCGAGGAGGATGCCAAACGTCTGCTTGCCTACTCCTCAATCGGTCAAATGGGGTATGCCTTGTTTGGTCTTGCCCTGATGAACCATCTCGGCTGGCTGATGGCGCTGATGTTTGTAATCAATCACTATATCTACAAATCGATGCTCTTCCTGGCAGCCGGCGGCGTTGCCAAGCGCACCGGCACGCGCGATATGTACAAGATGGGCGGGCTCATCACACTGATGCCGTTCTCCTTCATCGCAGTGCTCATCGGCATCATCGCTGTTTCGGGCGTGCCGCCATTGTCGGGCTTTGGCGGCCGCTGGATTTTCTACAATGCCATCCTGTCAACCGATTACCGTTTGCCACTGATCATCACCTTTTTTGCTGGACCAATTGCATTCCTCTACCTCTTTCGCCTGATCCACACCATATTCCTGGGGCAACTGAAGGATGAACACCGGAAAATCAAGGAGGCGCCTTTCTGGATTGTCCTGCCGCAAATGATTTACGTCGCGCTCCTCATGGTCGTTGCCATCTTTCCCGGCATTGTCCTGCGGCGAGTCGATACCTATCTTAACCAGTTCTTCCCCGAGGGTGGCCTGAACTGGGAGGGGCTGGAGATATCCAGTAACTATGGCTACTGGAACCCGGTCGCCATCATGATTGTCGTCTGCGTGATTTTCGGCACCCTCTTTGCCTGGCTTCTGTTCGTCAACCGCAAGGCGCAGAAGGTCAAGCAGTTCAACATCGGTTTTTCGGCCGAACGGCCTTACCGCCCCGAGACGACCCATTTCGCCTGGAATTTCTTCGCCCCGTACCGCAAGGCGCTCGGTTTCCTGGTGCAGCCTTTCGTTACCCGTTTCTGGGGCGCACTGACCGATTTCCTACACACGGGTGCAGACCTGTCGCGGCGTCTCTATAACGGCAATGGCCAGACTTACGCGTTCCACTTTATCGCCTTTGTCATCATTGTCTTTTTTGTCCGGATGGGGGTCTAGCCATGCAGTTTGACTGGATGAAAATCCCCTACGCGTTTCTTACACTGTTCATCGTTGTCAATTACGGTCTGCTGGTGACTGCTCTCATCGCCAAGATTGCCGCACGGGTTGGACGGCGTCATGGCATTCCGATTTACCAGAACTATTTTGACCTAATCAAAAACTACGGTCTGCGCAGTTCGATCACTCATGGCGTGATGTTCTATCTCGGGCCGGTCTTCCGCCTGTCGGGCGGCGTTGGACTGCTGTTGTTCGTGCCGTCGATCTACGGCTCATACATGTTTTCGAATCTATCGTTCTCTGGCGATCTGATCCTGGCCCTCTACTTTTTCTTCTTCGGCACGCTGGGCATGGCGTTGGGCGCCGCCGAAAGCGGCCATCCCCATGCTGCCATTGGTATCACCCGTGGGTTGTCACAAGTCACCGCCGCCGAACTGCCCTTCGGCTTGGCTGTATTCTCGGTGGCGCTCCAGTATCAGACTCTCTCCATCACCGATATCGTCGCGGCGCAGCAAGGCAGCATCCTGGCCTGGACCTTGTTTACCAACCCGTTCGCCGTAACGGCGGCGATGCTCTCGTTCCTTGGTTCGATGATGCGCCCCCCGTTCGACGTGGTGCTTGCGCCACAAGAGATTCCGATCGGGCCGCCGACCGAGTATCACTCCTCCTATCTTGCCCTCATGCAGACGAACCGCGTGATATTCCCTATCGCGAAGATCGTTATCTACATGAACCTTTTCTTCGGTGGCGCAGCGGATTGGCCAACTTTCTTCCTCAAAGTATTCCTGATCTACATGTGGTCGGTCTTTGTCGGGGTCGTTTTTCCGCGTTTCCGAGTTGAACAGTCGATCCGCTGGTTTCTGGTCTGGGCAGTGCCGGTGGGCGTGCTTTCGATCATTTTGCTGTGAGATGAGATGAAAGAAGAACTGAAAATACGCGTCGTCAAGGGCCCCGATGGTGTCGAATTCGAGGTCGATCCACTGCGCGATTACTACTGCGAGGCGCCGCCCGCTGTTCATCCGCCGGCTTACCTCAAGATCGTCGAGGATTTGTTCAACTGGGCACGCTCAGAATCGATCTGGATTCTCGGCTTTGGTACTGGTTGCGGTGCCA
>JAIFMO010000015.1 GCA_020048435.1 Sulfuritalea sp.
GGCTGGTTTGGCTATTCACGGCAGCGGCCGTCCATGCAAGGCATGGGCGGGCTGACGCTGCAACATCATTTAGATCAGGAAGTCGTCGTAATTCTTGCCATCAAGCCAACGCGGGGCACGGCCACGGCCGGTCCAGGTCTTGCCAGAAGCAGGATCGGAATATTTGGCCGCCACCTTGCCGCGGGTTCCCTTGGCGCTTTTTGTAAAAATCTCATCGGCCGTTATTTCGAATTCAGCAATAATTTCACGGGCTTTTGCTATAGCGCCTTGCCGTTCATTCTTGCGTAGCTCTTTAATCTGTTGTTCGATAGCGGTTTTCTGTGCAATCAGTTCTGTAATACTGGTCATATTGATCCTTATGTCATTAATTTCATAAAAGTTACCGCATTGATTACTTAATCAGCGGCGCGTCATGAATAATACACAATCAAATCTTGTTTTAAAACGCCGACCAAAAGTAATTACTCGAATTACGTCGGATCGAATCAGACATTTCAGGAATTAACGGTTGGGGCGTGAGGTGAAGCGAATAATCGCTTTTCCGTCCGGGGTTTCGCGCGGGGCTACCTTCCAGGCATGACCATAGACGATTTCAAAGCTCGCCGGCAGGCGGCCATCGATGCGTTCCCAGGCAGCAAAGACCCGCCGCCAATCGCGCCAGGCCAGTTGCCCGAGCAGGCCGTCGCGCACGCCGAGCCGGCGCTGGTCGGCCAGGAAGTCACCGGGCCGCTGGTAGGTGAGGGTAATCATTTCCATGTCCATCACCGGGTCGGCGAAGCCGGCGCCAACCAGCATGTCGCCAATGTCGTGCATATCAACAAAGCGCCGTGCCATGTCGCTAGCGCCGACTTTTAGGGCGGCGGCGCGCAATTCCTTCAGTGTGTCCGGGCCGAACATGGCGAACATCAGCAGGCCACCGACGTCTAGCACGCGGTGGAATTCGGCAAAGGCGGCAACCAACGCGGGGGGGTCGTCGAGCCAGTGCAACATGAGGTTCGACCAGGCCAGCCCGAGCGAGGCAGTGGCCAGCGGCAGGGCGCGGACGTCGGCATTGACGGCGCGGGGGGCGCGGCCGCGCAGGCGTTCGTGCCAGGGTGCTCGTGCACTCGCAGCGGCCAGCATGGGGCGGGCGTAGTCGATGGCCAAGGGCAGCGCTTGCGGGTAACGGCGCTGCAATTCGCGGATGCCGTCGCCGGTGGCGCAACCGATGTCGGCGATGCGTTGCGGGGCAATCCTGACGAAATCGAGCCGCTCGGCCATGCGCCGTCCGGTTTCGCGCGCCAGTACCGCCGCCTCGTCGTAGCGGTTGGCGGCGCGGGCGAAATCTTCGCGCATCGGGTGACTGATCAGATGGCGGTCAGCCCCAGCCGCTCAAACAGCGCCTCGTCGTGCGCGGCTTCGGGATTGCCGCTGGTGAGCAGCTTGTCGCCATAAAAAATGGAGTTGGCACCGGCAAGGAAGCATAGCGCCTGCAATTCGTCGCTCATTTGCTGGCGTCCGGCCGACAGCCGCACGAAGGATTTCGGCATGAGGATACGGGCCGCCGCGATGGTACGCACAAACTCGAAGGGGTCGAGCGGCGGCGCGTTTTCGAGCGGCGTACCGGGCATGGGGACAAGATTGTTGATGGGCACGGAATCAGGTGGCGGGGTCATGTTCGCCAGTTCGGCGATCAGCGCCGCCCGCGCGGCACGCGTTTCGCCCATGCCGACAATGCCACCGCAACAGACCTTGAGGCCGGCGTCGCGGACGCGGTCGAGCGTGTCGTGGCGGTCGGCCTGGCTGTGGGTGGTGACCACCTGGCCGTAGAACTCCGGCGCGGTGTCGAGATTGTGGTTGTAGTAGTCGAGGCCGGCGTCGCGCAGCTTTTCGGCCTGGCCTTCCTTCAGCATGCCGAGGGTGACGCAGGTTTCGAGGCCGAGGTTTTTCACGGCGGTGACCATCTCACCGACCTTGGCGAGATCTTTGTCCTGCGGCCCTTTCCAGGCCGCGCCCATGCAGAAGCGGGTGGCGCCCTTGTCTTTGGCGGCCTGGGCTGCCGCCACCACCTCGGCCACGTCGAGCAGCTTCTCGCGCTCGGCTTCGCCGTGATGCGCCGATTGCGAACAGTAGCCGCAGTCTTCGGAACAGCCGCCGGTCTTCACTGACAGCAGCGTGGACCGCTGGATGGCGTTGGCATCGAAATGCGCGCGATGAACCTGCTGGGCACGGAACATCAGGTCGGCGAAGGGCAAGGACAACAAATCTTCGACCGCGTGCGCCTCGACTGCGAGCACTTTGGTGGTAACAGCGGCGGTGGTGATTGTCCGGGGTGCGGCGGAAACGCTCATGGGGAGGCCTGCTGTGCTGGGTAGAATCGAGGGGCGAATGATCGGGGATGGGGATGGGCTTGTCAATTTCGGGCGGTGTGCGTGACACGTTGCAGCAGGCGTGGCCGCGCGCCATGCAGCGGGCCCTTGCAGCCCTGCTGCCGCAGGATTGCGTGCTGTGCGGCGCCTTTGCCGGCGCGCCCCTGCTTTGCCCCGAGTGCGCCGAATCGCTGCCGCGCCTGCCTGCCGCAACCTGCCCGGTTTGCGCCGCACCGGTTCCCGGGAATGTCGGTGCAACGATCTGTGGCGCCTGCCTCAAGGCGCCGCCCCATTTCGACGCCACCGCGGCCGTGTTTATTTATGCCTTTCCGCTCGACAAACTGGTGCAGCAACTCAAGTTCGCCCACCGTCTCGCTATCGCCGACTTTTTTGGCCATGCCTTGCTCGATAGCGGCTTGCCCGTGGCCGACCTGATCATTCCCGTGCCGCTGTCGGCGGGACGGCTGCGCGAACGCGGATTCAACCAGTCGCTCGAAATTGCAAAAGTGCTCGGTCGGGCGTCCGGCATCGCGCTTGAGCCTGGCTGCTGCCATCGGCTGATCGAGACTGCGCCGCAAAGCAGCCTGCCGTGGAAAGCGCGCCAGCGAAATGTGCGGGGCGCTTTCGGCTGCACGATCGATTTGGCAGGTAAGTCCATCATGGTGATCGACGATGTCATGACCACCGGCGCCACCCTCGACGAATTGGCGCGGACACTGAAGAACCACGGGGCGGCGCGCGTGGTGAACTGCGTCGTCGCCCGCGCCGTGAAGGGCGAAAAGTGAGCGACACGCCGACTTCTGCCACGCCACTGCCCGCCACACCACCTTCTGCCACGCTGGCGCACATCGACCGCTGGCGTGACCGGCTGGGCCTGACCCTGCTCGCCGCCATGGTTTCGCTGCCGTTCCTGCATTCGCGTCATTTCGATCCGATTCCGAGCTTCTGGGCCGAATGGTGGGCCTATGCGCTCGGCCTCGCCGCCGCCGGCGTCCTCCTTGCGCGCAGTGCTGCCTGGCACCCTGCCCGGCTACCGCAGGCGATGCTGATCCCGCTGATTTTTTGCGTCGCCGCCGTGGCTCAAATCGCATTCCGGCGCGTAACTTTCACCGAGCAGGCACTGCTCCAGGCCACCATCCTGCTGTGGACGGCGCTGATGATGTTGCTGGGTCGGCACGCCCGCGACCGCTTCGGGCTGGACCGCCTATGCGATCTGCTGGCAACGGCGCTGCTCGCCGGCGCGCTGATCAATGCCGGCATCGCGCTGATGCAGTGGCTGGTGAATACCGAGTTCGCCTATCCGTGGATTTTTCCTCGCATGGGCAACAATCCCTATGGCAATCTGGGACAAAGAAATCATCTCAATCACCAGATGTGGCTGGGCATTGCTTCGGCGACCTACCTCCAGCTACGTCAACGGGCATCATTCGGGTTCATCTGGCTGGGCATGATGCCCTTGCTGCTGGCGGCGACGCTGACCACCTCGCGCACTGTTTTCCTCTATGCCGCGCTGATGCCACTGCTGGCGTGGCCGCTTTCCCGTCTGAGTGGTGACGGGAATCAGGACAAACCGGGGCGCCGCTGGCTGACGCTGACCTTGCCGCTGTTACCGGTCGTCGTGGTGCTGCCATGGGTCATCAAGACTCTTGTTTCCTGGTTTGCCTGGCTCGGCCTCGATGCTTCCTCGTTTTCGCCCGGACTACTTGTCGGGTCGGCGGGCGAGCGTTTGTTCCAGGAGATCAGCGGCACGGATATCCGGCTGCGGCTCATCGCCGCGGCATGGCATCAATTTCTCGCCGCGCCACTCTTCGGCAACGGTATCGGCTCGCTGCCCTGGGGCCTCTTCCTCGCCAACGAACAGTCGACGCCAGACTGGGCGCCCGGCGTGGCCGAACACGCGCACAACCTCGTGCTGCAATTGCTGGCCGAATTCGGGTTGGTGGCGCCGCTGCTGGCAGTCGTCGTCCTGGCTCTCTGGGCGCGCCGGTTTCTTGCGCTCCGCTGGCGCCTCCAGCATGTATGGATCGCCGCCATCCTCGGCGTGGCCGCCCTGCACAGCCTGCTGGAATATCCGCTGTGGTATGGCTTTTTCCTCGGCATTGTCGCGCTGGTGCTGGGCATGGCGGACGAGACCACGCTCGACGTCGACAACGGCCAGCGCGGCGCGCTGCTGGTGGCCGCCATTGTCATCGGCGCCATCGCACCGCTGGCGGGCTTGCGGCAGGACTACGCCATCCTCGAAACCACCCTCAACCGCCGTGGTTCCGTCGCTAATTTCCACACGACCATCGCCGACCTCATGCAACTGCAGCGCAATTCCCTGCTGGCGCCGCATGTGCTGGTCACCCTGGCGGTATCGATGGACGCCAACCGGCAGCAACTGGAGGACAAGATCGCCGTCTGCACCCTTGCCCAACGCTTCGCGCCCTCGCGACATATCGTGTTCAAGTGCGGCGTGCTGCTGGCGCTGGCGGACCGGGAAGACGAAGCCGAGACGCAGATTCGCCGCGCGCTCGCCGCCTTTCCCACGGAGCGCGCGGCGTTAGAGAAAGAACTGACGAATATGGCCGCGCAAGAGCCGCAACTTGAACCGCTGCGGCGGTTCGTGCAGGCTACGGCCCCACCCGGATAAGACAGTCCTCAGCGCGTCTTCTGCTCGACGAATGAGGCCATTTCGGGCGGCAGGTTGCCGGCGGCACGCGCGCGCTGGAAAGCCTCGCGCGCTTCGGCGGCCTGTCCCGCGCCTTCGAGCGAGAGGCCGAGGCCCACCCACCAGCGACCCTCGGCGGGATTCAGCCGCAGCGCCACCTGATAATGCTCGATGGCCTCGCGCGCGCGATTGAGTCGCTGCAACACCGTGCCGCAAAATGCGCGGTAGGCGGCCTGCTCGCGGGCATGGGGCAGGCTGTTTTGCAGGGTTTCCCAGGCAGCAGCAGCGTCGTTACGATCGATCTGAAGTCGCGCCAGTGTCATCGCGGCCGTTGTCTGGGTTGGCAATTTCGCCAAGCCCTGCTTGAAAGCCTGCTCCGCCTCGGCCCGGGCGCCCTGCCCCAGCAGCGCGCGGGCGCGGCGTAAATCCGCCTCGGCCTGTACCGCAGGATCGGCGTCAGCGCTTGCTTTTTCAACCGGCGGTGCGGGGGTGGTCGCTGACGCCGTTGAGGCCGAATTCTTTGGGCGATCCCAACTGGGCAACAGTTCGGTTGCCAGACGCAGGGTTTGCAGCTTTGATTGCTTTTCCGTCGCCGCCGGCTTGGCCAGTTCGGCGACCGGTAATGAAACCGCCGGTACCGCGGGCACAGGCACAATGGCAGTGGGCGCGGGCGGCTCAGGTGGCGCAGGCACCACGGACACAATGGGCGCGGGGACCGCAGCGACAACAACCGGCGGCACAGATTGGGGCATGGCGGGCGTGACTGGCGCCAATTGAACGGGCGCAGGCGCGGTTGGCCGGGCAACTGTACCGCTATCGCGCAGCGCCAGAAAGCCGCCGACGGCGGCCACGGCTATCACGGCGACGGCTGCGACTATCGATTTCACCGGCAGGCCATTGCGCTCCCGTGGCAGCGGCCGGACCTCGTTCGGTAGCGGCGCGTTGGCGGCGTGCCGTTCTTCCAGATTGCGCAGCATGTCATTGATCAGGCTCATGACCAGGCTACCGTGGCAGTCCGTCCAGCCAGGAAAGGCGACGGGCAAGACCCTCGGTGTCGCGCGCGGCGTTCACCACATGACGGCTCTTGACCTGATGCTTGCCCTGACCGAAGGCCGCCAGCAGGGCCTTGTGAGCGAGGATATTGACCAGGCGCGGCGTACCGCTGCTGGCTTTGTGCAGACCCCGCACGGCGCCCTTGGAAAACAGCGATTCATGGCCGCGAAAGCCGGCGACACGCAGCCGGTGGTTAAGGTAGTGATCAAGCTCGCCGCGACGCAGGCCGGACAACCGATAGCTGAAGGAAATACGCTGCCGCAACTGACGCACGGAAGGATCTTCGAGTTTCACGTCCAGTTCGGGCTGACCGAACAGCACGATCTGCATCAGCTTGCGCTTCTCCGTTTCGAGGTTCGAGAGCAGGCGCAGGGCCTCCAGGCTTTCCAGCGGAATCGCCTGCGCCTCGTCGATGCAGACGATGACACGCTTGCCGGCATCGGCGTATTCGAGCAACTTCTCGTTCAGAATCTTGATGAGATGAAACTGGTAGTCGTACTTGTCGAGCGAGATACCAAGCTCTTCCGCTACTGCCAGCAGCAACATGCGCGGTTCGAGCTGCGGGTTCGGGATGTAGGCCGTGACGGCGGCTTCGTCGTGCAACGAGGCCAGAAAACGGCGGCACAGCAGCGTCTTGCCGGTACCGATTTCGCCCGATATTTTGACGAAGCCCTCGCCGCTGTCGATGGCGACCAGCAGCGTGTTCAGCGCCTCCTGGTGGGCCGTGGCGGAAAAGACGTAGCTGGTGTCCGGCGTGATGCCGAAGGGGAATTCAGTCAGGCCAAAATGTTGCAGGTACATCCAGCGTTACTGGCCGATGTTCACGGGGCGAGATGGGGCGAATTCCTTTAGCCGGTCAAGCGACTCGCGCGCTTGGAGAAGGTGCTGCCACGCTGACCAAACAGCCAACCCAAAGCGGACGAATCGCCAGCGCCGGGCAGTTGCGAGCGATCACCCGTCTGGCTTTCCCGCATCAAACCGCCGATGGCGACCATCTGGCCATCGCGCACGCGCACGATGCTGTCGCTTTCATTGATCGAACTGGCGGCCAGCGGCAGTGTCAGCGTGCCGCCAGCGCCGAGATTGACGCTCTTGACCTTCTCCGTCACCGTGCTGACGGAGGGATGGATGTGGAGGATGATCTGGTCGTTTTCGTCGATTTGCGGCGTCACGTCGAGCGCGATACCCGAAAAGAAGGGTTGCAGTGTCACGGTCGGGCTGGTGGTGGTCGAACCGGTGCCGCTGGTGGTGGTGGTCGATACGTTGGTGACAAAGAACTCGTCGCTGCCAACCTTCAACACCGCCTTCTGGTTGTTGAGCGTCGCCACGCGCGGGCTAGACAACACATGCAGGGTGCCCTGGCTTTCAAGAAAGTTGAGTAGCGCGGCAAAGTTGGCCGACTGGAAAGCCAGACCGTAAAAACCCTTGCCGATGCCAACCGCCGTTGCGATACCCACGCCCGATCCCGGCAGCACGGTTGCATTGCCGTCCGTCAGTGAAGCACCAGTCACATTGAGGCTGACATTCTTGCCAACGGTGCCGATCGCATAGCGTTCATCCTTGCGGCCGAATTGGGACCAATTCACACCGGCCTGGTATTCGTCGTTCAGCGTAACATCGATGATCTTGGCTTCCAACATCACCTGGCGCTCGACTTCGAGCTGGGTCGCCTTGAGGTAGTCCTTGACGTAGCGCAGTTCGCGCGGGAACGCCTTAACGACAATGACGCCCGAGCTTCGGTTGATCTTGACGCGACCCTCGGTGCCGACGATGGCTGTCAGCGTCCCCTCTAATTCCTGCCAGAAATCGGTGTTGGTGGTCGTAGACACGCTGGAACCGCCGACACCCCCTGTCGAAACGCTGCCGGCCGCCCCGCCAGCGGCCGAAGCTGGCGCTGGCGTGGTGGTGGTGCCACTGGTGCCGCTGGTGCCGCCGCCGGTGATCGACGTCGAGGTCAGCCGGGTGTCGGTGGCGCCCTGGCGTCGACCGGCAAGATAATTGACCTGCAACACGAGTGTCTGCATCGCGATTGACTGCACGGTAATGCGGTCACCCTGAACCCGGTATTCGTAGCCGTAGAGTTCGCGGATGGTATCCAGCGCCTCGCGCACGGTCACGTTTTTGAGGTTCACCGTAAGAGTGCCGCCGACATCCGGGCCAAGCAACATGCTGAAGGGCGTGCCGGAGACGATGGCCGAAAACACCTGCGGCGCCGGTGCGTTGAGCACGTTGAGGTCGAAACGCGCTTCTTTCGGTTTGCCGGGGGCGCCTTCGCCTTCGAGGGGTGGCAACAGCGCTTGCTCGACGGCCTGCGCATCGGCCCGCGAGATTGGCTTGGCGGGTTGCGCGGCCTGCGCCGCTTCTCGCATGATCGACTCATGCACGTTTCCCGCCGGAGCGCCGGTGCGCGACGCACAACCGCTCACCATGACCAAGGTCAGCGCCGCCGCCGTAGCCCAGCCAGCCGCTCTCTGCGTTACACGCTTGCCCCTGCTTGCTTCCGTCACTGCTTACCCCCGCTTTCACCGCTTGACCGTGGCGTCACCCGCTTGACTATCTTTTTCTCCGCATCCGGTGTGAGATAAAACGTCTCACGACCCGTTGGGCCTTTCAAGACTACGCTCGACTCCATCACCTTGACGAGCCGCGCACCGTTATATTCCTGCCCCAATTCGACCCATTGACCCGCCAGCAGGGCGCGCGGCTTGGCACCGGGCCGCAAAATAACCGATTGCAGCACCGCCGGCGCCGCGGCATCGCCCGCCGCACCCGCCATACCCATACCCGTGGCCGCCGCCCCGCCGGCAGCCGGCAGGTTCACACTGGGCGGGCGCGTCGGATCGGGCAATGGCTGGGCCAGCGCCGTCGTACCATGCAGAACGCAAAGAACGCAGAGGGCCTTCAGAGCCTTTACAGTTCTAGCCACGATTTCTCCAGGCTGAGGGTATAGACGGTCAGCTTCAACACCGAGCGCGGATACTTGGAACCGTCGAGTTCCATGCGTCCCCAGATGAGCCGTTGCGGGGACGCCTCCAGTTCGGCGACGTAGGCCAGCAGATCGGCGTAGCTGCCGGAGATCACGATCTCCACGCCGTGCTTGAACAGATTAGGCAACCCTGCCCCGCCCGCAGCGGGGGGCGCGGCACTTGCTGGCGTGGCGGCCGTGGCGGCGATCTTCCGCTCGATCACGGGCGTCGGTGGCAAGGTGTGCAG
>JAIFMO010000121.1 GCA_020048435.1 Sulfuritalea sp.
CGCGATTATATGCTGAGTAAGTATTCCGACTTCGATGTCGAAGTAGCGCTCTAAACGCTCCAAGTGGCGGCGGGAAGCCCTTGGGCTGCACATGCTGCAAGACCAGCCACAGGAACTGCGCGCCGGACACGGTGCGGCGTTCCATCTTTCCGGTCTTGCCGTTGCGATAACGGAAGGTGACCTGAGCGTTGTCGCAAGTGACGATGTCTTTTTCGGCGAGAGAACATGGCTATGAAAAAGCAGCGCAGTCTGGTGGTGTGTCTGTCCGAAATCGAGGACCCGCGAGTTGGCAATGGCGTCCGGCATGACTTGTCGGAGGTGCTGGTGATTGCGGTCTGTGCCATCTTCGCGGAGGTGGAAGGATTCGAGGACATGGCGGCGTGGGCGACGGTGAAGGAGCCTTGGCTGAAGCGGTTCCTGCGTCTGGAGCATGGCATCCCTTCGCACGACACCTTCAACCGGATCTTCCGCATCCTCGATCCCAAGCAATTTGAACAGGTGTTCCGGTCGTGGATTGGTAGCGTGGTCGGCGCTATGCGCCAAAACATTGCTATCGATGGCAAAGCGCTGAGAGGCTCGGCACGGGCAAGCGACGGTCCGGTGCACATGGTCAGCGCCTTCGCAACCCACTTGGGACTGGTGCTCGGCCAGGAAAAGGTTGCCAACAAGAGCAACGAGATTACCGCCATCCCGAAGTTGCTGGAGACGTTGGCGGTCAAGGGCTGCCTGGTCAGCATCGACGCCATGGGCACGCAGCGGGAGATCGCGCGGTGCATTCGTGCCCTGGGCGCGGATTATCTGCTGGCGGTCAAGGGCAATCAGCCGACCCTGCACGAAGCGCTGGAAGATGCTTTCATCGGCGAATGGGACAACGCACACAACATCGTCCAGTCCGGGCATGGTCGTCAAGTGTTTCAGATCTACCGCACCCTTTCCAACACAGGTCAAGTTGACGTCGCCACGTGGTCCGACTGCTCGGTACTCGGCCGCGTCGACTCGGTGCGGGTGGTGGCTGGGCAGGAATCCAAAGTGGAAACCCGCTACTACATTGCCTCGGGCGCAATGACCACCGAAGCGTTCGCTGCAGCCGTCCGCGATCATTGGGGCATCGAGAATCAACTCCACTGGAGCCTTGATGTGATCTTCAGCGAAGATGCGCGGCGCCTTACTGCGGATCACGGCCCACAAAACTTCTCGCTGCTGACCAAAATGGCTTTGAACCTGCTGCGTCAAGATGTTTCCATACCAAAGCAAAGCCTACGCTTACGGCGCAAGCGGATCGGTTGGGATGACGACGGACGCATGGCCTTGCTTGGACTCACACCACTCTGACTTCCGAGCGCGATTGCCCTGGGAAAGCGGGCACTCAACTCTTGGGCTGGGCGCTACCGCAGCCCAGGGGCAAAGGGTACTGAGATGTGTCTCATTTTGGCAGCCGCCTTGAAGCCATAGTTAATCCGGTAAAGAAAAGTCAGTCCGACATAACTTATCTAGGATGACGTATTAAGAATTATAAAACACATAACTAGTAGCGATAGAGCATTTATATTGACAGACCATGACTAATCGTATATGCTTAGATAGGTGAAATTATTTGCATAAAATAGCTCGTGCTATTAGTTATGATATATACACACATGGAGTAGTAGATGGATATCGTCGAACTTGGTCAAGCGTTTCGCGTCGCCCGCATCGCACGTCGATTAACGCAACAGGATGCCGCGCGCCATGCGGGGGTCAGTGTTGCCACAATTTCCCGTCTCGAACGTGGTGACCTGCTCGAACTCGGAGTGGTAAAGCTGACCAGCCTTTTCGGGCTGGTTGGACTTGATCTGACAACGCGGCCCAAAGGCCATACCCGTACCCTCGACGATATCCAGCGGGAAAATTCGGTAGCGAAATCCATACAGACGTTCGCCACCAAGTCTCTATCGAAAGCCCTTGGTGGTGAAAATATGAAAGTAACAGCTGCTGGTGCTGTTCTCCAGGCCCATCAGCGCGTCCGGCGAACAAAGGCAGAATCGGCATTGAGACCTGCCGGCGAAGCTCTCAACGCCCTCCTCCCCCTAAAGAGGTAACGCGATGGCTGAACCCATAGCACTGGATGTGAATGTTTCAGGAACACGCGTCGGCGTGCTCACGTCTACCCCCGAAGGGCTCTATGTTTTTACCTATCTACCGGAGACTCCACCTGAAAAACTCGTGTCTCTGACAATGCCCGTTCGCGCCGAAAGTTACAAATGGGGCAGTGGTGGGCTTCATCCATTTTTCCAGATGAACCTGCCAGAAGGCACCAAAAAAGCCTTGCTGCAAGAAAAGCTTGGCTCGCTAACCGCAGTCACCGATTTCGGTCTGCTGGCACTCACCGGTCAACGCACAATCGGGCGAGTCCGCTGCGTCCCGCAAGGACAAACATTGCAGATCGACCAAGACAACCTGCAGGTCGCCTCCTTACTGGCGAGTCCGAATGCCCATGAGCTACTCATGGAGCACCTTGAAAAAGGCATTACGGAAGGCGTTTCCGGCGTAATGCCGAAACTGTTGCGCAACGACAAGTCCACGACGGCAACCGACGAATATATTGTTAAAACAGGCAGACCGGATCTCCCAGGGCTCGCAATCAACGAATACCTGTGTCTAAGCGCGGCCCGGCGCTGCGATCTTCATGTCCCTGAAATCCAGTTATCGGCGGATGGAAACGTCCTGGCCATCCGGCGCTTCGATCGTATGGCCGATGGCGGGGAGCTTGCAGTGGAAGATTTCTGCTCACTGCAGGGACTCGGACCGGAATCAAAATACTCCGGTTCGCTCGAGAATATTGCCGCCCGACTGAAGGACTATGCCCCCCCCGAACAGTTCCACAATAACGCGATCCAACTGTTCAAGCTGCTCTTGCTCAACTATTCGATCCACAACGCCGATGCTCACTTGAAGAATTTCGCGTTGATCTATACCACGCCCGACGATGTGGCACTAGCGCCGGTCTATGACATCCTGACGGTCACTGCCTACGACGAATACGCCAAAAATATCCCCGGACTCACCTTGGAAGGTAAGAAAGTCTGGGCCTGCGGAAAAAGCCTGCACAAATTTGCGACCCAACGCTTGAACCTTTCTGGGCAAATTCGCGCTGAAGCCTTAGCAAGCGTAACCAGTTCGCTCCAGGCTACCTTCACTGAAATCCAGGCCTTCGCCGAGAAATTCACGCACTTCCGGGAAACCGCCAAACGCATGATGGACGAATGGGAGAAAGGGATCGCGGGCATCCAGCCAACCGCCTCTGCACGCGTACCGCCCCCAGGAGAAGTTCGCGCCTCCTTGGGCATGTCCGACCCCATTCCGACAACAAAATCCCCCAACCCATACGCCAATCCGGATGGCGCGTTTTCACATAAAGCCCGCTAATCCAGCTCTCTCAAGGGTGACAGTGTGCTCGCTCACACCCGAATTTCCCTGCCAGAAACGCTACGGCCGCTCAGATTCGGCGGCCCCGATTGATTTCGCCGTAGGCGCTCGAACGGCAGGTCTGGAGAACAGGTAGGTTCCGGTCGGGTAACTGTCGCTCAAGAATTACCGAAAAACTTTCCATAGCGGTAGGCTGGTCAGACGACCATGAGAGAATTCTTGCTCTTGCACTTGTTCTCCTCGCTTCATGAAGATTCTCGAATACACCGGTCTGGATACCTCACGCGTCAAAAGCAGCTAACGCAAGGTATCCGAGGCCATTGCGCGCCATGACTTCCGCGCTGCCCAAGTCAAAAAGCTCGCCAATCTGAGCCACGGTAAGTTCTATCGGGCGAAACTGGATGACGCCGACAGACTACTGTTCTCGCTGGTGCGCCACGAGGATGAGGTTTGCGCGCTGATGCTGGAAGTAATCGCCAATCACGACTACGACAAATCACGTTTCCTGCGCGGTGCGGCGATTGACGAGAGCAAGATTCCCGACATCGGCGCTGATGAGGCCATCAATGAAGCGCAAGCACTGCGCTACCTGCATCCCGAGCGTACCGCCATTCACCTGCTCGACAAACCGATCTCATTTGACGACACCCAGGAGACCATTTACCGACAGCCACCCCCTTGGTCGTCGTCGGCAGCGCGGGCAGCGGCAAGACCGCCCTGACCCTGGAAAAGCTGAAACATGCCGAAGGTGACGACGGACGCATGGCCTTGCTTGGACTCACACCACTATGACTTCCGAGTGCGATTGCCCTGGCGGGCTACCCTAGTGAAAATATTTATTAGGGCCCTGATAATTGTGAGGTTTGGTAGCTATATGTGTGCCCGAGTCACATAAAGGTAACGCCCCGTGCCACCCGAAACACTCCCCACCCTGCTCAACAAAGCAGGCCTATGTAAGCAACTCTCCATTTCGGCGCGCACACTCGAGAATATGGTGAAGAACGGCGAATTTCCCCCGCCCGTGCGCCTTGGGAAATATATCTACTGGAGCGAGGCCGCAGTGCAGCGTTGGCAGCAACGTCTTTTCGCATGCCAAGAGTCCTGGATGATGTAACCCATGACACCACTGTCGATTGGACGGCTGCTTTCTGGCAACGAACTTGAAGAAGTCAGTGAGCGCTACCGCCCCTCAGCCGCCGTTGGATGAGAATGGAAGCTGCCATTCGCGGCGAACACGGAAAATGGTAAGCGGTCGTTAGTGAGTAAGCGTCCAACCCCGCCATCTGTACTGAACGGGTGACGCCGTGAGATGTTGGCGCCTTTTGCGAAGGTGCGAGCGATGGCGACAAGACACGGGCCGGAATTCTGGCGAGAGCACGTTGAGAATTGGTGTCGAAGTGGATTGAAGCAGAGGGAATACTGTGCGAACCATGGATTGGGCGAGAGGGCCTTCCATCGGTGGCGAGACAGGGAGAAGGAATTCATAGCGGCGACGAGGGGATCGCTGACGCTGGTGCCGGTCAGCGTAGGTAAGCCGGAAACCGTGAGCGTCGTTCGACTGCGCAGCCCGGGCGGCTGGGAAATCGAGTTGCCGGGAAATAGCGTTCCACTGCTGGTCGACTTCCTGAAGCACCTCTCATGATTCCGGCACCTACCCACGTCTGGCTGGTGGTGGAACCCATCGACATGCGCACCGGCATCGACGGACTGTCGCAGCGGATCCAGAACACCCTGGGCCGCTCTCCCTGCGACGGCAGTGCCTACGCCTTTCACAATCATCGGCGCACCCGGATCAAACTCCTCGTCTGGGATGGCACGGGGGTCTGGCTCTGTCATCGCCGCCTGCATCGCGGCCACTTCATCTGGCCCAGTTCTGATGCGACCACCTGCACCCTCACGACGAAGCAATGGCAATGGCTGATTACGGGCGTCGATTGGCAACGACTCGAGGCTGCGCCACCGGCGCATTGGCGGGCGTAATCCGTCATCCAAAATCCGTACGCAAAATCAGCGGATGAACGACAGAACAATCATCGTTGGAACGACCTGTTCATCGGGCTTCGCGGGCTGTTGGCCGATATACTTCGGGCATGGATTTACATGCTGAACTGACCCGGTTGAACGCCACTCCGGAACTCCCGGAGTGGGTCGCCAGCACCGTTCAGAAACTGATCGATCAGGCGCAAGAACAAGCCGCCAAGGCTATTCGGTTGAACGAGCAAATCGCTCGCCGCGACACCGAGCTTCACGCCGCCCAGACCAAGATCCAGGCCCTCGTTCTCGAACTGGCCCACCTGCGCCGGATGCGCTTTGGTACCAAGAGCGAAGCTTTCTGTGGTGAAGAACGTGACCTGTTCCAGGAAACGCTGGCCATTGACATTGCCGCCGCCGAAGCCAGATTGGCACAGGAACAAGAGGAACAAGTCGCGACGCCGCCCATGCCGAAGCCTCCGCGCCCGCGTGCCGGTCGTCAGCCCCTGCCGGATCATCTACCGCGCATTGAGCATCGTCACGAACCGGAATCCTGCACCTGCGGCAAGTGCGGCAGTGACCTGGTCAAGATCGGCGAAGACATCAGCGAACAACTCGATGTCGAGCCGGCCAAGTTCTTCGTCCATCGTCACATCCGCCCGCAGTATGCCTGCCGTCCCTGTGAGACAGTATCGGCGGCACCGATTCCGCCGGCTGTGATCGACGGGGGGATGGCGGCGGTAGGCTTGTATGTCTGGATTCTCATCGGCAAGTATCTGGATCATCTGCCGCTGTATCGGCTGGAGCAGATCGCGGCACGGGATCGGGTCATTCTGTCGCGCTCGACGATGGCGGAATGGGTGGGACGTATCGGCGTGGCGCTGCAACCGCTGGCGGATCGTCTGGCCGAGTTACTGCTGGAGCGCGACGTGCTGCATGCCGATGAAACACCGGTGGCGCAGTTGGACCCGGGGCGAGGCAAGACCAAGCGGGCCTATCTGTGGGCCTACCGGAGCAACGTGCTGGAAACCGGCCCGCCGATCGTGGTGTTTGATTACCAACCCAGCCGCGCAGGGCACCATGCACGAAGCTTCCTTTCCGGGTGGACGGGGCATCTCATGGTCGATGATTTCGCCGGGT
Organism: Sulfuritalea sp.; assembly: GCA_020048435.1. Lineage (GTDB taxonomy): Bacteria > Pseudomonadota > Gammaproteobacteria > Burkholderiales > Rhodocyclaceae > Sulfurisoma. Next base: position 6,517 of record JAIFMO010000121.1, read on the forward strand.
ATAAGATGATTTTTACTCAAGGGGTGACGGAGCTTGGTTGCCTGGCGCATGCGCGAAGAAAGTTCTTCGATCTCAATGAAGCGCAGGCGAATCCGATTGCGCAGGAGGCGCTGCGCCGGATCGCGGCGCTGTACGTCATCGAGGCACAAGGCCGGGACGTGAGCATGGATGAGCGCGCGCAGTTGCGGCGGGAGCATGCTCAGCCACGGCTTCAATCGATGCACGATTGGTTGCTTCAGACCCGCGTGAATGTTGCCAACGGCGGCGGCACGGCGAAGGCCCTCGACTATAGTCTGCGACGCTGGTCAGCCTTGAGTCGCTATGCCACCGCCGGGAATTTGCCCATCGACAACAATCCGGTGGAAAATGTCATCCG
>JAIFMO010000220.1 GCA_020048435.1 Sulfuritalea sp.
GTACGCGGCTTTCCTGCCGGTGGCGGTGGCGGCCTTATGGGGCTCGTCGAACCAACTCGGCACCGGCCCGGTGGCGGTGGCCTCGCTGCTGACGGCCTCTTCGTTGGCGCCGCTGGCCGCGCCGGGTTCGGAACAGTTTGTCGCACTGGCGATCATGCTGGCGCTGATGGTGGGCATCGTGCAACTGACGCTGGGCGTGTTCAAGCTGGGCGTGGTGGTTAACTTCCTCTCTCACCCCGTCATCGTCGGCTTCACCAACGCGGCGGCGATGATCATCGGCCTGTCGCAGGTCAATAAGATCATCGGCGTGCCCATGGGCCGCTCCGAGTCTTTCGCCAACGATATCCTGGGCGTGTTCAAGCTGGTCGGCGATACCCATTTGCCGACGCTGGCGATGGGGGTTGTCGCCATTGCCATCATGTGGACGATTCGCAAGAAGATGCCCAAGCTGCCGGGCGTGTTGATCGCCGTGGCGCTGACCACGGTGGTTTCCTGGCAGATTGGTTTCGAGCGCAACGCCACGGCGACGCTGGAGCAGATCGCTGAGCCGGAAGCCCAGGTGCTGCTGAGCGAGTTTGTCCGCACCGAGTCGCGCATCAAGGAAATCAACGAGCAGATCGCCGCCAAGACGGTCGAACTGAAGAATCTGCACAAGGGTGGCGGCGAACTGGCTCACGAAGCGGCGACGCTGCATTACGAGGTCGAGTTGGCAAAACTCCAGCTCAAGGATCGCGAGGACGAGAACCGCAAGCGCAACCGCGCCGTGCGCAGCTTTGTCTTCGAGCAGGTGCCGGGCACGGCGGGCGCGCCGGCGAAATACTTCGCCCAGGGCAAGCTGCCGGCGGGCGCGCAATCCGACGGCCACGCCTGGCGCATCGCCAAGGCCGCCAGCGGCAGCCTCAAACTCACCGGCGGCGGCGAAGTGGTCGGCAAGGTGCCGGAAGGCCTGCCATCGATCGGCCTGCCCAAGTTTTCATGGGACATGATCGGCAGCCTGATTTCCGCCGCCATCGTCATCTCGCTGGTCGGCTTCATGGAGGCCATCTCCATCGCCAAGGCCATCGCTGCCAAGACCAAGCAGCGCATCGATCCCAACCAGGAACTGGTTGGCCAGGGCCTGTCGAACCTCGTCGGCGCCATGACCCAGGCGTTTCCCGTCTCCGGTTCTTTCTCGCGCTCGGCGGTGAATATCAATGCCGGCGCCAAGACCGGCATGTCTTCCGTCATCACCGCCGTCTTCGTGCTGCTGACCCTGCTGTTCCTCACGCCGCTGCTCTACCACCTGCCGCAGGCGGTACTGGCCGCCGTCATCATCATGGCGGTGATCGGCCTGATCAACTTCGGCGCCATCAAGCATGCCTGGCAGGCCAACAAGCATGACGGCATCGCCGCCATCGTCACTTTCGTCGCCACGCTGGCCGCCGCGCCCCATCTCGACAAGGGCATCATGGTTGGTGCCGGCCTGGCCATCGGCCTCTATCTCTACCGCACCATGACACCGCGCGTCGCCATTCTCGGTCGCTTCCACGACGGCACCCTGCGCGACGTCAAGGTCAATAATCTTCCGGAATCCAAGGTGGTGGTTGCCGTGCGCTTCGACGGCCGGCTCTATTTCGCCAACGTTTCCTATTTCGAGGACGCCATTCTCGAAGCCGTCGCCAACAACCCGCAGGTGGCGTATCTGCTGGTCGTCGGCGACGCCATCAACGAACTCGACGCCTCGGGCGAGGAGGTGGTGCACCATCTGGTCGAGCGCCTGCGCGCCGGTGGCATCACGGTCATGTTCTCCGGCCTCAAGAAACAGGTGATCGACGTCATGCGCGCCACCCATCTGCTGGACTACATCGGCCAGGACAATCTCTTCGCCACGGCCGACCAGGGCATCGAAGCGGCTTACGCCAGGGCATCGGCGGCCGGCGTCAATCACGCCTCGACCCTGCTGAAGAAATAGAATGCCTGCCTGCTCCGCCATCGGTTCGTGAGTGACGGGCGGGCCTGAACAATGCTGCGCTTCCTTCTTCTCCTTCCGCTGATCGGCGCCCTTTGCGTGGCGGTCCTGCCCGCGCGCCAGCCCCTGCTGTTGCACCGCGCCACGCTGGCGGCGACGGGGCTGGTGATGGTCTTTGCCTGGTCGTTGCTGGCCTGGTTCAACCCCGCCGACGCCGGCATCCAATTCTATGAAAGCCACGCCTGGCATGAGCGGCTGGGGTCGAGTTTCTCGCTGGGGGTCGATGGCTTCTCTTTTCCGCTGATCCTGCTCGCCACGCTGCTGATGCCGGTGGCGGTGGTGGCCTCCAGCGGCGTCAAGACCGGCGCCAAGCTCTATTTTTCACTGCTGCTGGTGCTCGAAACCGCCATCCTCGGCGTCTTCATGGCGCGCGACTGGACGCTGTTCTACGTTTTCTGGGAACTGACGCTGATCCCGCTGTTCTTCCTCATCGACCGCCTGGGTGGCAGCAACCGCCAGCGGCGACAGAAGGCGGCGCTCAATTTCGTCATCTACACCATGGGCGGCTCGGTCTTCATGCTGATCGCACTGCTGCTGCTCTACGACGCCGTGCCGACGCACAGCTTCGCCATGGGCGCTATCGCCGAGGCCGCGCGCGGCCTGCCGCTGGCCACGCAGATATGGATCTTCGCCGGCCTCTTCATCGGCTTTGGCGTCAAGATGGCCGTATTCCCCCTGCACGGCTGGGCGCCGCTGGTCTATGCCGAAGCGCCCAGCGCGGTGCCGCTGATCTCGTCCGGCATCCTGCTCAAGATGGGTGGCTACGGCCTGCTGCGCGCCATCGAAACCCTGCCCGGCGCGGCCTGGGCCTTGCAGGGCTGGCTGGCGACACTGGCCTTCGTCACCCTGCTTTACGGCGGTGTGCTGGCCTGGCGCCAGCGCGATCTCATCGTCATGCTGGCCTATGCCTCCATCTCACACATGGGCGTGGTACTGCTCGGCCTGGCCGCGCTCAACACGGCGGGTTTTACCGGGGCCATCATGCAGATGGTGGCGCATGGCCTCGTCGCCGGCGCGCTGTTCCTGCTGGTCGGCCTGCTGCACGCGCGCACCCACACCCGCGACATCGGCGACTATTCATCGCTGGTGCGCACCATGCCGCGCTTCGCCTTCTTCATGGTGCTGGCGTTGGTCGCCACCGTCGGCCTGCCGGGCACGGCCGGCTTTGTCGCCGAGTTGCACGCCATGGTCGGCGGCTTCGAACGCTGGGGCGGCTGGATGGTGTTGCTCTCGCTTTCCCTGCTGATCGGCGCCGCCTACGCCATCCGCACCGCCAGCCGACTATTTACCGGGCCGGTGGGCGAATCGATGAAGCGCGTGCCCGATCTCGCCCATGCGGAAATGGTCGCCGCCGGCGTGCTGTCCTTCACCATCATCGCCATTGGCTTCCATCCGGCGCCGGCGCTGGCGCTGGTCGGCGCCTCGGTCGGCCGTCTGGCGCAATTCTTCGGCGGCTAATCATGAGCCCCCCACGCTTACTTCGTTCGCTGCCCCCCACCCCCAAAGGGGGCAAGCCGCGCATGCTGCCTTGGGGCGGCCCGGCGGCATCATGATGAGCGATCACGCCACGGCCACGGCCAACTTCTCCGCTGGTGCCCACGGCGGGGGCGACAGCGGTGACGACATCCGCGCGCGCCTGGCCGATCTGATTCATCACCTCGATCATGTGCTGCCGGGCCAGGCCGCGATCCGCGATTTCGTGCATCACAACACCCTCCACGGCTTCCAGCACCTGCCCTTCATGGCGGCGCTGACGGCGGCCGGCCGGCTTTCCGGCGCGCCGGTATGGCTGCCCGAGACTAGCTATCGCGCCTTCCACGCCCAGGGCCGTATCGACGACGGCGACATCGACGCCGCGTTGACGCAACTGGGCGAGACCTGGCAACTCGATCCCACCGCCGTGCTGGCGACGACCGCCGCTGGCCCCATCCGCCGCCACGACGTGCTGCGGGCGGGCCTTGTCCATGCGCTGGCGCCCATGCCGCCCATTGCGCTGGCCCGGCTCGGCTGGTTGATCGATGAGCATGGCGCCCTGCGGCACGTGGATGTGGCGGTAACCGCTACGGCGCGCGCCCGATTGCTCGCCGCCGGCGAAGAAGCCGCGGTTGTCGCCGACCTGTGGTCCGCCTGCCTCGACCTGCTGGCCATCGATCCGGCCCGCGGGCACCCCGAGGAATTGCTCGAACTGTCAACGCGGCATTCGGCCGGCTATTCGGCGGGTCATTCGACTGGACACCCGGCAGATGCAGCGCCCGGCCATGCTGCCGCTGCCCACGAACGCTGCGCCGAGCGCGCCGCCGCGTTGTGGGCGGAACTGGTCCAAAAAGTCGGCGCTAGCGACACGGCAGGCGCCCTGCTCAAGGCGCTGACCAACGAAGATGTGCTCGAAGCCGTGCGGCCGGCCCTGCTCCGCCACCTTGGCGCCCACCTTGATCAGGGCCTCGCCCCGTGGGCTAATCCGGCGCGGCAACGCGGCTTCTATGCCGCTTGGCGCGACAGTGCTACCGGGGACATCGCCTGGATGCTCGATGCCCTGCCCGACGCGCGGCAACAGTTGGCCGATTTGCCCGTGGACGCGACGGACGCCGTCATCGCCGAACTGACCCGCCTGGGCCTGCCCGAGGCGCGCTGGCCCGGCTACCTCGAACGGCTCGCGCTCGAATTGCCGGGCTGGTCGGGCATGTTCCTGTGGCGGCACAACCACCCGGGCTATGCCGATACCGCCGACGTGCCGGTGGCGATGATGGACTATCTCGCCGTGCGTCTCGTGCTCGAACGCGTGTTGGCCGCCGACATCGCCCGTCGTCACTGGGGCGTCGAACCCAGCCTCACCGCGCTTGGCAACTACTTCCGGCAGCACCCCGCCGAATTGTGGGTGCGCCACGCTTTCCATGGCAGCGGCGATGGCGGCAATGATGGCGGCAATGATGGCAACGGCAACGAGGGCTTGCCCGAATGGCTGCTCGACCTGATCGAGCCGCACCTGTCCGTTGCCAATGACGCCACCCTGCGGCCACAGCCCGGCCTGTGGCAAGGGCTGGCCGCGCATATCGATGCCTGGCGCCAGGAGCGAACGGCGCCGACCGCTGGGCCGACAACAGGGCCGACAACAGGGCCGACAACTGAGCAGCCCGGCCGCTCCCCCGATCGCGCCAGCCATACTGTCACCCGTTCGGCCTGGCCGCTGTTCCTGCTGGCGCAGCATCTTGGCCTTCCCGGCGACGCCCTGCGCGCCATCGGTCGCGACGGCGCCGAAGCGATGCTGGGCTGTCTGCGCCAACTCGACGGCCACCAGCGCGGCTTCGTCTGGCTCAACGCCTACGAGCGGCATTACCGCGAGCAGATTTTTGCCGGACTGACCGCCAATCATGGTCGCTGGGCCGGCCACGGCCAAATCAACGGCCCGCGGGCGCAACTGGTTTTCTGCATGGACGACCGCGAGGAGGGCATGCGTCGCCACCTCGAAGAGGTCAATCCGCACCTGGAAACCCTTGGCGGGGCCGCCCACTTCGCCGTTTTCCAGAACTACTATGGTCTCGACGACAGCACGCCGACGGCGCTGTGCCCGGTGGTGCCGACCGTCATCATTCCCTCGCACGACGTGCACGAAGTGCCGCGAGAAGCCGCCATCGACACGGCCAGCGCGCACCAGCGGCGCCACCGGCGGCGCTTGCGCTGGCAAGATCGCCTGCACCAGGTCACGCGCCGCAACTTCTTCGGTGGCACGGCGCTGGTTGCGCTGGCCGCGCCGCTGGCGCTGGCCGGGCTGCTGTTGCGTTCGCTGCTGCCGGGTGGCTTCGGCCGTTTCAACACCTGGCTGCGCCAGTTCTTTGACCTGACGGTGCCGACCCGGCTCGATCTCAACGCCGCCGCCGATGCTGGCCCGGCCACGCCGGAAGCCCCGCGCAAGGGCTTCACCGACGCCGAGCAGGCCGAGCGCATCGCCGGCTTTCTCACCAGTCTCGGCCTTACCCGCGACTTCGCGCCGCTGGTCATCATCATGGGGCACGGCTCCAACAGCACCAACAATCCGCACCTGGCCGCCTACGATTGTGGTGCCTGTTCCGGCCGCCACTCCGGCCCCAACGCCCGCTTGTTCTGCGCCATGGCCAATCGGCCGGAAGTGCGCGCCCTGCTGGCCGCGCGCGGCATTCAGGTGCCCGCAGCCACGCACTTCCTCGGCGGCGAACACAACACCGCCGACGACATCGTCACCTGGTACGACGCCGAGGATATTCCCGTACCGCTAGCGCCGACTTTTTTGCAAGTCGACCGCGACCTCGCCCAGGCCGGCCGGGCCCACGCGCAAGAACGCTGCCGCCGGCTATATTCCGCGCCGCTGGGGCTGGGCCAGCGCGCCGCGCTGCGCCATGTCTGGGGCCGCCGCAACGACTTTTCGCAGCCGCGACCCGAACTCGGCCACGTCACCAACGCCTGCGCCTTCTTCGGTCGCCGCGCCATGAGTCGCGGCGCTTACTTCGACCGCCGCGCCTTCCTCATCTCCTACGACCCGACGCAAGACGCCGAGGGCAAGGTGCTCGAACGCCACCTGCTGATCAACGGCGCGGTCGGCGCCGGCATCAACCTTGAATATTTCTTCTCGACGGTGAATAACGAACTGTTTGGCTGCGGCAGCAAGATCATGCACAACGTCGCCGGCTATTTCGGCGTGATGCAGGGCGCCGGTTCCGACCTGCGCACCGGCCTGCCCAAGCAGATGATCGAGATTCACGAGGCGATGCGCCTGCTGGTGGTCATCGAGCAGAAACTCGACATCATCACCGCCGTCTACCAGCGCCAGCCGCCGTTACAAGAGCTGGTGGGTAACGGCTGGGTCATCGTCGCCGCGAAAGACCCGGAAAC
>JAIFMO010000241.1 GCA_020048435.1 Sulfuritalea sp.
ATCCGAATCATAGACCCTGACCCGGTACTCGGCAAGGCGACGACACGATATGTTGTGCTGCGCATAACTATCGCGCCAACGAACCACGCCCCGTGTCGTGCGGCAATATGTCGCACGACACGGGGCGTGACCACCCCTAACATGCCGGTATCGAAGAAAACCGATTACGGGGGAGGTGCCATGAACCAGAATGGATCAGAAACGGCCGATCACGGCGGCGTCAACGGCGGCGAAATGGCTTCGCTGCTGCTGGGTGCGGGTTTCGCGCTGGCCTCGCTGATTTTGCTGCCAGCGGTTGCCCAGCGTATCGGCTTGGGGTCGAGTTTGACTATCGCGTTGCGTGGTGCGTTGATGCGCGCCGCTAATCGTATTTGACTCGGCATTTGACTGGTTTTACCCGCTGGACTTTGATGGCGCGACGCATCCGGCCATCGACCCGTGCCCTGCTGGTTCTGGCCGTGGCGGCGGCCGCTTTCGTCGCAACCCTGCTCGACGCCGCGATACCGCGCGCCCGGCGCGAGGCTGAATCGAACGAAACCCGCGCGCTGGTGGCGCGACTCGGTCTTACCGACCTGGCACTATTCACCGAGGCTCGCTACACTCGCCACCCCACGCAGGCCGATCTGCATTCGGCCTTCCAGGACCATCCGCTCGCGCTTGAGCATTTCCCCACCGGTAGCTTGCTGCCGCCCCCGCGACATGAAGCAGTGGATCGAGAAACAGCGTTACCTGATTGACTTCACGCTGGCTTCGCTGGCGCGGCGCAAGACCCGCAACCTGGGGCTGCTCGGCGTCTATATCTTGCTGGTGTTCGTGCTGGCTTCGGTTGCGCTCTACACCCACGCCCTGCGCATCGAGGCGGGCAAAGTGCTTGCTGCGTCGCCGGAAGTCATCCTGCAGCGCCTCGTCGCCGGTCGCCACGACCTGATCCCGCCGGGATATATCGACAGGGTCGGCCGTATTCGCGGCGTGCAGAAGAAGGAAGGGCGGCTGTGGGGCTACTATTACGATGCGGTGGTCAAGGCCAACTACACTTTCATGGTGCCTAATGCGGGCGGCGTGGAAAAGGGCGAGATCGTCGTCGGCCCGGCGCTGGAACGCTCGCGCGGGCTGGCCGCCGGCAATGGCATTTCCTTCCGCTCCTATTCCGGCAAACTGCATACCTTCATCGTTGCCGACGTGCTGCCGCAGGCATCCGAACTGGTCAGCGCCGACCTGGTGTTGATGCACGAGGAAGATTTCCGCGCCTTCTTCGACTATCCGTCCGGCCATTTCACCGACATCGCGCTAACGGTTGCCAACCCGCTAGAGGTACGCAACGTCGCGCTCAAATTGTCCGCCGCGCTACCGGATTCGCGCCCCATCCTGCGTGACGAGGTATTGCGCACCTATGCCTCGATTTTCGACTGGCGCGAGGGCATCGTGCTGGCGCTGCTCTCCGCCGCTATTCTTGCCTTCGGCATCCTCGCCTGGGAAAAAGCCTCGGGCTTGTCGGCCGACGAGAAGCGCGAGATCGGCATCTTGAAGGCCATCGGCTGGGAAACCGGTGACATCATCAAGATGAAATTCTGGGAAGGTCTGCTGATTTCACTGACCGCCTTCCTCGTCGGCTTTGTCGCCGCCTATCTGCACGTTTTTTACTATGCCGCCACGCTGTTCGAACCGGTGCTGAAGGGCTGGTCGGTGCTTTACCCGCGTTTCCAGCTGACGCCGCACATCGACGGTTTGCAGGTGGCGACACTGTTCTTCTTTACTGTTTTTCCCTATGCCGCCGCGGTGCTGGTGCCGATCTGGAAGGCGGCCATTACCGATCCCGACGCTGTCATGCGCGGATGACATGATTGAAGCGAAATGATTGAGCTGAGCGGCATCCGCAAGGCCTTCAACCAGGGCCAGCACAACGAATACTGGGCCCTGAACGGCATCGATCTCGCCATCGAGGCCAACAAGGTCACGGCCTTGCGCGGCCCGTCGGGCTCGGGCAAGACGACGCTGCTCACACTCGTCGGCTGCCTGGCGCGGCCGACCGAGGGCCGCGTTCGCCTGAAACGCGAAGACATCTCCGGCCTGCCCGAGCGATTCCTTACCGAGATTCGCCGCCGTACCTTCGGTTTTATCTTCCAGCAGTTCAACCTGATCAAGGGGCTGACGGCGCTGGAGAACATCATCCTGCCGGCTTACCCGACCGGCCAGCCGCGCCGGGAACTGCTGGAGCGCGCCGAAACCCTGCTGGCCAATCTCAAGCTGGGCCACCGCCGCGACGCCAAGGTGGAATGGCTTTCCGGCGGCGAACAACAGCGTGTCGCCATCTGCCGCGCGCTAATCAACGACCCCGAGGCGGTGATCGCCGACGAACCGACGGCCAACCTCGATACCCATTTGGCCAAGGAATTCATGGCCATTCTCGAAGCCCTCGCTGGCGAAGGGCGCACCATCCTGCTGACCAGCCACGATCCGCTGGTGGTCGAGTCGGCGGTGGTCGACCGCGTGGTCGATATGCGCGACGGCGTGATCGTCGATTGCGGATGATGCCGTATCGCTAGTCCCACAGGGATTCCCTTCGGTCACGCCATCGACTTTTCATGATTTTTCAACCGGCCATCATCGCATTGCTGCTTTCCTCCGCCATCTGCGTGCTGGCGCTGGCGGCGAGCATGCCCTTTGCCATCGAGGTCATTCGCCGCTGGGACATCAAGAGTGGCAGCGAGCGGCAATTGCGGCTGGAACGCCGTACCTATCTGTTCTCGACGCTGCTGGTTTTCGTCCTGGCCACGCAACTGGCCTCGGTGTTGCTGTTCGTCTTCAACGCCGAGAAGATGTCCGGCATGTTCGTCGGCGCCATGTGCGCGGTGGGCACGCTCAACGTGAATCCCTACGGTTTCCCGGCGCTCAACGCCAAGATCGCCCTGTTCTTCCTTGCCGCCATGTGGCTGGCCATCAACTACGTTGACAGCCGTGCGCGCGACTATCCGCTGGTGCACATCAAATATGCGCTGCTGCTGTTGCTGGCGCCGTTGCTGGCGGCCAGCGCCTGGATCGAGGCGCAATTCTTCCTCGATCTCAAGGCCGACGTCATCACGTCATGCTGCGGCAGCTTGTTTTCCGAAGACACGAAGACGCTCGTGGCCGAGGCCTCCGCGCTGGCGCCGCTGCCGGCGATGATCCTCTTCTACGGCGCCATGGGGCTGGCTATCGGCGTGAGCAGCTTTCATTGGGCCCATGGTGGCAATGGTGGGCGGGGTCGCGGCGGTTATGCCGTCGCTCTCGCCGCTGCGCTTGGCTTCGCCGCCGCCATCGCCGGCATCCTCTCCTTCATCTCGCTCTACATCTACGAACATCCCCACCACCACTGCCCGTTCTGCGTGCTCAAGCCCGAATACGGCTACCAGGGCTACGCGCTCTACCTGCCGCTGTTCGTCGCTACCGCAGCCGGCCTCGCGGCGGGCGCCATCCGGCCCTTCGCCCATGTCGCCAGCCTGCACGTCATCGTGCCGGAAGTCTCGCGCCGGCTCGCCGCCATCGCCAGCATCGGTTTCCTGCTGACCACGGCCGTGGCGACGGTGATGATATTGAACTCCAACCTGGTCTTGCTCTGAACGGTTTTCCTGCCAACTGACGGGCTGCGGCATGGTGTCGCGTGCGACTCTCCGTCGCACGTGTGGCGGCTGCGGACTCCATAGAATCGGCGATCTTTTTAACGCCTGATACCAATGGATTCCGCCATGAAAATTACCGAAACTTTTCCGCTCAAGGTGCTTGCGGGTTTGCTGGCTGTCATGCCGCTTGCCCTATTGGCGCGGGAAACCACGCTGAGTCCCGTCGTCATATCCGCGTCAAAGATCGAACCCCAGGAAGCGACCCGGCTCGATGCGGCGGATATTGCTCCCCTTCGTTCTGCCACCAGCGATACCGCCACCCTGCTACGCGACGTTCCCGGCGTCAGCCTTTACGGTGCCGGCGGTGTTTCCAGTCTGCCGGCGATCCATGGCCTGGCCGATGATCGCCTGCGCATCAAGGTTGATGGCATGGATCTGATCTCCGCCTGCGGCAACCACATGAACCCGCCACTGTCCTACATCGATCCCAGTCGTGTCGGCAGCGTCAAGGTTTTCGCCGGCATTGCGCCCGTGAGTTCCGGCGGCGACAGCATTGGCGGCACGATTCTGGTCGATTCGCCCGCGCCAGAGTTTGCCAAGGCGGGCGAGGGCGCCCTGCTCAAGGGTGAAGCCGGTGTCTTCTATCGCAGCAACGGAAATGGCCAGGGCGGCAACCTATCGGCCACGATTGCCAGCGAAGGGCTGAACATGACCTATGCCGGTTCGGCCATGAAAGCCGGCGACTTCAAGGCTGGCGGCGACTTCAAGCCGGCCGGGCCGGCCTTCGTCAAGGTGTCCCCATCGCTCTATACCTCGACCAAATGGCTGTCCGGAGATAAGGTCGGTTCATCCATGGTCGAATCGGCTAATCACGCGCTCGGCTTTGCCTTGCGCAATCAAAGTCATCTTTTTGAATTGAAATTCGGCGTACAGGACATTCCCCAGCAGGGTTTTCCGAATCAGCGCATGGACATGACCAGCAACAAGAGTGACCAGGTCAATCTGCGCTACACCGGCCAGTACACTTGGGGTGCGCTGCACGCCCGCGTGTACAACGAGCATACGCAGCACAAGATGAACTTCCTTGAGGACAAGGCGTTCTGGTACAAGGCTGCCACGCAAACCATTGCCGCCCCCGGCATGCCGATGGACACGGATGGCAAGAATACCGGTGCGACGATCAAGGCGGATATTGCGCTGTCGGTGCGTGACATTCTTCGCCTGGGCGGCGAATATCAGCGTTACCGTTTCAGCGACATTTGGCCACCATCCGGCAACGGTGGCATGTCACCGAGTACGTTCCGGGATATCAACGATGGCCAGCGCGACCGCGCCGCACTTTTCGGCGAATGGGATGCGCAATGGAGCCCGCAATGGTTTAGCCAGTTTGGCATCCGTCACGAAACGGTGAAAATGGACACTGGCCCCGTGCAGGGATACAAGACGGTTGCCACCGACACGACCTACTACAAGGATGCGCAAGCATTCAATGCGGCCGATCACGGCAAGACCGATCAAAATTGGGATATGACGGCGCTGGCGCGTTACACGCCGACCGTCACCCAGGCATTTGAGTTTGGTTATGCCCGCAAGACCCGCTCGCCCAATCTCTACGAACGCTTTGCCTGGTCCACCGGCGGCATGGCCATGAACATGATCAACATGGCCGGCGATGGCAACGGCTATGTCGGCAACCTGGATCTGAAGCCGGAAGTGGCCAATACCCTCGGTTTTACCGCCGACTGGCATGACGCCGAGCAGAAAAACTGGGGGTTGAAGATCACCCCTTACTACACCCAGGTCAAGGATTACATCAATGTCAGGCGCTGCGGTGCTGGCGACACGAAAGCTACCGCCGGCACTTTCTGCAACGCGACGAATGCGAATCTCATTGTCGCCACGAACCGGTTCGTCTTCCTCAAATATGCCAACCAGGACGCCGTGCTCCACGGCCTCGATATTTCCGGCCATTTCCCGCTAGCCAGAAACACCGGCATCGGCAGCTTCACCGCGTCCGGCAGGCTGAATTATGTACGGGGCAAGACCGCCGAAGGCACGGACGACGATCTGTACAACATCATGCCGCTGAACGCCCGGTTGGCGGTTGTCCAGACGATGGGCGGCTGGACTGGCGCCATCGAAGTTCAGGCGGTAAAAGCCAAGAGCGACGTATCGTTGATCAGGAATGAACTGACGACGCCAGGCTACGGCGTGTTGAATCTGCGTGGCAGCTACGAGTGGAAACAGGTGCGACTGGATGTGGGTATCGACAATGCCTTCGATCGGCTCTACCGCGATCCGTTGGGGGGTGCGTATGTCGGGCAAGGGACAACCATGCCGCCGACAGGCGGGGCGCCGTATGGCATAGCGGTTCCCGGCATGGGGCGTTCGTTCCATGCCGGACTGAACCTCAAGTTCTGATTTGCCGCTTCACCCTCGTCGCCGGGTGAGTTTCGCGGGACTGGCCATCGTCCTTGCCCTGCATGCGGCGGTGCTCTGGGGCATGTGGCGGCAGCGCTGGTTGCCAGTGCCAGATGGCGGGGCGACGGTCTTCGTCCATTTTGTCGCGCCGTTGGTGGATGCTGTTCCGCCCGTTTCGCCGCCACCGCCACCACCACCGCAGCGGGCGTTGCCCAATCCGCTGCCCAATCCGTTGATCGCCGCACCGGCGACGGCGGCGCTGCCCGAATTTACAGCGCCCGAATTACCCCCCGATTTGCCAACCGAGCCGCTACCCGAGCCACGGCCTGCGCCGCGCAGCCACGTGCTGCCCATGCCTCCGACGCCAGCCCCTGTGACACTGGAGGGGCAACTCGCGGCGATTTGTCCCGAGCGCCAGGCGCCGGTCTATCCTTTGCTCTCTCGCCGACTGGGCGAGGCGGGCAATGTGGTCGTGGGTGTCGAGCTTGATGCAGAGGGCCGCGTCGCCGCTGCCCGTATTCAGACCGGTAGCGGTTTTTCCCGCCTCGACGCAGCGGCGCTGGAAGCGGTACGTTCCTGGCGCTGCACGCCGGCACGGCGGGACGGTCGAGCCGTCGCCACCGTTGCGCTGCAACCTTTTGAATTCCTTCTGCAGGGAAACTGAATCATGGAAAACGGACTTGGATTTGCTCACTTTATAGCCCATGTCGATACCGTCGGCATGCTGGTGCTGGGCGCGCTATTTTTACTCTCGATGGCAAGCTGGTATCTGATCCTGACTCGCGCGGTCACCAACCGGCTGGCAGAAAGTCGCGCCACGAATTTTCTCCTGCG
>JAIFMO010000108.1 GCA_020048435.1 Sulfuritalea sp.
ATCAAGCCATAGTCGATGCACCCGGCAAGCTTCTTCGAGCACCCAGCCGCCGATGGCATCGATCAGCCCGTTTTCCTCGGCAATCGGGATGAACTTGACCGGTGGCACCAGGCCGAGCGAGGGCTGGCGCCAGCGCAGCAGCCCTTCGACCACCATCACCTGGCCGCTGGCGATATCGACGATCGGCTGCACGTGCAGCTCGAATTCATTGCGCTCCAGGGCATCGCGCAGATGGGTTTCCATGCTGAGTCGCTCAAGTGCATGGCGGTTGGTTTCGGCGCTGAAGAACTGGAAATTGTTGCGGCCGCCGGCCTTGGCCGTGTACATCGCCGCATCGGCGATACGCATCAGCGTGTCGCCATCCCGGCCGTCCTCGGGATACAGCGCGATACCGACGCTGCAGGAGATCTGCAGATTAAGATCGCCGACGCAATGCGGCTGCAGGATCAGCGGAATCAGACGGTTCTCGATGACATGGGCGACCTCCTCGGCATCGGCAACCGCATTCAGAATGACGACAAATTCATCGCCCCCCTGGCGGCAGACGGTATCGCCAGCGCGCACTGCTTCCAGCAGCCGCTGCGCCACGGACTGCAACAGGCCATCGCCGACGGGGTGACCGAGTGTGTCGTTGATGTTCTTGAAACGGTCGAGGTCGATGAACAGCAACGCGACCTGCTCGTGATGTCGTTCGGCCTGCTGCAGCGACATCTTCAGGCGTTCATCGAACAGCAAGCGGTTGGGTAATCCGGTGAGAGCATCGTGATGGGCCAGGTGACGGATTTTCTCTTCCTGCGCCTTTCGTTCGGCAATATCGACGAAGAGGGCGATGGTGTGGCTGGGCTCGCCCTGTTCGTCGCGCACGGTATTGACCATCAGCCACTGCGGTGTTTCGCTGCCGTTCTTGCGCTTCAGCCAGAATTCGCCACCCCAGGCGCCATGGGTTGTAATGGTCTGAAAGAGCTTGCGCTGCGCCTCGCTGTCGAAACGTGCTGCGGCGAGAAACCTGGTATCACGACCGGCCATTTCCTCGGTGCGATAACCGGTGGCGCGCAGGATGGCGGCGTTGGCCAGCAGGATTTTGTGCTCGCTGTCGAGGACCAGAATACCTTCCGAGGTCGCCTCGAAGACCGAGGCCCAGAGTTTCAGGCGCGCTTCCATGCGCTTGATGGCATTGATCGGCGCAAAGGTTGTCAGCACCGCCTCCTGTTCCTGATAGCGCAAACGATTGGCTGACAACAGCGCCCAGGATGAACCTCGCGGCCCTTGCCAGTGCGCCTCGAATTCGTGGGCAGCGCCCTCATCGGCCAGCCGCTGGAAGAAACGGGCGCGGGCGCCCCGCTCCATGGCGGTACCCCAGGGATTTTCCTGTCCCTCATCAACCCAGTCATGGGCCGGCGTATTGGCATGCAGGATGCGGTGATCGGGAATAGTGGTGACAAGTAGCGGGATAGGGATGGCTTCAAGCAATTCGCGCTGAGCATCGGCGGCACGCGCCCGGGCCGTCAGTTCCTGCTGGATGAGCCGTTCGCGGTCGAGCCGGTCGAGCATGGTATTGAAACCCGTCACCAGCTGGCCGATCTCGTCGCTGCTCTGCCACTCCCCCCGCAGGGAGTAGTCGTTAGTGGCCTGCACCTGATCGGCAATCTGGGCGAGCTGCCGCAGGGGTAGCGAGATCAGGCGCGCGACATAGAAAACCAGGAACAGGATCAGCGTCAGCAGTCCGGCAGCCATGCCGAGGTGCAGCCACATGCGCTGAAACAGCAGCGCGATGCGGGCCTCAAGCAGGAGGTCGAGACTGCGGGCCGTGTCGTGCCAAGCCTCGTGCAGGGCCGTCAGCGCCAGGACACGGGCTGCCAGCAGTGCTTCCGGCGTACTGGCCTCGACGCTCAGCAGGGTTTGCAGCGCCGCCAGCAATTGTGTCCGCGTTGCATCCAGTTGCCCCGGCAGCGCCTGGGCCGGGTTGCCGGCATAGGCCGCGCGGTAATCCGCCTCGATGCTTTCGATCTGTGCTTCGAGTTTGCCACGGGCGATCAGGAATTGCGTCTGGTCGGGCGTGGTGACCTGCGTGTCGTAGCTCAAGAGTTGCTCAAGCAGTTCCGGAAAGCGCAGCACCGTCAGCGACATCGTGTAGTAGCTGTCGAGATCGGGGTCGAGGATCAGGTTTGACTGGTCGCCGATACGCGTCAGCAGCTTGCGTCCCGCCGCGAATGTCTCGTGCAGGGTAATCTGAGCGGTAGAACTGGCGACCAGTCCGGCCAGGTTGTTTTCAAAGGCCGTTGCCAGTTCCGCGGTCTGCATGCCCTTCCCAAAGTTACTCTCTGCCTGACGAATGGCGGCCTGTATGTCATCCAGTCCGGCAGCCGGCTTGCCATCATGTACGGCGACGGTATCGAACAGCGCCTTACGCACGCTGACGATGTAGTTATTGCCAGCGACCTCTTTACGGGCAAAATTGATGGCGATGAACTTTTCCTCGATGAGGATCGAGGTGATGAAGATGACCGCCGTCAAGTCCAGCAGATAAATCAGCAGCAGCTTGCGCGAAACGGACAGGCGGCCAAGAAGACGAGTAGGGTTCATCGCCTATCCCCAGCAATATCTGCACCACCACAACCCGCTCACCGGAACAGGTTTTGTGGTGTCCAATCCATTGCCAAACTCCCCGAATTGGTGCATCCGCCGCTCAATTACTGTGCATGCACGCTATGAGCCGTCCCGCTAGCGCCGACTTTTTGCTTTCGTTATGTAGCGAAGGCAACAACGCCAGCCACAGAAACACCTAACTAACTGATTTTATTGAATGGCACAGCGCTTGCTGTTACGTTTCAGCGGGATTAGCATGCCTGTCGCTATATAGTCTGGGAAATAACGATGTCCACCACAAACTCAGTTGCGAACCCGGGTCGCCCCGCCGTGCTCGGTGGCGGAAGGAAGTTGGATCGGGTCGCGCTGCTCGAAAAGGTGGCGGAGCTCGGTTCCATTTCAGCCGCTGCGAAAGCGGCGGGGGTTTCCTACAAGGGGGCGTGGGAGGCCATCGAGGCGCTCAATAATCTCTCTGACACGCCAGTGGTCGAGCGCCTGGTCGGCGGCAGCGGCGGCGGCGGCACGCGGCTCACCGCGCACGGCAAGAAGGTGCTTGAGCTGCTGCGCAACATCGAGGTCGATTTCCAGAGCTTTCTTGCCGCCATGGGTAACAGCGGCAAGAGCGGCCAGCGCTTCGACCGCTTCCACCAATATTTTCAAGTCATGCGTAGATGGAACATGAAAACCAGCGCTCGTAATCAATTCCTCGGCACGATCAAGTCGGTCAAGCACGGCCCGATCAACGCCGAGGTCGTGCTCGACATCGGCGGCGGCGACCAGCTCGCGGCCATCATCACCAACGAAAGCGCGGAAACCCTTGGTCTCGCACCCGGCATCGAGGCCTACGCGATGTTCAAGGCGTCGTGGGTCATCGTCGCCACGGATGATGGCGCGAAAACCAGCGTGCGCAACCGCCTTTGCGGCACGGTGGCGCGCGTCGTCGCCGGCCCGGTGAGCGGCGAGATCGTCATCGACCTGCCCGGCGGCAAGTCGGTCGCCGCCACCGTCACGCGCGAAAGCATCGACAGCCTCGGCCTCAAGGAAGGCGCGCCCGCCAGCGCACTCATCAAGGCCACCCACGTCATTCTCGCCATTGCCAGCTAAAGGATATTCGCCATGAGATTCGTAACCCTGATCGCCGCACTGTCGTTTTCCGCCGTCGCCAGTCACGTTCTGGCCGACGAAGTGCAGGTCGCCGTCGCCGCCAACTTCACCGCGCCGATGAAGCAGATTGCCGCCGATTTCGAAAAGGACACCGGCCACAAGGCGCAGCTTGCCTTTGGCGCAACAGGCAAGTTCTACGCCCAGATCAAGAACGGCGCGCCCTTCGCGGTGCTGCTGTCCGCCGACGACAGCACGCCGGCCAAGCTGGAAACCGAAGGTGCCGCCGTCGCTGGCACGCGCTTCACCTATGCGATTGGCCGCCTCGTGCTGTGGTCGGCCAAGCCCGGCTTCGTCGATGAAAAAGGCGAGATGTTGAAGAAGGGCGAGTTCAAGTACATAGCCATCGCCAACCCGAAACTCGCCCCATACGGCGCAGCGGCAGTCGAGGCACTCACGGCGCTCAAAGTGCTCGACAGTGTGCAACCGAAATTCGTGCAGGCCGAGAACATCGCGCAGGCACACCAGTTCGTCGCCACAGGCAATGCCGAAATCGGTTTCGTCGCACTTTCCCAGGTCATGAAGGACGGCAAGATCGGCGCTGGCTCGGCTTGGGTGGTGCCCGCCAACCTGCACCAGCCAATCAAGCAGGATGCCGTCATCCTCGCTAACGGCAAGGGCAAGCCCGCTGCCGAAGCCCTGATGAAGTTCCTGCAAGGTGACAAGGCCAAGGCGGTGATCAAGTCCTACGGCTACGACCTTTGATCGGTTACTGACAGGAGCGAAGCCAATGCAACCGCTACGCGAATGCCGCGACTCGCTGATGGACGAACTGCTGCGCCGTCCCGCCAGCGCCGACTTTTCGGGCGACCCGCTGCGCCCGATCCTCGCCAGCATGCTCGCCGGCCGCGCGCTCGACGAAGGCATCCTGCCCGCCACGCTGGGCCTTGTGCCCGATGCCTTCGAGGCACTGTGGTTGGCATATTTCCCTGGCCCGCATCTGCGTCTGGAAAACGGCAAGTGCGAGGATATTCCCGAGATCGACGACCTGATCGCCCTGCTGCTCAATTATCGCGGCGGACCGCAACCCGTCTTCGGCTGGATGGCGCGCATCGTCGCGTATGGCTGCGCCGGCCGCGATCACCTCTGGCAGGATTTGGGTCTCGCCAATCGCGACGAGCTTTCGATCCTGATGCAGGCCACCTTCCCCGCGCTGGCCGCGCTCAACACCGGCGACATGAAATGGAAGAAATTCATCTACCGCCACTACTGCCAGCGCGACGGCATCTACGTCTGCCCCGCCCCCTCCTGCGGTGAGTGCGCCGATTACGGCAAGTGTTTCGCGCCCGAGGAATAGACCATGCTCACCGCTGCCGATTTTGGCGCCATCTGGCTGACCATCAAGCTCGCCGCCATCGTCACGCTCATCCTGCTGCTGGTCGGTACGCCCATCGCCTGGTGGCTTGCCCGCACGCGCTCGTGGTGGAAAGGGCCGGTGGGCGCCGTCGTCGCGCTGCCCATCGTGCTGCCGCCGACCGTACTCGGCTTCTACCTGCTGCTGGTGATGGGGCCGAATGGCGCGGTCGGGCAGTTCACGCAATGGGCCGGCATCGGCCTGCTGCCTTTCACTTTCTGGGGCCTCGTCATCGCTTCGGTGTTCTACTCACTGCCCTTCGTCGTGCAGCCGATCCAGAACGCCTTCGAGGCACTCGGTGACCGGCCGCTGGAAGCCGCCGCCACGCTCGGCGCGAGGCCCATTGACGCCTTCTTCAGTGTCGCCGTGCCGCTCGCCAAGCCCGGCTTTCTCACCGCCAGCGTGCTCGGCTTCGCCCACACCGTCGGCGAATTTGGCGTAGTGCTGATGATCGGCGGCAACATCCCCGACAAAACGCGCGTCGTCTCGGTGCAGATCTACGATCATGTAGAAGCGTTGGAATACACCCAGGCCCATTGGCTGGCCGGCGGCATGGTGATCTTTTCCTTCCTCGTGCTGCTCGCCCTCTACACGCTGAATCCAACCGGGAAAAAGAAATGATCGAAGCCCGCTTCAAGCTTGACTATCCCGGCTTCACACTGGATGTGGATTTGTCCCTT
Source organism: Sulfuritalea sp. (assembly GCA_020048435.1). Classification (GTDB taxonomy): domain Bacteria; phylum Pseudomonadota; class Gammaproteobacteria; order Burkholderiales; family Rhodocyclaceae; genus Sulfurisoma. The sequence goes on from JAIFMO010000108.1 coordinate 5,782, forward strand.
CCATCGTCTGGCATCACCGCGCTGTTCGGTCACTCGGGTTCTGGCAAGACCACGCTGCTGCGCGCCATTGCCGGGCTGGAGCAGGTGCCCGATGGACGGCTGGTCTTCGACGGCGAAGTCTGGCAGGACGAAAAAGTTTTCCTGCCAACGCATCGCCGGCCGCTGGGCTATGTGTTCCAGGAGGCGAGCCTGTTTGCGCACCTCTCGGTGCAGGGCAACCTCGATTACGGCATCCGGCGACGCAATGGCCGTCCTGCCAGCGCCGACTTTCGGGGCACGGTGGAATTGCTCGGCATCGGCCACCTGCTCGACCGCAAGCCCGACCGCCTCTCCGGCGGCGAGCGTCAGCGCGTCGCCATTGCAAGGGCTTTACTCACGCAACCGCGCCTGCTGCTGATGGACGAGCCGCTCGCCGCGCTTGACCTCGCGCGCAAGCGGGAAATCCTGCCCTATCTCGAACAACTGCACGAGGAACTGAAGATTCCCGTGCTCTACGTCAGCCATGCGCCAGACGAGGTGGCGCGGCTGGCCGACCACCTCGTTGCGCTTGACGCCGGTCGCGTCGTTGCGGTGGGGCCGCTGGCCGAGACGCTGGCGCGCGCCGACCTGCCGATCCGGCTCGGCGAGGATGCCGGCGTGGTGCTCGACGTGACCGTGGCCGAGATCGATAACCAATGGCACCTCGCCCGTGTCGAATTTCGCGGCGGCAGCCTGTGGGTGCGCGACGAGGGCCATCCCGTCGGCAAGCGCCTGCGCGTGCGCGTGCTGGCGCGCGACGTGAGCCTCGCGCGTGAAGAACCGAGCGGCACCAGCATCCTCAATCACTTCCGCGTGACGGTGCGCGAACTCGCCGACGACGCGCATCCGGCGCTGCTGCTGGCGCGCGCCGAGACCAAGGCCGATGGTCAGTCGCTGCTCGCGCGCCTCACGCGCCGTTCCGCCGCCGCGCTGGAACTCGCGCCGGGCGCCGAGGTCTGGGCGCAGGTCAAGGCCGTGGCCTTGCTGGGCTGAGCGCATGATCCCACCCATTGCCGCCATCGTCACCGCTG
>JAIFMO010000174.1 GCA_020048435.1 Sulfuritalea sp.
CCGCATCAATCCTGATGGGAATGATATTCAGATCGTGCATCGCCTGTTCTGCGTCCTCTGCGCGCAAACACAGTCCTCCGCTGGCCGCTGTAGCGACATTCAGCACTGGCCGGATGATTGCCCGTTACTCAATAACACCACCACCCCGACCTTTCCCGAGCACGCTCCAACGCCATGAAAAACAATCAGCCCGTCACCCAGCGCGAAGTCCCCTTTCCGCAGGGAAAGTATCTCGTTTCCAAGACTGATCTCAAGGGTGTCATTACTCATGCCAATGATGTCTTCGTCGAGATTTCAGGTTTTTCACGAGACGAGTTGATGGGCAAAAGCCACAACGTCGTGCGCCATCCCGACATGCCACCCGCCGCTTTCGAGGATTTGTGGCGTACCGTCAAGGCGGGACGACCATGGCGCGGTCTTGTTAAAAACCGTGCCAAGAATGGCGATCACTACTGGGTCAAGGCGTTTGTCGTCCCCGTGCGCGAAAACGACCAGACCATCGGCTACATGTCGGTGCGTTCCGAGCCCACCCGTGCCGAAATAAGCGCGGCTGCTGCGCTGTATCAGCGGGTCGGGCGGGGCGAGGCCAAGCTCGATGGTCAGGTACCGCTACTGAAGCGCCTGTCGGTCAAGGCCCGCCTGCTGACCATCATGGGCTTGATGGCTTTGTTGATTCTGGGCGGCTCGGTGATCGGTGTCATCGGCATGAACCTTTCAAACCGCAGCTTGGCGGCGGCTTATACCGACCACCTGAAGCCCGCCGTGGCCATCGCACGCATGGTCGAACGGATGGGCGACAACCGCGCCCAGATCATGTTGGCCATGCAACACAGCCCCGACAACCCCTACAGCAAGATGCATGACCATCCCATGGAAATGCACATCGACGCCACGCTGAAGAATCGCGAATTCATGGAAGCCTTGCGTGCCGCCTATGAAAAATCGCCCAAGGGCGCCGAGGAGCAGGTGTTGGCCACGGCATTTTTCGCGGCCCGCGACAAGTTCTCGGCAGAGGGCGTGAATGCGGCCCGCACCGCACTTAAAGACGCCCACTACGATCAGGCACAAATGCTGCTGCTTACCCGCATCAACCCGCTTTACCGCGAGGTCGCCACCCGCGGTGAAGCCTTGCAGGATTTCCTCGCCAAACAAGGCGAAGCGGCCAACCAGGCCGCCGTAGACCGCTATGACTGGATGCTCATCCTCAGTGGCGGTGGCACGCTGATGGCGCTACTGCTGGTGGCTTTTGCGGGCTATTTCCTGCTGCGGGCCATCGTGACGCCCTTGCATCGCATCGTCGAACACTTCAACCATATCGCCCAGGGCGATCTGACGGACGAAATTGATATCAGCGGACGCGACGAAGCCGGCCAGGTGCTCACCGCGCTAGCCGCCATGCAAGTGCATTTGAAAGTTATCCTCGATCACATCAATACCGCCGCCGTGGCCATCGAAGAACGTTCGGGCCGTGTGCAATGGCAGACGGCCAGCGTGCTCGATCAGTCCGAGCAGCAGCGCGACAGGGTACAAAGCGTGGCAACAGCCACTGAGGAATTCAGCCAATCGGTCAATGGCGTGGCCGATTCGGCGGGAACCGCGGCTGCGGCCACCGATGACGCGCAGAACCAGGTGGCCCAGGCCCAGGCCAGCATGAATCACAGCATCACCGCGACAGGTCGGGTGGTGACGGCGGTGCAGAAGTCGAGCAGCACCATTTCTGAACTCGACCTCGCCATCGCCAAGATTGGTGACATTACCCAAGTGATCCGTGAAATCGCCGACCAGACCAATCTTCTCGCGCTGAATGCCGCCATCGAAGCCGCCCGCGCCGGCGAACAGGGGCGCGGCTTCGCGGTTGTGGCTGATGAAGTGCGCAAGCTGGCCGAACGTACCTCTTCCAGCACCAGCGACATTGCAGCGACGGTCGCGGAAATCCGCAGTGTCACCGATAGCGCCGTGGCGTCGATGGCGCGCGCGGTGAGCGAAGTGGCGCAGGGCAATGCACTGATTGGCGAAAGCGAACAGGGCCTCACGCGCGTGACCAATGTTAGCCGCGAGGTTGCCGAGATGGCGCAACACATTGCCACAGCGGCCCGCGAACAAGCCAAGGCGGGAAATCAGGTGGCTAGCGACATGGAACGTATCGCCCGGCTGATCGATGGCAACGTCGAATCGGCCCGGGAAGCCGAAAAGGCTTCGCAAGAACTGCTGACGACAGCTCACGAACTGCGCTCCACGGTCGGCGGTTTCCGGTTGGTCAAATAATCAAGGGGGCAGGACATGAAAATAAATCTGCCCGTGACCGATCGGGAAATCCGTTTGACGGATGAGACTTTGATCGTATCGAAAACCGATCTCAATGGCATCATTACCTACGTCAACAAGGACTTCATCGATATCAGCGGTTTTACCGCGTCCGAACTGATCGGCGAACCACATAATCTGGTACGCCATCCAGACATGCCGGTGGAAGCTTTCAAGGATCTCTGGGAGACCCTCAAGGCCGGTCGCCCCTGGACGGGCCATGTCAAAAACCGGACGAAGAATGGCGACTATTATTGGGTGCTTGCCAACGCCACGCCACTCTGGGAAAGCAGCCAGATAACCGGCTATCTGTCGGTGCGGCGCAAGGCCAGCCAGGCCGCCATCGACGCGCACGAGTCCGCTTACAAACTATTTCGCGAACAGCGTCAGGGCCGGCTCGTCATCTGCCAGGGGCAAGCGGTCAAGGGTTTGCAGTGGCGTAAAAATCTGGGTATCGGCGCCCGCGTCGGCGGTTTGCTCGGCATGCTCGGCGCCCTGGTCGTGGTCATGTCCCTGCTTTCCCTGCTGGCGTTGTCGCGCACCAACGAGGCCACGGTACAGCTCTATAACGAACGCTTTCAGGGCGTCAGCCTGCTCGGTCGTATCAGCCAGCTCATGGCGGAAAATCGCATGCAGATAGCCCTCTCGGGCATCGGGGTCGATCCTGACCCGACCGTGAGCAGTGCCGACCATGGTCGGCACATGACAGTGCTGCGTGAGCGCGCGGCCGAAATTAGCCATTTGTGGGGCGCGTATCAAAAGACGGTCCAGAGCGATGAACACCGTCAACTGGCTGAAGACTACACCGCTATTCAGCGTCGCTTCATCGCCGAAGGCTTGTTACCCGCTGCGGAAGCCATCGACAAAGGCGACAACGGGAAGGCCTGGCAACTCTTCACCGAGCAAGTCGACCCGGCTTTCCGCCTGGCGATTGTCCAGGCCGAAAAGCTGCGCGAATACCACGTGCAGCACGGCCAGCAGGAAATGAACGACTCGCAAGAGCGCTTCGCCACCACACGCAATGGCCAAAGCGCCATGTTGGCGATGCTATTCGTGCTCGGGTTGGGCCTTTCGCTCTGGCTGGTGCGCGCTATTCGCCGTGATCTGCGTGGTGCCATTGAGGTGCTGCGCCATATCGGGCAAGGCGATTACTCGCAGGCGATCGACATCACGCGGGACGATGAAATCGGCAAATTACAGCAGGGACTGCAGTCGATGCAGACGCGTGCCGGGTTCGAGATGGCCGAGACCCAGCGGGTTGCCGTGGCAACCTCGCGCGTGGTATCTGCCTTGAACAGCGTCACGATGCCCGTGACCGTTTCCAATGACCACAATCAGTTGATCTACATGAACCAGGCAGCACGTGCGCTGTGGGGGATCATGGCCCCGGCGATTGCCGTGCGGCATCCCGGCTTCAGTATTGACGGCATGATGGGCGGAGGCCTCGCGCGCTATTTCGAGGACGAGGCCTCGCGCCAGACCTTCCTGCAAGTACTGGACGCGCCGCGCAATCTGGATATCCGCGTGGCGGAACGCGACCTAAGCCTCACCGTGGCGCCGGTGCGCGATGATGCCGGCCATTATCTCGGGCGTGTCACACAGTGGGTTGACCGGACGGCCGAACTGGCCGTGGAACGCGAAGTGGAGGCAATTGTCAGCGCGGCTGCTCATGGGGACTTTGCCCAACGACTGACGCTTGACGACAAAACAGGTTTCTTCCTGAAACTGACCACGGGTCTCAATCGTTTGCTCGACATGACCGCACAGGGGTTGGCAGATGTTGCACGAGTCTTGAATGCGCTGGCGCAAGGCAACTTGACGCAATCCATCGAAGTGGACTACCAGGGCGCCCTGGGGCAACTTAAGGACGACACCAATGCGACTGTGCAGCGACTACGGGAGGTGGTGACCAGCATCAAGGAGTCTTCCGAATCCATCGATACGGCAGCCAAGGAAATCGCCGCCGGTAACCAGGATCTGTCGAGTCGCACCGAAGAGCAGGCAAGCAGCCTTGAAGAAACCGCCTCTTCGATGGAAGAGCTCAACGCCACCGTGCGCAACAATGCAGAAAACGCCCGTCAGGCCAACGCATTGGCGCGTACCTCCAATGACGTGGCGCGGCGCGGTGGCGACATGGTTGGCAAGGTCGTGGCAACCATGGACGATATTCAACGCAGTTCAGCCAAGATCGCCGATATCGTCGGGGTGATCGACTCCATCGCGTTTCAGACCAACATCCTCGCCCTCAACGCCGCCGTCGAGGCCGCTCGCGCCGGCGATGCGGGGCGCGGCTTTGCCGTCGTCGCCAGCGAAGTGCGCAATCTGGCGCAACGCAGCGCCACCGCTGCCAAGGAAATCAAGACGCTGATCGGCGAGTCCCTGACCAAGGTCGAGGGCGGCGCGCAATTGGTGCGCGATGCTGGCCAGACCATGAGTGAAGTCGTGGACAGTTTCCAGCGCGTCGCCAGCCTGGTCACGCAAATCAGCAATGCCAGCGACGAGCAGTCTCACGGCATCGAGCAGGTAACGCACGCCGTCGGCCAGATGGACGAGGTGACGCAACAGAATGCGGCCCTGGTCGAGGAAGCGGCAGCGGCGGCCGAGAGCCTGGAAGAGCAAGCGCAAGGTCTGGTGCGCACTGTCGGCGTGTTCAAGCTGAACTCTGTGCAAAGCCAGGGTAAGAACTTTCTGGGGCCGGTATTGCGGTCATTTACACCCCGGCAATTATCTGCGCCCACTTCTGAAGGTAAGCAAGGTATCCCGGGGCTGGATTTCGATGCTGTGCTGCGCGCGCATATGGCATGGAAAAGTAAATTGCGCGAATTCATGGCTGGTCAGGGAGAGAAACTCGACCCGGCGATCGTCGGCCGTGACGATAAATGCGGGTTGGGTGGCTGGATTTATGGAGACGGCAGCCAGTTTTCTGGCAATGCTGACTTTGAAGCCTTGCGGACTACCCATGCAGAATTCCATCAGTGCGCGGCGCAGGTCGTGCAACTCCACTTGCGCGGCGACAAGCGCGGGGCGATCCATGCGCTGGGCGGACAGTTCGGCGTTCTGACAGCAAAAACCGTCAACTTGATCCAGCGCTTGCGAGTTAAATCTCGTACATAAATATTAAGGGGGTTGGAACTCCCCATCCCCACCCCAGCCCTCCCCTTGAAGGGGAGGGGACGACCAACATCTTCAATTGCACCCAAGCTGCGCGCCAAATCAGCGTGACCGCAGTTCTCTAGGGTATTGCTGCTTCACTCGACAACGCGTACATCTTGCTCTTTTGACTCGAATTTCAAGCGTGCCTGCATGGCGGCGGTGGCGCTGATTTTTCCGGCAGCATCAACGCGCAATACCTGGGTTACGCCGAGTTTTTTCTGGAGTGCCGGCCAGTCGGCACCGGCGATGAACAAAGGCTTGGACAGCACGTCCGAGCGCATGCCGGCATCCGCACCCGGCGGAATCAGCACGGTGAGGGCTTGCGTGCCGGTGGCCGGCGCGCCGCTGCGCGGGTCGATCAGGTGGCAATAACGGTGCCCATCCAGTTCGAAAAAGCGTTGGTAGTCGCCCGATGTGCCGATGGCCTCGCCATCCCGCAGTTCCAGCGTGGCCAGCGGTGCGCCGCCGACTTGATCTGGGCGCGGATGGCGGATGCCGACGCGCCAGGGCTGGCCACCCTTACTGCCCAGCGCCAGCACATTGCCGCCGATATTGATGAGCGCGTTGCCGATGCCGCGCGCCTTGAAGATTGCCGCTGCGCGGTCGAGCGCCACGCCTTTCAGGTAGCCGCCGAAATCGAGCGCCACCAAAGAGTCGGTGCTGGTGAGACGGCAGTTTTCCAGTTTCAGCCGGGCAATCGAAGGTTTGGCCGCAAGGGCTTGGTGATGTAATCCACCGCGCCGAGTTCCAGACCATGTTGCTCATCCTCGGTGCTATCCATGGCGGTGACAAAGATGACCGGAATGTCACAGGTGGCGAGGTGGCTCTTGAGGCGGGCCAGTACGGCGTAGCCATCCATGCCCGGCATCATGACATCGAGCAGGATCAAGTCGGGACGTGGAACCGTCGCAGCGACCTGCAAGGCCCGCTCGCCGGAATTCACGGCCCGCACCCGGTACTGCGCCTGCAACACATGGGTGAGCACGGACAGATTTGCGGGTTCGTCATCGACGATCAGAATGGTGGCTTGGGACAAGGTTTTTTCCGCCAGGGTGGTCTTTTCATCATAGACACTTCGACTTAGATGTTCTTGATTATTTTCACTTTCGGCTGACCGACAGCTGATCGCCGCATTGCTGGCCGAGTTGGATCAGAGGCTCAAGGTCCGCAGTGGCCGATGAGCCGGAATTGCCCCTCTGGAAGGTTTCAAACGTGAAGCAGTCCTTCGGGCGTCCGGTCTGGAGAGGGGGTAGCTGGCTGGTTCTGGCCGTTATGCACAGGTCTCAGTTATGAACAGTTTCGGTTGCGCGAGCACCGGGCTGCCCTCATAACGCGGCGG
>JAIFMO010000123.1 GCA_020048435.1 Sulfuritalea sp.
CGGCCCGTATGCTGAGGTTGGCGGCTTTCTTGGGAACGGCGCTCATACTCTCTCCTTTTCCTTTAATGCGCAAACTTTATGCGCATCATTGGTGCGTGTCAATTGCCGATATCGGGAATGCTGACGCGCGGTGATTTCGCCAGTTTGTTTGCGCGCCGTGCAAATTTTCGATCATCGAAGGTAAACAAGGCTTCACAGCGCCCGCAGCGCGCCAGTCTTCCACCGAAGGATAGGAGTTTCAACGCGATATGCGGGAGTATCTTCTACCCTGGCCGCCGGTCAATCGCTGATTTCGCACGGGAAAATATCAGCGTCCGCCAGAAAGCCTTGCACGTCACACCCCATCATGTCAGTACCTATAGGTAGCGCTACCGCAGTGCCGACCCTCGCCGAATTCCCTTGTCGGTTGCCGTACCGCTAGCGCCGACTTTTTCAGGCGAAGGCGATGATGGCCTGATCCACCGCGAGGCTCTCACCAGCGTTGGCCAGCAGTTTCTCGACCACGCAGTCGCGCTCGGCCCGCAGCACGTTTTCCATTTTCATGGCCTCGATCCGGGCCAGCACCTCGCCGGCCTTGACCTCCTGGCCGGCGGTCACCGCAATGTGGGTCAGCAGGCCCGGCATCGGCGACAGCAGGAATTTCGACATATCGGGCGGCGACTTCTTCGGCATCAGCGCCTGCAGGTGGGCGGCGCGGGCCGTCATCACCATGACGTCGGCGCGCGTGCCCCAGTGGAACAGGCGGTACTTGTGGCCGTGGCGCTCGACCTGCATGCAGAAGGGTTCATCGTTGATGGTGCCCTGATAAAGCTCCTGGCCGAACTGCCAGTCGCTGCGGACGGCGTAGCGCTGGCCGGCGAAGACCACGTCCCAGCCGCCCGTCGCCAGGGTAACGCTGAGCTCATGATCGGCGCCTTCATCGATGCGGACGACGAAGTTTGCGCCCGGGCGGTACTCGTGGCCCGGCATCTGGCCGCTGATGTGGGCGTTGCGGGCGAGGTACTGGCGGTGCATGGCGGCGGCGACGGCGACCAGCATGGCCGGATCGTCGTGCGGTACGTCGGCGGCGTTGAAGCCCTTGGGATATTCCTCGGCGATGAGGCCGGTGTTGAAGTCGCCGGAAACAAAGCGCGGGTGCTGCATCAGCGCGGCCTGGAAGGCGATGTTGCTGGACACGCCGCGAATGACGAAAGCGTTCAGCGCGTCGCGCATCTTCGCGATGGCCTGCTCGCGGGTGGCGGCGTGCACAATCAGCTTGGCGATCATCGAATCGTAGTACATCGAAATCTCGCCGCCTGCATAGACGCCGGTATCGACCCGCACGCCGTCGCTGGCCGCCGGCGGCATGAATTTCACCAGCCGGCCGGTCGACGGCAGAAAGCCGCGGAACGGGTCTTCGGCGTTGATGCGGCATTCCATCGCCCAGCCATCGCGCCTGATTTCATCCTGCGTGAAGGGCAGTTTCTCGCCGGCGGCAACGCGGATCATCAGTTCCACCAGATCAAGCCCGGTGATGCACTCGGTCACCGGGTGCTCAACCTGCAAGCGCGTGTTCATTTCGAGGAAGTAGAACGACTTGTCCTTGCCGACGACGAACTCGACAGTGCCGGCGGACTGGTAAGTCACGGCCCGCGCCAGCGCCACGGCCTGTTCGCCCATTGCCTTGCGGGTCTTTTCATCGAGGAAGGGCGAGGGCGCTTCTTCGATGACTTTCTGGTGACGGCGCTGGATCGAGCATTCGCGTTCGTGCAGATAAACACAGTTGCCATGGGCGTCGCCGAGCACCTGGATTTCGATGTGACGCGGTTCTTCGACAAATTTCTCGATGAAGATGCGGTCGTCGCCGAAGGCATTCATCGCTTCGGTTTTGCACGAGGCGAAGCCTTCGTGCGCTTCCGCGTCGTTGAAGGCGACGCGCAGGCCCTTGCCGCCACCGCCAGCCGAGGCCTTGATCATCACCGGGTAGCCGATGCCGCGAGCAATGGCAACCGCCTCTTCGGGCGTGGCGATGGCCTCATTGTGGCCGGGGATGGTATTGACTTTCGCCACCAGCGCCAGCTTTTTCGAGGCGATCTTGTCGCCCATGGCTGCAACCGAATGATGCTTGGGGCCGATGAAGATAATGCCGTTTTCTTCAAGCCGGCGCGAGAATTCCTCGTTCTCGGACAGGAAGCCGTAGCCCGGATGCACCGCCTCGGCGCCGGTTTGCTTGCAGGCGGCGATGATTTTGTCCATCACCAGGTAGCTTTCCTTCGACGCGGCCGGGCCGATGCAGACGGCCTCGTCGGCCATTTCGACGTGCAGCGCGTCGCAGTCGGCCTCGGAATAGACGGCAACGGTACTTATACCCATCTTGTGGGCGGTCTTGATGACGCGGCAGGCGATTTCGCCGCGGTTGGCAATCAGGATTTTCTTGAACATTTATGCGTCCTCCCCGGCGATCACAGCGGAATGTTGCCGTGCTTGCGCCACGGATTTTCGATTTTCTTGTTTCTCAGCATCACCAGGCTGCGGCAGATGCGCTTGCGCGTCTCGTGCGGCTGGATGACGTCGTCGATGAAGCCGCGGGCGCCGGCGACGAAGGGGTTGGCGAACTTGGCCTTGTATTCGGCCTCGCGCGCCGCCACCTTCACGGGGTCGCCTTTCTCCTCGCGGAAGATGATTTCCACCGCGCCTTTCGGTCCCATCACCGCGATCTCGGCGGTCGGCCAGGCAAAGTTGACGTCACCGCGCAAATGCTTCGAGGCCATCACGTCGTAGGCGCCGCCGTAGGCCTTGCGCGTGATGACGGTGACTTTCGGCACGGTGCATTCGGCGTAGGCGTAAAGCAGCTTGGCGCCGTGCTTGATGATGCCACCGTACTCCTGCGCCGTGCCCGGCATGAAGCCCGGCACATCGACGAAGGTGACGATGGGAATGTTGAAGGCGTCGCAAAACCGCACGAAGCGACCAGCCTTGATCGATGACTTGATGTCGAGGCAGCCGGCCATCACCATCGGTTGGTTGGCGACGATGCCCACCGTCTGGCCTTCCATGCGGGCAAAACCGATGACGATGTTGCTGGCGTGGCAAGGCTGGATCTCGAAGAAGTCGGAATCGTCGACCGTCTTGATGATGAGTTCCTTGATGTCGTAGGGCTTGTTCGGGTTGTCCGGCACCAGCGTGTCGAGGCTCATGTCGAGGCGGTCGGCCGGATCGCTGGTTGGCCGGATCGGCGGTTTTTCCCTGTTGTTGAGCGGCAGGTAGTTGATGAAGCGGCGCAGCATCAGCAGTGCGTCGACGTCATTTTCGAAGGCGAGGTCGGCCACGCCGCTCTTCGATGTATGCGTCACCGCGCCGCCCAGTTCTTCGGCCGTCACTTCCTCGTGGGTCACGGTCTTAACCACTTCCGGCCCGGTGACGAACATGTAGGAAGTGTCCTTGACCATGAAGATGAAGTCGGTCATCGCCGGCGAATAGACCGCGCCGCCGGCGCAGGGGCCCATGATCAGCGAAATTTGCGGCACCACGCCCGAGGCCATGACATTGCGCTGGAACACTTCGGCGTAACCCCCCAGCGCCGCCACGCCTTCCTGGATGCGAGCGCCGCCCGAGTCGTTGAGGCCGATCACCGGCGCGCCGACCTGCATGGCCTTGTCCATGATCTTGCAGATTTTTTCGGCGTGGGCCTCCGACAGTGCGCCGCCGAAGACGGTGAAATCCTGCGAAAAAATGAACACCATGCGGCCATTGATGGTGCCGTAGCCGGTGACGACGCCGTCCGACGGAATCTTGTTGTCGGCCATGCCGAAGTCGACGCAGCGGTGTTCCTTGAACATGTCCCACTCTTCGAAAGTGCCATCGTCCAGCAGCAATTCGATGCGCTCGCGCGCGGTGAGCTTGCCTTTCGTATGCTGGGCGTCGATGCGCCGCTGGCCGCCGCCGAGGCGAGCCAGTTCGCGTTGCTTGTCCAGTTGCTCGATGATTTCATGCATGCCGGGAATTCCTTTTCAATCGTGGTTCGCTGCTTTGTAAGCTTGACCTAGATTCTGACTCAGGCAGCCGAGCAATTGTTGGGCGGCGGCGGTCGGGGTGCTTGCGCCGGATTCTACGGCGTGAGTCAGTTGCGGCAAGGCGGCCGTCACGGCCGGATGGTTGCGGAAGCGCGCGCGCAAGCCGGAATCGATCAATTGCCACATCCAGTCGACCGCCTGCCGCCGTCGCCTTGTCTCCAGCGCGCCGACGGCGGTCAGCGCCGCGCGATGCGCCTCGATGGCGGACCAGAATTCGGCGATGCCCTCGCCGCGTGAAGCGCTGGCATTGAGAACGGGCGGCCGCCAGGCGGCTGACGAGGGCCGCAGCATGGCCAGCGCCGCGCGCATTTGCGCGGCGGCGGACGCGGCGGCGAGCGGGTCGATGTCGGCCTTGTTGATCACCACGATGTCGGCCAGTTCGACGATGCCCTTCTTGATGGCCTGGAGGTCATCGCCGGCATTGGGCAGTTGCAGCAGCACGAAGCTGTCGGTCATGCCGGCCACGGCCGTTTCCGACTGGCCGACGCCGACGGTCTCGACGATGATCACGTCGTAGCCGGCCGCCTCGCAGGCCAGCAGCGCCTCGCGCGTTTTATCGGCGACGCCGCCCAGCGAACCGGCCGACGGACTGGGCCGGATGAAGGCCTCGTCGCGGCGCGAAAGCAGTTCCATGCGCGTCTTGTCGCCGAGGATGGAGCCGCCCGACACCGACGAGGATGGGTCGACCGCCAGCACGGCGACACGGTGGCCCGCCGAGATCAGGTGCAGGCCGAGCGCCTCGATGAAGGTGGACTTGCCGACGCCGGGCACGCCGGAAATGCCGACGCGCACGGCACGGCCGCTGTGCGGCAACAGCGCCGCCAGCACCGACTGAGCCCGTTCCTGATGATCGACGCGGGTTGACTCGATCAGGGTGATGACCTTGGCCAGTGCCCGGCGGTTGCGGGATAGCACGCCATCGACGAGTGCCGCATCGGACAAATCAGACAATGTCGAACCCCCGCCCGTCGGGTAGCCGATACCGCTCGAAATCGTTCCGATCCGTGGTCATCACTTCGGTGATACCCGTCTCGCAGGCCAACCAGTAAAGCGAAGCATCGGCAAGATCCATTTCGCGCTTGCCCGACTCGGTGTAACGGCGCATCCAGCCCAGCATGTCGTCCAAGTGGCTGACGTCAAAAGGAAAAACGTCGGCGCCGCGCAATTGCACCCATTGCAGCATCTCGAAGTTGCGCGGCGGGTCGAGCAGGTGCGAAGCCTCGACGATGCACGGCCAGGTTGTCAGCAGGCGCAAACCCACCCGCGCCGCATCGGCCATCACTTGCTCATAGTGAAGTCGCCAGCGATCGCCCGGCGAGAACAGGGCGACTAGCGGGCCGGCGTCAAGCAGGACGTTCCGCACGCAGCTTTGCCTTTACCCGAGCCGAGACATTCTCGGAATAGTCAGTCGTTGCCGGCTCGGCAGCCACATATTCCGCCGCGTTGCGAACCTGTTGCAGCAATTCGTAGGGATTGCGCATTCCCAGCACGCGCTCCAGCGCATCCTTGACGAATTCTGACTTGGTGATCCCCAAGCGCCGCGCCTCTTGTTCGACACGGTTTTCGAGCAAGGGATCGAGGCGGACGGACAAGGCCATGAGAGTCTCCTGAAAAGAACGAGCGTCCTACTGTAATACAGGAGTACGCTTGCCGCAAGCCTGCCTGTCTTTCTTGCCTGCTTCAGGCGCTACGCGGCAGCCGTGACGCGCGGATAGCGCGCAGCACTTCGCGCGCCGCTTGCGGGATGGGTGTGCCCGGGCCGAATATGCCGGCCACGCCCTGCTTGCGCAGGAAGTCGTAGTCTTGATGGGGTATGACGCCGCCGACGAAAACGACGATGTCGCGGGCGCCTTCCTTCTTCAGTGCCTCGATCAACTGCGGTACCAGGGTTTTGTGGCCGGCGGCCAGGGTTGAGATGCCAACGGCGTGAACGTCACTTTCCACCGCCTGGCGCGCGGCCTCCTCTGCTGTCTGGAACAGCGGGCCGATGTCGACATCGAAGCCAAGATCGGCGAAGGCCGTGGCGACAACCTTGGCGCCACGGTCATGGCCATCCTGACCGAGCTTGGCTACCATGATGCGGGGCCGGCGGCCTTCGGCGGCGGCAAAGTTTTCGATGCAATCCTTGAAGTCGGCAAGTTCGTCGCGCATTTTCTCGTCCTGTCCGAGCGTGGTGCCATAGACGCCGGAGACCATCTGGTGAGTAGCGCGGTGGCGGCCCCAGACCTGCTCCAGCGCGTCGGAAATCTCGCCCACCGTGGCGCGCGCGCGCGTGGCATGAACGGCGAGGTCGAGCAGGTTACCACTGCCCTCCCGGGCTGCCACGGTCAGCGCGGCGAGCGCTTTTTGAACGGCCGCCGCGTCGCGACTGGCGCGAATTTCGCCAAGCCGGGCAACTTGAGCCTCGCGCACCGCGTGGTTGTCGACTTCGCGGCTATCGACCGGCGCCTCTTCGGCGAGGCGATATTTATTTACGCCGACGATGGCGTCTTGGCCCGAGTCGATGCGCGCCTGCTTCTCGGCGGCGCATTTTTCGATTTGCAGCTTGGCCCAGCCTGAATCGACGGCGTGGGTCATGCCGCCCATCTTCTCTATTTCCTGGATCGTGTCCCAGGCCATGTCGGCCATGTCCTGCGTCAGCTTTTCCATCATGTAGCTGCCAGCCCAGGGATCGATGACGCTGGTGATGTGCGTCTCCTCCTGGATCAGTATCTG
>JAIFMO010000010.1 GCA_020048435.1 Sulfuritalea sp.
TTGCGATAGGCCATGAATTTCTCGCGGCGGTCGATGCCGGCGGTGGACCCCGACAGCACCTCGATCAGCACCGTCGGCTGATCGACAATGCCATCGCTCGCCGTCAGAGTTTGCAAGCGCGGATCGCAACTGACGATCACGTCGGGATAGTAATAGGCGTTGTCGCGGGCCACATGCAGTTTCACACCCTCGATGAAGACGCGACAGGGCGATGCCTTGAGGTGGGCGCGCAGGGCGGCGAACAGGTTGCCGGCAATGACGTTGTGACGCAGGCTGGCGCCGGTCATGGCGAAAATTCCGCCGGCAATGTACTCGTGCCGCGCCGGACTTTGCGCTTCAAGCCGCAGGTAGTCTTCCGGGCTCACATACTGCATGTATTCGTTGAGCATTGACTTGCTCCTCTCTTGCTTGTGCCCGGCGAAGGCGCTTATTCCAGCAGTGCGTTGATCGCCGCCACGTCTTCCTCGGACAGCGTGCCGGCGGCGGCTTTCAGCTTGAGCAGCGCGGCCAGGGTGTCGAGGCGGGCCTTGGCGAGCTTCTGTTTGGTGTCGAAGAGCTGGGTCTGTGCGTTAAGGACGTCGATGTTGATGCGCACACCAACTTCATAGCCGAGCTTGTTCGATTCCAGCGAGGATTGCGACGACACCAGCGCGGCCTCGTAGGCATTGACCTGCGCCAGCCCCGAGGTGACGCCAAGGTAGGCCTGGCGGGCCGCCAGCACCGACTGGCGACGCGCGTTTTCAAGGTCGGCCAGCGCTTTTTCGCGCAGGGCCACGGCCTCGCGATCCTTCGAGGAAACGGCGCCACCGGCGAAGATGGGGATGGCCAGTTGCAGGCCGACGGTGGTGCTATCGGTGTCGCTGCCGACGCCGAGGGTGGCGCTGTTGGTGGCCGAACTACGGCCGCGCGTCGCCACCAGATCCAGCGTCGGATAATGACCGGCGCGCTGTTTATCGATTTCACGGGTGGCGATTTCGAGACCGAGTTGGCCGAGCCGCACCGTCAGCCCGTCTTTTTCGGCCGACGCGGCCCACTGGACGATATCGTCCGGCTGCGGGCGGATGAGCTTGACGCTGCTCTTCAGCCCCTTGAGATTGGCGTATTCCTTGCCCGCCACCGCTTGCAGCGCCTGGCGCTTGACCAGCAGGTCGTTCTGCGCCGCCAACTCCTGCGCTGTCGCCAAGTCAAAGCGCGACTGCGCCTCGTGGGTATCGGTAATGGTGGTGGTGCCGACCTCGAAGTTGCGCTTGGCCGATTCGAGCTGCTCGGCAATCGCGGTCTTCTGGGCACTGGCGGTGACAACCGCCTCTTCGGCCAGCAAGACATCGAAGAAGGCCTGAGCCACGCGCACGATCAACTCCTGCCTGGCCACGCCGAATTGCACGCCGGCCTGGGCGGCGGCGAGCTCGCCCTGCTTGTACTGCATGAAATTTTGCCAGCGGAAGATCGGCTGCGACAGCTGCACCGTCCAGCCGTTGCTGTTGTACTGGGTGTTGACGCTGGCCGCGCCCGGCGTGCGGCGCTGCGAATCGACGTCATTCCATGTCGTGCTGGACGACAGGCCGATGGTAGGTAGCAACCCCGCCAGTCCCTGCGCTTCCTTTTCCTTGCCGGCGGCCAGGCTGGCCCTGGCGGCGGCGAACTGCGCGTCGTAGGACACGGCCTCGCGATAGACCGTCAGCAGGTCGTTGGCCTGGGCCGTGCCGGCGCCGAAGCAGGTAGCCAGCAGGATCGCGAGGATTTTGTTCATGGGGATATTTCCTAGGCTATTCAATACGTAGGCATGGCCGGATCGACCTGCTGCGCCCAGGCGGCCACGCCGCCATAGAGGTTGTTGACGTTGGTGAAGCCCTGCTGTTCCAGAAACATGCAGACTTGGTAACTGCGGGCGCCGTGGTGGCAAATCACCACCAATTCGGCATTGCGATCAAGTTCCATGTAGCGGGCGGGGATGGAACTCATTGGCATCGGCTTGGCGCCGTCGATGCGGCAGACATCGAATTCCCAGGGTTGGCGCACGTCGATCATCACGGGCTTGGCCCGCTCGGCGTCGTCGAGCCAGCCTTTGAGTTGGGGAGCGGAAATTTGCTGCATGGGTTAGACGTTGAATTAGAAAATAAATTAGAAAATGAAGTGGCTCGGAGCCACCGCGTTGCGCAGCGGCTCGACGCAGGTTTCAAACAGATTGAGGGTCGAGTAACCCTTGTCGGTGGCGCGGGTGATCAACTGCGCCGTCATCACCGGCGCCTCGCCGACAATGGCGAAAAGGCGGCCGTGGGGCGCCAGTTGGTCCAGCAGCGCTGGCGGCACGGTAGGCAGCGCGCCAGAAACCATGATGATGTTGTAAGGGCCGTGGCCGGGCAAGCCAGCCAGGCCGTCGCCGGTTTCGACATTGACGTTCCTGATACCGTGGCGCGTCAGGTTGTTGCGCGCCATCTCGGCCAGTTCCGGCACGATTTCCATGCTCCAGACCTGTTGCGCCTGCGCCGCCAGCAAAGCCGCCATGTAGCCGGAGCCGGTGCCTATTTCCAGCACCTTTTCGTGGCCGCCAAGCTGCAAGGATTGCAGCGCGTGGGCCTCGATCTTGGGTTCGAACATGCACGCGCCATGGCCCAACGAAATTTCGGTATCGGCAAATGCCAGCGCGCGGTAGGCCGGCGGCACGAAATCTTCACGCTTGACGACATAAAGCAGGTCGAGCACGTCCTGATCCAGCACCTCCCAGGTGCGAATCTGCTGCTCCACCATGTTGAAACGGGCTTGTTCGAGGTTCATTGACGAGTTACTCCGAATATCAGCGCAATCTAATATATGGCCGGTTTGGCGCGGCGCAAGGCCGGGCCGTTGATTTTACTCTTCCTTCACTTTGTACCATGTCGCGTAGAGCGCCGGCAGAAACAGCAGGGTCAGCGCCGTGGCGACGATCAGCCCGCCCATGATGGCCACCGCCATCGGCCCCCAGAAGATCTGCCGCGATAGCGGAATCATCGCCAGCACAGCCGCCGCCGCCGTCAGCATGATGGGGCGGAAGCGCCGCACCGCAGAGCCGATGATGGCCTCCCAGGTGCTCTTGCCCGCCGTCTCGTCCTGCTCGATCTGATCGATCAGGATCACCGAATTGCGCAGGATCATGCCCAGCAGCGCGATGATGCCCAGATTGGCGACGAAGCCGAAGGGCTTTTGCAGGAGCATCAGCGCCAGGGCAACGCCAATCAGACCCAGCGGCGCAGTCAGCAGCGCCATCACCGTGCGCTTGATGCTCTGCAATTGCATCATCAAGAGTGTGATGACCGCCACGATGGTCAGCGGGAAGACGGCCTTCAGCGCGCCTTCATTCTTGCCCGATTCCTCGATGGTGCCACCGATCTCGACGCGATAGCCCGGCGGCAGTTTGGCGCGGAGTTCATTCAGCAGTGGGTCGATCTGCGTCGAGGCAGTCGGGCCGGTCACCTTGGGATTGGCGAGGTCGGCGCGAATCTGGATAGCCGGCAGGCGGTCGCGCCGCCAGATGACGCCTTCCTCCAGCACCGGCTTGAGTTTGGCCACCTGCGCCAGCGGCACCCAGCGCGTGCCGCCGGCGGCGGGCACGGGCAAATCGGGCAGACGGTCGAGCTTGCCGCGGTCGGCGCCCTCATTGCCAGCCATATTGCCGCCCGGCGCGCGCCAGACGATGTCGATCAACTGATCGCCCTCGCGATACTGGGTCAGCGTCGCGCCGACCTCGTGCGCTTGCAGGGCAAAGGCGACATCCTGGCTGGACACGCCCAGCGCGCGGGCGCGATCCTGGTCGATCTCGACCCTCACGCTCTTGGCCTTCTCGTTCCAGTCAAGATGCACGTCGCGAACGTTGGCATTGGTGCGCATGATCACGGCCACCTCGTTGGCGATCTTGCGCAGCGTCTCGACATCCTCGCCCATCACGCGGAACACCACCGGATAGCCTACCGGCGGGCCGTTCTCAAGCCGCTGCACGCGCGGCCGCAAGTGACTCCACGAGCCGTCGGGCGCGTCAAAAGCCGCCTCCAGCCGCGCCTTCACCGCCTCGCGCTCGTCAAAACCCTTGGTCACGATCACCAGTTGGCCAAAGTTATCGTTGAACAGTTGCTGGTCGAGTGGCAGATAGAAACGCGGCGCGCCGTTGCCGATATATGACGAGAAATATCCGATGTTTTCGTCGCCCTTGAGCAGCGCCTCGACACGCTTGACGTCACGCTCGGTGGCTTTCAGCGAAGCGCCCTGCGGCAGCCACAGGTCCACCAGCAACTCGGGGCGCGACGAAGGCGGGAAAAACTGTTTCTGCACGCCGGTGTTGAAGGCCACCATGCCCAGCACGAAGGCCACGATGGTCAGCATGATTACCGTCTTGCGGTGGCGCAGGCACCACACCACCAACGCGCGGAAGCGGCGGTAAAACGGCGTGTCATAGACGTCGCCGTGATGGTCTTCGCCATATTTTCGCAATGCCTTCTCGTCGAGCAGCTTGTAGCCGAGATAGGGCGTGAACACCACGGCGACCAACCACGAAGTCAGCAGCGCGATGGTGGTGACGGCGAAGATGGCAAAGGCGAATTCGCCGGCGCCCGACTTGGCGAAGCCCACGGGCGTGAAGCCGGCCGCCGTGATCAGCGTGCCGGTAAGCATGGGGAAGGCGGTCGAGGTGTAGGCGAAAGTGGCAGCGCGGGCCTTTTCCCAGCCCTGCTCGATCTTCACCACCATCATTTCCACCGCGATGATGGCGTCGTCGACCAGCAGGCCGAGGGCGATGATGAGGGCGCCCAGCGAGATGCGATGCAGATCGATGCCGAAGATCTTCATGAAAAGGAAGGTCATCGCCAGCACCAGCGGAATCGACAAGGCCACCACCATGCCGGTGCGCATCCCCAGCGACAGGAAACTCACCGCCAGCACGATGACGATGGCCTCGGCCAGGCTTTGCAGGAAAAGCTTGAGCGCTTGCGCCGCCACCGCCGGTTGGTCGGCCACCGTGACTACTTCGAGGCCGACCGGCAGGTCGCGCGACAGTCGCTCGATGTCGGCCTTGAGGTTGTCGCCGAGCTTGATGGCGTTACCGCCGCGGGCCATCGCCACGGCGATGCCGACGGCGTCCTTGCCGCCCACGCGCATGCGCGGGCTGGGTGGGTCGACCAGTCCCCGTTTCACCTCGGCAATATCGCCGAGACGGAAGTGTCGACCCCCGACGACGAGATCGGCGCCGCGCACCTGTTCGACCGAATCGAAGGCGCCGGTCACGCGCAGGCGCACGCGGTCGGTGGCCGTTTCGACGAAGCCGGCCGGTGCGACAGCATTCTGCTTCGCCAGCGCCTCGGCCACCAGTGCCGGGGTGATACCAAGGCTGGCCAACTTGGCGGGCGCCACCTCGACGAAAATCTTTTCATCCTGCACGCCGAGCAGATCGACCTTCTTGACGTCGGCCACGGCGCGCAGTTCACGCGCCAGCCGGTCGGCCTCGCGCCGCAACTGGCCCATGTCGTAACCATCGCCGACCAGGGCGTAGATGTTCACATAGACATCGCCGAACTCGTCGTTGGGAAACGGCCCCTGCACGCCCGCCGGCAACTGGTGCTTGATGTCGTCGAGCTTTTTCCTCACTTGCCGCCACGATTCGGGCACCTCGGTCTTCGGTGTGTAGTCCTTGAGAATGATGAACACCAGCGACTCGCCGGCGCGCGAGGCCGACTTGATCACATCGACGTAGGGCGTTTCCTGCAACTTTTTTTCAATGCGCTCGGTCAGTTCGGATTCCACTTCGCGCGCCGTCGCGCCCGGCCACAGCGAGCGCACCACCATCACCTTGAAGGTGAAATCCGGGTCCTCGGCGCGCCCGAGCTGGAAGAAGGAAATAACGCCGCCGACCATCAGCACGATGATCAGATAGAGCACCATCGACGGATGCTCCAGCGCCCATTCGGAAAGATTGAGGTTTTTCATTTTTCGGCGACGCGCACGGTTTCGCCGTTGGTCAGCTTGTGCGCGCCGGCGGCGACGATGCGCTCGCCAATGGCGAGGCCGCCTTTCAGCACGGCGCCGTCATCGCCAAAGCGCGCGACCTCGACAACCCGCTGGGCAAGGACGTTCCCCTTGCCGATGACCCACACGGAAGCGCGCTCGCCCTGCTGGATAAGGGCCGCCAGCGGCACCACGATGTGTTCGCCGCCCGCCTGAGCGAAGCTCACCGTCGCCGTCATGCCCAGCGCAATGGCGGCATCGGCATCGACCACGCTCACCCGCGCGGCGAAGGTGCGGGTGGCGGCGTCGGCCGCCGGCGCCAGTTCGCGCAACACGCCCTTGTAGGACTTGCTTTGCTCGCCGGCCCACAGCGTTACCGTACCGCTAGCGCCGACTTTTTGGCCAGCCAGGCGACTTTCGGGAATGTTGATCGCCACCTCGCGCTCGCCATCGCGGGCCAGGCGGAAGACGCCCTGCCCGGGCGACATTACCTGCCCCGGTTCGGCCAGCACGGCAACGACAACGCCGGCGGCATCGGCCGTGAGGCTGGTGTAGGACGCCTGGTTCCGTGCCAGCGCGGCTTGCGCCTCGGCGGCCTGGGCGGCGGTATCCTTGGCATCGAGCGCGGCCTGGCTGATGAAATTCTTGGCCCGGAGTTCCTGAGTGCGCTTGAGTTCGGCCGCCGCCAGCGAGCGATTGGCCTCGGCCTGGGTTGCCGTCAAGCGGGCGTCGCTGGGGTCAAGCCGCGCCAGCACCTGGCCCGCCT
>JAIFMO010000037.1 GCA_020048435.1 Sulfuritalea sp.
GAAACCGCGACGGAGAAGGCGCAGAAGCTGATCGGCAAACTCGTTTTCGCCACGGCTTTCGTCGTGCTGCTGGTGTTGTTCGCGCTGGGGCGGCGCGAAGCCGTGATCGTCGGCACGGCGGTGACGCTGACGCTCGCCGCCACCCTGTTCGCCTCCTGGGCGTGGGGCTTCACCCTCAATCGCGTTTCGCTATTCGCGCTGATTTTTTCCATCGGCATCCTGGTCGACGATGCTATCGTGGTGGTCGAAAATATCCATCGCTGGAATGCGCTGCAACCCGACAAGCCTTTGTGGCAGGTCATTCCCGCGGCGGTCGATGAAGTCGGCGGGCCGACTATCCTCGCCACCTTCACCGTAATCGCCGCACTGCTGCCGATGGCTTTCGTCTCGGGCCTGATGGGCCCCTACATGAGCCCGATTCCGATCAACGCATCGATGGGCATGTTCATCTCGCTGGCCATCGCCTTCGTCATCACGCCGTGGCTGGCCCTGAAATTGATGAAGCCGACGGCCCACGGTCACGCCGAAGATAAAACAACCCGGCGCCTGATGACGCTGTTCAAGCGCGTGTTGCCGCGTTTTCTCGACGAGCGCACGGGACGGACAGCGCGGGGCAAGCTATGGCTCATTATCATTCTGGCGATTTTCGGCTCGGTCTCGCTCGGCGTCTTCAAGCTGGTCGTGTTGAAAATGCTGCCCTTCGACAACAAGAGCGAATTCCAGGTGGTGCTCGATATGCCGGTGGGCACGCCGCTGGAAGAAACCGCCCGGGTCTTGCGCGAAATGTCGGCCCAGCTCGCCACCGTTGAAGAGGTCCGCGACTACCAAGTCTATGCCGGTGCCGCCAGCCCCATCAATTTCAACGGACTGGTGCGGCAGTATTACCTGCGCGCCAGCCCGGAAATGGGCGATATCCAGGTCAATCTGGTCGACAAGCATCATCGCGAGCGCAAGAGCCACGAAGTGGCCGTGAGCGTGCGGCCGGCGCTGGTCGCCATTGCCCGCAAGGCCGGCGGCAACGTCAAGGTGGTCGAAGTGCCGCCGGGACCGCCGGTGATGTCACCCATCGTCGCCGAAATCTACGGTCCCGACTACGCCGGCCAGATCAGCGTGGCGAAGCAGGTGCGCGCCGCTTTCGAGAGCACTGCCGACATCTACGACGTCGATGATTCGGTCGACGAAGCCGCCGACAAGCTGTTGCTGCGGGTCAATCAGGCCAAGGCGGCGCAACTCGGCGTGGCGCAAAAAGATATTGTCGAGACCGTGCGCATGGGCCTGGCGGGCGAGGATGTGATTCCAGTGCATGGCAACGACGCCAAGTACGAGATTCCCGTGCGCATCAACCTGCCGGCCGAGCGGCAAGACTCGCTCGACCAGTTGCTCAAGCTCAAGGTGCGGGCGATGGCGGCCTACGGCGGCAACATGGTGCCGATCTCCGAGCTGGTCGAAACGAAGAAGATCCCCCGCGACAAGGTGATCTTCCACAAGGACATGCTGCCCGTCGTCTATGTTTTCGGCGACATGGGCGGCAAGCTCGACTCGCCGCTCTACGGTATGTTCGACATCCGCGCCAAGGTCAATGGCATGCAGTTGGCGGAAGGGGGCACGCTGGGCGAATATTTCATCAAGCAGCCGCTCGACCCCTACGCCGGTTACGCGCTGAAATGGGATGGCGAGTGGCAAGTCACCTTCGAAACCTTCCGCGACATGGGCATCGCTTACGCCGTCGGCCTGATATTGATCTACCTGCTGGTGGTGGCGCAGTTCAAAAGCTATCTGGTGCCGCTCATCATCATGGCGCCGATTCCGCTCACCATCATCGGCGTCATGCCCGGTCATGCCCTGCTCGGCGAGCAGTTTACCGCCACCTCGATGATCGGCATGATCGCGCTGGCCGGCATCATCGTGCGTAACTCCATTCTGCTGGTCGACTTCATCAACGACCAGGTTGCCGGTGGCATGGACTTCGCGCAGGCGGTGATAGAATCCGCCGCCATTCGCGCCAAGCCCATCGCGCTCACCGGGATGGCGGCGATGCTGGGCGCCTTGTTTATCCTCGACGATCCGATTTTCTCGGGGCTGGCCATCAGCCTGATTTTCGGCATTTTCGTGTCAACCCTGCTGACGCTGGTAGTGATTCCCGTGCTCTACTTCGCGGCCATGAAGAACCGCCCGAGTTTCGCAACTGGCATTCGTGACCGTCAATCGCATCGTTCGCATCGTCGCCGGCTTTTTCATCATGTTGTCGCTGATCCTCGCCCATGTCATGGGTCAGGTTAATCTGGCAAACATGAGTTGGCTGTGGTTCACCCTCTTCGTCGGCGCCAATCTGTTCCAGAGCGGCTTCACCCAGTTCTGCCCGATGGATACCATCCTCAAAAAGCTTGGCGTGCCCGATGCGCCGCCGGCGGGCTGCGACACGGGTCGCTGCGGCTGAGCACCGCGCCGCGCCGGACCGGGCCGGTGTCATAGTCGTAAAACTCGACTAAAGACATAGGTCAGCGGCTATACTTTCGCCCCATGAACGAAACTACAGTTCCGCTGGGCCGCCCCCTCAAGGTGTTGGTGGTCGATGACACGGCCACCAATCGTCAGATCGTCCAGGTCTTTCTCAAGAAACTGGGCCATCAGGTTGTCCTGGCCGAGGATGGCGCCCAAGCCGTTGCCTGTTTTGAGCGCGAGGCTCCCGATCTCGTCCTCATGGACGTGATGATGCCCGTGATGGATGGCTACGAGGCCACCCGCCAGATCAAGCAACTCTGCGGCGACCGCTGGACCCCGGTGGTGTTTCTTTCCGCGCTCGACAAGGAAGAGAATCTGGTCGCCGGCCTCAACGCCGGTGGCGACGACTACCTGCCCAAGCCGCTCAATTTTGTCATTCTGCAGGCGAAATTGCGCTCGCTGACGCGGGCCATCGATACCCATCGCCATCTGGGTGAAGCCAATAACCGTCTGCGCGCCTATCACGAAGCCCAGGAATCCGAAAACCGGCTGGCTGCCGAAATCCTGATGCGCCAGTTCAAGCGGGATGGTCTTGACGATCCCGCGGTTCACCACTGGATATTGCCGGCGGCCCAGGTTTCGGGCGACGTCATCGGGGCGGCCCGCGCCCCCACCGGCGAACTCTGCATCATGCTGGCCGATGCCACCGGCCATGGCCTGGCGGCCTCGATCAGCACCGTGCCGGTACTGGCGCTGTTCTACGAGTTGGTTTTCTGGGGGGTGAAGCTTGAGGTTATTGTCACCCGCATTAACAAACAGTTGCAGCAGGGACTGCCGCCATCGCGCTTCGTTGCGGCCGCGCTGCTGATGATCAACGAACAGACATGCACCGGCCAAGCCTGGATCGGCGGCGTGCCGCCGGTATTGCTGCTGCGGCCCGACGGCGTGGTGGAACGCTCGCTGGAGTCGGCTGGCCTGCCGCTGGGTATTGTCGATTTCGACGAGGAAATGGCGCGAACGGAACACTTCGCCTGGACGCCTGGCTCGCAACTGGCCCTGTATTCCGATGGACTGCTCGAAGCCGAAAACGCCGCCGGTGAAGGCTTTGGCCTGGCCAGCATCGAGGCCGCATTTGCCGCGAGCAGCCCTGGCCGCCGCATCGATGCCGTTCGACAAGCCTTGCAACGGCATCTCGACGACCAAGACCCCCACGACGACATCACGCTGATGCTCGTCGATTGCCGCTCAAGCTGAGCGACGCGGCCGCGGGCACGCGGCTGCCGTGTCCTCGTTATAATCCGTGGACACCAAGAAAGACACCACGGATTTCCCTACAATTACCCCATGAGGATTGATTGACCATGACCGATAACGACCTTTTTCAGCGCGCCATAGCACTCTTCGACGCCGCCAACGCCCAGGATCCGAACAGCGACGAAGGCCAGCCGAAGGAACTACTCTACGCCAAACGCATGAGCGAAATGCTCCAGCGTTTTGCCCCGGACGCCTCCGAAGCCGTACAACTGGCGGTGCGCGCGCAGCACATCCAGCGCTGGAAGGTGCCGCGCAACAGCTATTCGATGGACCGTACCGGCTACCTGCAATGGCGCACGGGCCTGTACAAATCGCAGGCGGAAACCGCCGGCGAACTGATGAAGCAGGCCGGCTACCAGGGTGAACAAGGCGAGGCCATGATCGAGCGCGTCAAAACCGCCGTCGGCAAAAAGGGGCTCAAGGTCAATCCCGAGACGCAGACGCTCGAAGACGTGGCCGATCTGGTCTTCATCGAGCACTACATGCTGACTTTCGCCGGCGCCAAGCCCGATTACAGCGAAGAAAAGTGGATCGAAATCGTCCGCAAAACCTGGAAGAAAATGTCGGACGCCGCCCACGAATTCGCGCTCTCCGGCAAACTCAAGCTGCCCGAACCGCTGGTGCCGCTGATCACCAAGGCCATCAGCGGCTGACGTCTGCCCGCGTGCAGCATGACCCGATAGGGCGGTCGGCGGTAATGGCGGCGTCGCAGACGCTGCTGGAACTGCGTGCCATTCTCGACAACGCCACCGTCGGCATCCTGTTCACCCGCAACCGGATGCTGATGCAGGGCAACACCCTGTTTGCCGAGCTATTCGGCTATACGCTCGGCGAGTTGCTGGGCCATCCCGCCACCATGCTTTACCGCAACAAGGCCGACTACGAGGCGCTCGGCCATGATGCGGGGCCGAAGCTGGCGGCCGGAGAAGCCTTTCGCACCGAAGTCCGGATGCAGCGCAAGAATGGCTCGATATTCTGGTGCCAAATATCGGCCAAGGCGATCGATCCCCGCCACCCGCAAAGCGGCACGATCTGGATCATGGAAGACGTGACCGAGCGGCGTCGCCTGCGCGAGGTCGTCGAGGAATCGCGGATGGAACTCGAAGCGATTTTCGACAACGCCGCCGTCGGCATCGCCTTCATGCGCGACCGCATGGTGCAACGCTGCAACCGCCGCTTCGATGAGATTTTCGGCTACGAGGCCGGTGAACTGGTCGGCAACTCGATGCGCGAACTGCACCCGAGCGAGGCCGAATTCAACCGTTTCTGCGATTGGGCCAGCCAAAGTATCGCGGCGCGTGAAACGGTGATTACCGAAATCCGTTGCCGCCGCAAGGATGGCCACGACATTTGGGTGCGCGCCACCGGCCGCCAAGCCGGCGGTGGCAGCCAAGGTGGGGGCGACAGCATGGATGTCGTCTGGATATTCGAGGACGTCACCGAGCGCCACTCGGCCGAGCGGGCGCTACGCCAGGCCAACGACGAACTCGAACAGCGCGTGCTCGACCGTACCGCTGAGCTATCCAGCGCCAATCAGCAGTTGCAGGCCGAGATTTTCGAGCGCTTGCAGGCCGAACAGCGCATCTGGCATATCGCCCACCACGACGGCCTGACCGGTCTGCCCAACCGCACGCTGCTGCACGACCGCCTTGAACAGGCAATCACTCAGGCAGCGCGGCAAAACCAGCGTGTCGCCGTGATCTTTCTCGACCTCGACCGCTTCAAGGCCATCAACGATACCCTCGGCCACGCCATCGGCGACGAACTGCTCAAGCACGTCGCTTCGCGCCTCAATGCGGTGGTGCGCGCGGTCGATACGGTCTCGCGTCTCGGTGGTGACGAATTCGTTATCGTCATGAGCGGCGTCGAGGCAAGCCAGGACGCGGCCGTGGTCGCGCAGAAGATCATCGAATCGATGGCGGCGGCCGTCGACATCGAAGGCCACCTGCTGCGGGCGACGCCTTCGCTCGGCATCGCCATCTATCCTGAAGACGGCACGGCGCCCCTGCAACTGATGAAGAACGCCGACACGGCCATGTACCACGCCAAGGCGCGCGGGCGCAACACCTACGAATTTTTCACCGCGCGGCTGAACGAAGAAGCCGAGCGCAGCTTTTCGCTCGAACAGCGCCTGCGCCAGGCCATCGAATCCGGCCATCTACTGCTGCACTACCAGCCGCTGATCGACATGGAAACGCGGCGGGTGTGCAGCCTGGAAGCCCTGCTGCGCTGGAACGATCCCGAGCGCGGCCTGATTCCACCCGCCGACTTCATTCCGCTGGCGGAAGAAACCGGGCTGATCGTGCCCATCGGCGCCTGGGTGCTGGGCGAGGCGCTGCGCCAGAATCGGCGCTGGCAGGACGCCGGCCTGCCGCAGGTGCCCGTATCAGTGAATCTGTCGCCGCGTCAGTTTCGGCAGAAAGACCTGGTTGATAGCATCCGCGCCATTTTGGTCGAGACCGGCCAGCCGGCCCACCTGCTGGAACTCGAAATCACCGAGTCCACGCTGATGCACGACCTCGATGGCGCCGTCGCCACGCTGCGCGAGCTGGATGCCATGGGCGTGCGCCTGGCCATCGACGATTTCGGCACCGGTTATTCGAGCCTCAACCACCTGAAGCGCTTGCCGGTGCACAAGCTCAAGATCGACCAGTCCTTCGTGCGCGATCTCTGTAGCGATCATGATGACGCCGCCATCGTCAACGCCATCATCGGGCTGGGGCGCGCGATGGAGCTGAGCGTACTGGCCGAGGGCGTCGAGACCGAACAACAGCGGGCCGCGCTCGACAAGCTCGGTTGCCGCCAATATCAGGGCTTCCTCTTTTCCACACCGCTGCCGCCGGACGCGGTCGAGCAGCTTTTCAACCCCGCCGCGCTAGCTTTGCTGGGCGCACCCCCCGATTACACCATCTGAAAGGTAACCCCCCATGTCCACTACCACCACCGCCAGCGGCCTGATCATCGAGGAAATCACCGAGGGTACGGGCGCCGAAGCTACCGCCGGTCTGGGCGTTTCCGTGCATTACACTGGCTGGCTTGTCGATGGCACCAAGTTCGATTCCAGCAAGGATCGCAACGAGCCCTTCGAGTTTGCGCTTGGCGCCCGCCAGGTCATCGCCGGTTGGGATCAGGGTGTGTCAGGCATGAAGGTCGGCGGCGTGCGCAAACTCACCATCCCGCCCGCGCTTGGCTATGGCGCGCGCGGCGCCGGCGGCGTCATTCCGCCCAACGCTACGCTGGTCTTCGAAGTCGAACTGCTGGGCCTCAACTGAAACCGGAGCTGATCATGCTGAAATCCATCGTAAAACCTGGCGTCATTGCCCTGCTGGCATGCCTGGCCGGCACTGTCGCGGCCGAAGAGGCCGCGGTGGGTACCGTCAAGACCGCCAAGGGTACCGTCACCATCGAACACGCCGGGCAGAAGATCGCCGCCGCGCCAGGGGCGAAAGTGTTCGCCGCCGACCGCGTGCTGACTGGCGCTGACGGCAGCGTTGGCATCACCCTGCGCGACAGCACCCTGCTGTCCGCCGGCCCCAACTCCACGCTGGCCATCAACATGTTCGCCTTCGACCCGACCACCCATGCCGGCGCCATCGACGCCACGCTGAAGCGCGGCACGCTGGCCGTCATCTCGGGCAAGATCGCCAAGGCTTCGCCCGACACGGTTGCCTTCCGCACTCCAACCCTGACGCTGGGCGTGCGCGGCACCGAGTTCGTGCTCGAAGCCGCCGACCGGAGAGACTGACATGGACATCGGACTCATTGCACTGGCCGTCATCCTCTACGGCATCTTCACCCAGGAATCCCCCGATCGCGTTGTCCTCTTGCCCGACCCGGAAGGCAAGACCGGTGCGGTGGTGGTCAAGTCGGCCGCCGGCGAGCAGCGGCTCGACGCGGCCTTCGCCGCCGCCGCTGTCGGCAGTCGTGGCGCCATTGCCACCAGCCAGACCGACGCCGCCGGAGTAACGCTGCGCTACGGCGACGCGCTCGGCGCCCAGCCGCGGCGGCCGGTGTCCTTCACCGTGTATTTCATCAGCGGCACCGATGAACTGACGCCCGCGTCGATGCCGGTGCTGGAGCAGGTCAAGCAGGCCGCTGCCGGCCGCGCCGCGCCCGAGATTGTCGCCATCGGCCATACCGACCGCGTCGGTACGCTGGAAGACAATGACGCCCTGTCGAAGAAGCGCGCCGAGGTGGTACGCGCCACCTTGATGTCGGTCGGTATTCCGTCAACGCAGATCGAAAGTGCTGGCCGAGGCGAGCGCGAGCCGGTCGTCGCCACAGCCGACGAAGTGGCCGAGGCAAAGAACCGGCGGGGGGAAATTAATATTCGCTGAATTGCACCTTCCGCTGGCGAAGCTTGCCGTACCGCTAGCGCCGACTTTTTTCGCCAGTTTGCATGAGCCGCATGAACCCTAGACCCACCGACCTGCTCGCGCAACTGGCCTCGCTTGACGCCCCCCAGTTGCGCCGCCTGCTGGTGGAGCACCTGACGCGGCAGAAGCTTGGCCTGTATTGGGAAGCCAACGCCATCGAGCGCGACCGGGCGGCAAACGCTAATGTCGTGCTGCCGCGTCCGGTGGCCGAATGGTCCTACCCCGCGGGGTCGCATCCCACCGCACCGGTTCAATCCTGTCGCAACTTGATCATCGAGGGCGATAACTTCGATTCGCTGCGCCTGCTGCGCGCCACCCATCGCGGCAAGGTGCGCGTCATCTACATCGATCCGCCCTACAACACCGGCAACAAGGATTGGGTTTACAACGACCGCTACGTCGGCGCCAACGACCGCTGGCGGCATTCGCAGTGGCTCGAATTTCTCTATCGCCGCCTGACACTGGCCCGCGACCTGCTGACACCCGACGGCGTGATTCTCGTTTCGATCAACGACGAAAACCGCGCCCGACTCGAATTGCTGATGGACGAGGTGTTTCCGGGGCGGCGGCTGGGCAGCCTGGTCTGGCGCACCAAGGACACCGGCAAC
>JAIFMO010000083.1 GCA_020048435.1 Sulfuritalea sp.
ATACGCCTTCCGCCATTGGTTTCATGTAGATGGCTCCCCTTGCTGGCGAGTTCGGCCCCGTCCGATTTTGGGGGGCGCCGACACTTGTTCCGCTTCGTGTTCGATGCCATCCAAGACGACGTTCGCCCCAATTTGCACATAAAGAGCCTCTTGCAAAAAACCAATGTCCTTTGCCTCGTTCCACTTTGGGTCGCAGACAATTTCATCCAGTTCGTCCATCATTTCGAACCATGGCATGCTCGCAAGTCCGTTGTCGAATGCTTCGGCAGGAAATGAATAGGGAAGGGAGTCCATGAATTTCCTGATGGGCATGAAGGATGACGACAGGACGTACAGGTCGAACAGATCGCGGGCCTTCTGCCTCCCGCCCTCGAACGAGGTACCCTCCGCGCCGCCCCCCGCAATGGTTCGGAGCTTCCGGTGATACAGCCCGGGAATCTTCTCCGTCAGGACTGTCAATCCTCCGAACTGTTGCCGCACGCCCGGGAACAGTTCGAAATAGGCATCTTCGACAAACGATACTTTTAGTTCCTGGCCCTCATGCAGGACGTATCCGTGGAGTTGGTTCGCCTTCCTCGGATCATCCACAATGCTTCTCGTTTCATAGACGATGCCGGATTTTTTAAGCGTTGCGCCGATGTCCAACGCATTGAAACCGTGCGGCAGAAAAAAATCGAGGTCGTAAGACAGCCGATGTCCAATCCAGCAACGGGAAAGCGCCGTCCCCCCGCAAAGTTTGGCCACATTAAATTGTTGGTCATTCATTGCCTGGAATCTTGCCAGCACCGCCTCTTGCAGCGGATAAAGAATCTCCCCTTTCATCCATTCGGCCATAAAAACATCCCTTCATAACATATATGTCATTGTTTGGCTTGTGGCTAATTTTGTCAAGCACTTGCACGGTTATCGAGAATTCACGCACGAGGTTGCCCCATGGTGTGAACCTTCCCTTCAGGAAGTCCGACTCATGGCTATCGCGGTTAGGTGACGCTTCTTCATGTGATCAAATTCGGGAGCTCCGCGGATGCGATAATCGCCGCTCACTTCACCGAGCCGCCGCCATGACCCGTCCCAAGAACGACAATTTCCTGCGCGCCTTGCTGCGCGAACCCGTCGATTACACCCCCACCTGGCTGATGCGCCAGGCCGGCCGCTACCTGCCCGAATACAACGAGACGCGCCGCCGCGCCGGCAATTTCCTCTCGCTGTGCAAGAACCCCGGCCTTGCCTGCGAAGTGACGTTGCAACCGCTGGCGCGTTTTCCGCTCGACGCCGCCATCCTTTTTTCCGACATCCTTACCGTGCCTGACGCCATGGGTCTCGGCCTCTACTTTGCCGAGGGCGAGGGGCCGAAGTTCGAGCGGCCGCTGCGTGAAGAATGGGCGATCCGCGACCTCACCGCGCCCGATCCCGACACCCATTTGCGCTATGTACTCGATGCCGTCGCCGAAATTCGCCGTGCGCTCGACAACTCGGTGCCGCTCATCGGTTTTTCCGGTTCGCCCTTCACTCTGGCCTGCTACATGGTCGAAGGCGGCGGCTCAAGCGATTTCCGCACGGTCAAGACCATGCTCTATGACCGCCCCGACCTGTTGCACCGCATTCTGGACGTCAATGCCCAGGCGGTAACCGACTACCTCAACGCCCAGATCGAAACCGGCGTCCAAGCCGTGCAAATTTTCGACACTTGGGGCGGGGCGCTGTCGCACGTGGCTTATCGCGAATTTTCACTGAGCTACATGCAGCGCGTGGTCGATGGGCTGATCAAGACCCACGATGGCGAGCGGGTTCCCTGCATTGTCTTCACCAAAGGCGGCGGCCAGTGGCTGGAATCGATTGCCGCCATCGGTTGCGACGCCATCGGCGTCGATTGGACCACCGACCTGGGCGAAGCGCGCCGCCGTGTCGGCGATAAAGTCGCTTTGCAGGGCAATCTCGATCCGATGGCACTATTCGCATCGAGCGAAGCCGTTGCCGACGAGGCCAAGCGGGTGCTCGACAGTTTCGGCGCCGACGATGGCCCGGGTGGCGTGAGCGGCCACGTCTTTAATCTTGGTCACGGTATCAACCAACATACCCCGCCAGAGCGGGTTTCCGTGCTGGTCGAAACGGTACGCCAGCACAGCCGGCGCTCCTGAGGCAGTCCTCCCCGCAAAGCCCCGTCTGACAAGGCTTCGCGGGCAGCAAAAAAATCGCGTCGACAGTTGACTTATTCACAGAAACGCGCTCAACCATTCGAGTCATGCGGTTATTGCGGTGACAATGCGGTTAATTTATAACCCATTGTTTTAAAACAATAAATAATTGCACAAACATTACGCAAGTACTACAAAAGCCTTACAACACGGGTAGTTAGCGCGTGCAATCACGGGTTGTTCACAAAGTTATCCACAGAAATTGTGCGTAAGAACAAAACCCTTTCAGAGCATGCAATTAGCGCGCTTTAACGAGGTCGAATCGAGATACATGTCGCAAGCGTTTGATCCTGTCCTGCGCGTCGCTCTCGATGTGCCGCTCCCCCGCCTTTTCGACTATCGTGGCGACGGCGCCACCCCGCCCGGCAGTCTTGTGCGCGTTCCCTTCGGCAGGGCCGCCGGCAGTTTCAAGACCGCCGTGGTGATCAGCGTTGAAGCGCACAGCGAGCAGCCCGCCGACAAACTGAAAGCCGTTGCCGAGGTGCTCGCCGTGCCGCCCCTGCCGGCGGACTGGCTGGCGCTGTGCCAGTTTGTGAGTCGTTACTATCAATACCCGCTCGGCGGCGTCATGGCCATGGCGCTGCCGCCGCTGCTGCGGCAGGGAAAGCTGCCCAGACGACCCAAGGACAAAGGGGACAAACGGGACAAACCCTCCGCCACCGCCCCAACTGCCGTACCGCTAGCGCCGACTTTATGGCCAGAGCAGGAGGCGGCGGTCGCCGCCATCGCAGCCGCCGCCGGCAGTTTCACGCCCATTCTGCTGCACGGCATCACCGGCAGCGGCAAGACCGAGGTCTATCTGCGCGCTATCGACGCCGTGCTCGCCCGCAACGGCCAGGCATTGATGCTGGTGCCGGAAATCGCGCTGACGCCGCAACTCGAAGGCCGCGTCATCGCGCGCTTCCCCAATGCGCGCATAGTGACCGCTCACAGCGGTGTGGCCGATGCCGGCCGCACGCGCGGTTTTCTCGACGCGCTCGACGGTCGCGCCGACATCGTGCTCGGTACGCGCTTGTCGGTGTTCATGCCCTTGCCAAGACTGCAACTGATCGTCGTCGACGAAGAACACGACGGTTCCTTCAAGCAGCAGGAAGGCCTGCGATATTCGGCGCGCGACGTCGCCATCTTCCGCGCCAAGCAGCGTGGCGTGCCTATCGTGCTCGGTTCGGCCACGCCCGCGCTGGAAACCTTCCACCACGCCGGGGGCGGCATAAAAAACGGCGGTCGCTTTCGCCTGATCGAACTGACCCGCCGCGCCGTGGCCGAGGCGCCGCCGCAGGTGCGCATCGTCGATACCCGCCGTGAGAAATTGCAGGATGGCATGAGCGCCAGGTTGATTGACGCCGTGAGCGAGCGCTTACAAAAGGGCGAGCAGAGCCTGCTCTTCCTCAACCGCCGCGGCTACGCCCCCGTACTGGCCTGCCCCGCCTGCGGTTGGATTTCCGGCTGCCGTCGCTGCGCCGCCAATCTGGTGGTACATCTGGCCGACCAGCGCCTGCGCTGCCATCACTGCGGCCTGGAAACGGCAATTCCACGCACCTGCCCGACATGCGGCAACCTCGACATCCATCCCTTCGGGCGCGGAACGCAACGGCTGGAGGCGACAATCGGCGAACGCTTCCCCGCCGCGCGCATCCTGCGCATCGACCGCGATTCGGCCAACACCCCGGCGAAGTGGCAGGCGCTACTGGCGGCCATCCACGCCGGCGAGGCCGACATTCTCGTCGGCACGCAGATGCTGGCCAAGGGCCACGATTTCCCCAAGCTCACGCTGGTGGGCGTGGTTGGCGCCGATGCCGCGTTGTTCGCCGCCGACTTCCGCGCGCCCGAGCGACTTTTCAGCCAACTCATGCAGGTCGGCGGCCGCAGCGGCCGCGCCGATCTGCCGGGCGAGGTACTGATTCAGACCGAATACCCTGCGCATCCGCTCTACCTCGCGCTGGCCGACCACGACTACGCTGCCTTCGCCACCGCTCAATTAAAGGAACGCGAACAGGCCGGTTTTCCACCCTTCGTCTTCCAGGCGCTGCTGCGCGCCGAGGCCAAGCAGCTTGACGACGCCCTTGACTTTCTCGCGCGCGCCCGCGTCGTTGCCCCCGCCGGCGAACAGGTCATGCGCTACGATCCCGTGCCGATGCGGCTCTACCGCAAGATGGCGCTGGAGCGCGCCCAGTTGCTGGTCGAATCAGCTTCGCGGCCGGCGTTGCAAGCCTTTCTTACCGAGTGGACGACAACCCTTTACACCCTCAAAACGCCGCGCGATCTGCGCTGGCATCTCGACGTCGATCCGCTGGAGTTTTGATTGTATGATCGAACGGACATGGAAAATTGAACATCGCCCCGGGAGGGAGTTGTGATCAAGCGCAAGATAGACGATGCCATTCTGGCCCACCAAAGCTGGGTCGTGCAGTTTCAGAACAGGCTGAACGGTATCGAGAGGGAGTTGCTTGATCCAGACATGATCGGTGACGACACCACTTGCGCGTTTGGACAATGGCTGAAAGCCAATCCAGAGGCGTTCCCCAAGGCCGCGCTTCTCGACTACGTCAAGGCGATGCACGGCGCATTTCACGAGGTCGCCGCGGAAGTTGCGAGCATGATTCAACAGTATCAATCGCGTGAAACCATCGCCAAGGAGATGCTGGAGTTACAAAATCTGTCGAAACAGCTAGTTGCCGCTCTTCAGGAAATGAAGAAGCAGACGAATCCGGCAGATCGGAAAGACATTCCGCTTTGATGCGCGCCTGAACCCATCTTGAGCGGCCCGCTACACGCTACCGCCCGCCGTCGCCCACCAGCGCGTAGGGCGCCCAAAAAAGAGGGTGGGCGTAGCTGAAGGTGAGCGCGCCGTCCTCGCCATTCTCGCGCATCACCTTGAGCATCGATCGGCGCAAGGCTTCGGCCCGGGCCAGCGCGGGGTCGGCCGCCATGGCCTCGAACACGCCGACCACCAGCCGCTTGGCCGAGACCGATTCCACTGGCCAATGGGTAACCAGCAGCGAGCGGCTGCCGGCGTAGAAGAAGCCGCGGCCGAGGCCGGAAACGGCTTCGG
Organism: Sulfuritalea sp.; assembly: GCA_020048435.1. Lineage (GTDB taxonomy): Bacteria > Pseudomonadota > Gammaproteobacteria > Burkholderiales > Rhodocyclaceae > Sulfurisoma. Next base: position 5,248 of record JAIFMO010000083.1, read on the forward strand.
CGCCCGCGCCGTCGCCGCCGGCGGTGTTGCAGGCGGACAGAATCACCCAATCGGCATCCAGCTTCAGGCCCAGGATGTCGTCGAGGGTAAGCAGACCATGCTTACCGCCACCGGGGTTGGCCAGGGCCAGCGCCGGCTGGTCTACGCCGGGAAAATCACCAGCGAGCAGGCCGTGGGTGGCGAAGGCCACCACCTTGCGACGGGAGAGATCGGTCGCCAGAACATTTCCTTTGCTGGCGGCGGCGCCAAGAAAAACATCGCGCTGAGTATCCGCGCTCAAGGCCTTGGCGAGGGCGAGGATTTCTTCGCGCGTGTCCGGCAGCGGCGCGATGCGGCCGTAATCCATCCAGCCGACGTTCTCGCCGCGCTGCGCCCGCGCGCGCAAAGACGCGGACAGAGCAACGGCCCGCAGTCCTCGTTTATGTCCTCGCCCATGCTCCCATCCTTGCCCCCGGGCCTTGCCGGCGGGCATGGCGTCATTCCCGCCGAATTCCGGATCGCCGAATCCGGCGAAGGCGAGCCGATCCGGCGCGCCGGCCCGCATGCGACGCAGCGTGGGCAGCGACGAGGCCGCCGGCAACTGGCTCACCGCCAGATCGCGCGCCAGCCATGGCCAGTCGGCATAGTGGGCGTAGAGCAGGTCCGTTTTGGCGCCGGATGGCGGCGCGGTGAGGAGCAAGCCGAACGGTAGCCGTGCGAGCGCGCCCCCCGCCGCGACAATCAGGTGCCGGCTGCCTTGCCAACCCGCCTGCACGGGCGCCAGCAGTTCGCTGTAAAGCCGCTGGGCGGCGGCGCCATCGAAGGCCGGCAGTCTCTGGATATCGAAGTCTTGTGGGTCGAGCGCAGCGCGCAGCTGGCTGACGAGGCGGAAAATCTCGGCGCCTGCCAGGGGCGAGGTGGCAAAGGCGGGCGTGCCCTTGGCCGGAATGGCCCAGATAAAGGTACGGTCCTCGCTCGGCAATACCGACAGCAGCGTCTCGCCTGCCTGCAACAGCGACTGAATGCCGGCGATGCTGGCGGGGCGAGGCGAAATCAGGTCGGCATAATCCGGGAAACGCTGGTGCAGTTGCTCGTGCAGGGACTTCTGCCGGCGGTCGAACTCGCCGGCGCGCGCCTGCATATCGGCGACAACCCTGGGCAGCATCTGCTCAGAAGGGCGCGACATGAGGTCCGAGAGAATCTTGTAGAGGGCATCGCGCTCGTGGCGGGCATCCTGTTCCTCGCGGACCAGCAGGGCAAGTTCGGGCGTGCCGGCCGCCGCGCGCGCCGCCGAGGCGGCCATGGCCTGCTGCACGCTCTGGCCGCGCAGGGCGTCGGCGACCAGGAACGCTTCCGCCGCCGCGTCGATGCCGCGCGCCTTCTCCAGCGGCGTGCCGCGAATGCGGGCCAGCACGCGCAGGTAGGCTTCGATAATGTAGGACAGGCGGGCAAAGCGCCGGCCAGAACGATCCGCCGCTTCGGCGACGGCGGGAATCATCACCGTC
>JAIFMO010000182.1 GCA_020048435.1 Sulfuritalea sp.
AATCGACAGGGCCAGGCCCGCATGCTTGAGGTCGCGGATGAAGACGAGGTTCATCGCTTGCGTTGCCGCGAGCGTGATCAGTGCAATCTTTACTGGCGTGCGGATGTCCTGCCGCGCATAGAAACCGGGGGCCAGCACTTTGACGAGTATCAGTCCGGCCAGCCCCACGCTGTACGCAACAAGGGCAGTGCGCGTTTGCAGGACGTCGTTGGCCAAAAATGCGCCATGCTGGAACAGCGTTGCCAGTAACGGCACGGCGAGCAGGGCCAACGCCAGGGCCGCCGGCAGCGTGAGCAGCAGGGTCAGTCGCAGCCCCCAGTCGAGCAGGGCGGAGAAATCTTCGTGCCTCTCGCTGGCATGGGCTTTCGACAGGCTGGGCAACAGTATTGTGCCCAATGTCGCACCGAGCAGGCCCGCCGGAAATTCCATTAATCGGTCGGCGTAGTAGAGCCAGGAAACGCTGCCCGACGGCAGAAAGGAGGCGAAAATGGTGTTGATCAGCAACGAGATCTGCGCCACCGATACACCAAGCACGGCCGGCCCCATCTGGCGCAGGATTCGGCGCACGCCGGTGTCGTCCGGTGCCCATTCCCAGCGCGGCAGCATGCCGATTTTCGCCAGCGCGGGCAGTTGCAGCGACAGTTGCAGGATACCGCCGATGAATACCGCCCAAGCCAGCGCCAGCACGGGCGGGTCGAACCAGGGGGCGGCAAACAGCGCCATGACGATGAAGGAAATATTCAGCAGCACGGGGGTAAAGGCCGGCAGCGCAAAACGGCTCCAGGTGTTGAGGATGCCGGCGGCCAGAGCGACCAGTGACATGAAAAGAATGTAGGGGAAAGTGATGCGGGTGAGTTCGACGGTGAGCGCGAATTTGCTGGGGTCACTGGAAAAGCCAGGTGCCGAAACCTGGATCAACAGCGGCGCGCCGAGGACACCCAGCGCGGATACGAGCAGCAGGATGACGAACAGCAGACTGGCAACGCGATCGACGAGTTGCCGGGTGTCGCCGTCGCCTCGCCGGTTGCGATACTCGGCAAGAATGGGAACGAAGGCCTGTGAAAATGCGCCCTCGGCGAACAGGCGTCGCAGCAGGTTGGGCAGGCGAAAGGCAACGAAGAAGGCATCGGTCGCCGGGCCGGCGCCAAAGCCGATGGCGATGACAAAATCACGCACAAATCCAAGCACGCGCGAGAGCAGGGTCATGCCACTGACGGTGGCGAGCGTGCGAAGTAAATTCATGGCGCAATGGTATCGGTTCGCCGTGTTTAGATGTGCCTTGCAAAGCGGGCAATAAGTTCCTATAATCGCGCGCTTTTCCAGAACACCCACCGGACGACCCCTATGGCCAATAGTGCACAAGCCCGCAAGCGCGCCCGTCAGGCAGTCAAGCAGCGCGCCCACAACGTGGGCCTGCGCTCGACCCTGCGTACCGCGATCAAGAAAGTTCGCAAGGCAATCGACGCGGGCGACAAGACCGCTGCGCAGGCAGTCTTTAAAGAATCGCAGAGCATCATCGATTCCATCGCCGACAAGAAAATTTGTCACAAGAACAAGTCGGCGCGCGACAAGAGCCGTTTGTCCGCCGCAATCAAGGCGATGGCGGCGTAAGCCGACGCAAATTTCGCTGAACCAAAGCACGCATGCGCCGCGGCTTTCAGCGGCAAGCTTGGTGGTAACGAATGAAACAGTTGTACGGTAACGGCTCCATTGCTTCGGCTTAGGGGCCGTTTTCTTTTTTTACGTGGTCGTCTCGCAATGGCCTCGCGGGGCCGCTTGATATAAGATTCGCCTTCCTGCATACGCGGCGGTCGTACTTGCACTTGAGGCACTCGGCCGCCGTTTGCTTTTCCGCACTGGGGTTTTCCGATGTCTCATCTCATGAACACCTATTCGCGACAGTCCGTCGCTTTCGTTCGTGGTGAAGGCTGCCACGTCTTCGACGAGCAGGGGCGGCGCTATCTCGACGCGCTGGCCGGCATTGCCGTCAATACGCTGGGCCACGGCCATCCGGTGCTGACGCGGGCCTTGTCCGATCAGGTCGGCCGCCTCATGCACGTCTCCAACTTGTATCGCGTGACGCAGCAGGAACAACTTTCCGACCGGCTCGCCGCGCTGTCCGGCATGGATGAGGTGTTCTTCTGCAATTCCGGCTGCGAGGCCAACGAGGCGGCGATCAAGCTGGCGCGCATGTATGGCCACCAGCAGGGCATCGACACCCCCGTCATTGTCGTGATGGAAAAGGCTTTTCACGGCCGCACGCTGGCCACGCTGTCGGCTACCGGCAATCGCAAGGTGCAGGCCGGTTTTGAGCCACTGGTCAGCGGTTTCGTGCGCGTGCCTTACGACGACCTGCCAGCCATCGAGGCGGTTGCCTCGCACAATCCCAATGTGGTTGCCGTGCTGTTCGAGCCGATCCAGGGCGAGGGTGGCATCAATATCGCGCACATGGACTACATGCAGGCCCTGCGCCGCATTTGTGACGCCAAAGGCTGGCTGTTCATGGTCGACGAGGTGCAGTGCGGCATAGCTCGCACGGGCGTCTGGTTCGCCCACCAGCGCGCCGGCATCAAACCCGATGTCATGACCCTGGCCAAGGGCCTTGGCTCCGGTGTGCCGATCGGCGCTTGCCTGACGGCGGGCAAGGCGGCGGGTGTGTTCAAGCCGGGCAACCACGGCTCGACCTTCGGCGGCAATCCGCTGGCTTGCGTGGCGGCCCTCACGACCCTGGCCGTGATCGAAAATGATGGCCTGATGGCGCGGGCAAGCACGGTCGGCATGGCTATCCGTTCCGGTATCGGCGCGGCGCTGGCCGGCGTGGATGGCGTGGTCGATATTCGTGGCGACGGCCTGATGATCGGCATCGAGCTTGATCGTCCCTGTGGCGAACTGGTTGGCAAGGCGCTGGAAGCTGGCCTGCTGATCAGCGTTACCAATGACAGCGTCGTGCGCCTGCTGCCGCCGCTGGTGTTCAGTGATGATGATGTCAAGCAGCTGATCGCCATCCTGGCACCGTTGATTCGCCAGTTTCTCGGAAGCTGATCATGACGCCGCGCCACTTCCTGCAATTCAAGGATCTCACCCGCGCAGAGCTCGCTTACCTCTTTGAGCGCACCCGCTGGATCAAGGATAAGTTCAAGCGTTACGAAGCCTATCATCCTCTGCACGACCGCACGCTGGTGATGATTTTCGAAAAGGCCAGCACGCGCACGCGCCTTTCCTTCGAGGCCGGCATGCAGCAGTTGGGCGGTTCCGCCATTTACCTCAATACGCGCGATTCGCAGCTAGGCCGCGGTGAGCCCGTCGAGGATGCCGCCCAGGTGATTTCGCGCATGTCCGACGTGGTGATGATCCGCACCTTCGAGCAGGAGATCATCGAACGATTCTCCGCGAATTCGCGGGTGCCGGTGATCAATGGCCTCACCAATGAGTACCACCCCTGCCAGATCCTGGCCGATATCTTCACTTTTATCGAACAACGCGGCCCCATTCAGGGCAAAACCGTGGCCTGGATCGGTGATTCCAATAATGTCTGCAACACCTGGTTGCAGGCCGCCGAGGTGCTTGACTTTAATGTGCATGTATCGACTCCGCCCGGCTACGAGGTCGAGCCGGAACGTGCCGGCCTCTATGGCACCGACCATTTCGAAGAGTTCGCCGACCCGATGGATGCCGCGCGTGGCGCCGATCTCGTCACCACCGATGTGTGGACCTCGATGGGTTTCGAGGCAGAAAACGAAGCGCGTTGCAAGGCCTTCGCCGACTGGCAGATCGATGGCGAGATGATGAAGGCGGCGAAACCGGACGCGGTATTCATGCACTGCCTGCCAGCGCATCGCGGCGAGGAGGTTGCCGCCGAGGTGATCGACGGAGCGCAATCGGTAGTGTGGGACGAGGCGGAGAACCGCCTGCACGCGCAGAAGGCGCTGCTCGAATTTTTATTGCTTGGAAGGGTTCAGCCGTGATGACCTTGTTTTCAGTTTCTCGCCCCATCCGGTTTTCCCTGTCCCTTTTTGCCCTGCTGTTTGCCGTACCGCTAGCGCCGACTTTTGCGGCCGATGTCGATGGCCGCCAGTTTGTCCCGATGTCGCCGGAGGCCCGCGTTGAAATGCGTGCCGAGATGCTCGATTTCCTGACCGCGCTGCAACAGATCATCACCGCGATCAGTGAAGGCAAGCCGGGCGAGGCAGCCGATACCGCCGAGAACCTGATCGGCTTGTCCGCCATGGGGCGGCATCGCGATGCGGCGCCCAATGCGCGGCCCGGCAGGTTCATGCCCAAGGACATGCACATGATCGCCCGCGGCATGCACGCAGCCGCCAGTGACTTTGCCAAGGTCGCCAGGACGGGCGATCCGGTAAAGGCACTGGGGGCGCTGCAAGCGGTCACCGGTGCCTGCGTTGCCTGCCATCGCAGCTACCGCACACAGTAATTCGATTCTTTTTCGGGAAACAACAATGAGCGAAGCAAAAAAAGTTGTCCTGGCCTATTCCGGCGGCCTCGATACCTCCGTTATCCTCAAGTGGTTGCAGGACACCTACCAGTGCGAGGTGGTCACCTTTACCGCCGACCTCGGCCAGGGTGAAGAACTGGAGCCGGCGCGCGCCAAGGCCGTCCAGCTGGGCATCAAGCCGAAGAACATTTTTATCGACGATCTGCGCGAGGAATTCGTCCGCGACTTCGTTTTCCCGATGTTCCGCGCCAACACCGTCTATGAAGGCGAGTACCTGCTCGGCACCTCCATCGCACGGCCGCTGATCGCCAAGCGACTGGTCGAGATCGCCCGCAAGACCGGCGCCGATACGCTTTCCCACGGTGCTACCGGCAAGGGCAACGACCAGGTTCGCTTCGAACTCGGCGCCTACGCCTTGATGCCCAACGTCAAGATCATCGCGCCCTGGCGTGAATGGGATCTGCTGTCGCGCGAGAAGTTGATGGCCTACGCTGAAAAGCATGGCATTCCGGTCGACATGAAGCACAAGAAGGGCGGCTCGCCTTACTCGATGGATGCCAACCTCCTGCATATTTCCTACGAAGGCCGCCACCTCGAAAATCCCTCTGCCGAAGCCGAAGAATCGATGTGGCGGTGGACGGTGTCGCCCGAGAAGGCGCCCAACAAACCCGAGTATCTCGACCTTGAATTCAAGGCGGGCGATCTGGTCGCTATCGACGGCAAGAAAATGAAGCCGCACGAACTGCTCGCTACGCTCAACCAGATCGGTGGCAGAAACGGCATCGGCCGTCTCGATCTCGTGGAAAACCGCTACGTCGGCATGAAGTCGCGCGGCTGCTACGAAACGCCGGGCGGCACCATCCTGCTCAAGGCACACCGCGGCATCGAGTCGGTTTGCCTTGATCGCGAAGTGGCGCATCTCAAGGACGACCTGATGCCACGCTACGCCAGCCTGATCTACAACGGCTACTGGTGGAGCCCTGAGCGCCGCGCCTTGCAGGTGCTGATCGATCATACGCAGCAGTGCGTTAACGGCTGGGTGCGCGTCAAACTCTACAAGGGCAGTGTCAGCGTGGTCAGCCGCGACTCGAAGACCGATTCCCTGTTCGATCCGACGATCGCCACTTTCGAAGACGATGCCGGCGCCTACGACCAGAAGGACGCGGGCGGCTTCATCAAGCTCAACGCCCTGCGCATGCGGATAGCTGAAAACGCCCGGTTGAAGCGCGCTGCCAAGCCCAGTAAAAAATAGTGTTCGGCTTCACCGAAGAGCAGGTGTCGAACTGGGGCATGACCTTTGGCCTCGGTGCTTTCATGCTCTATATGCTGTTCATCATTGGTCAACTGGCCTACCAGTCCAAGGCCGGCAAGACGGGCACCTTTGTGCTTTTCTTCGTGCTTGCCTTCGGCATGTTCGGCTTCATCGCCAAAACCATCATCCAAAAACTATGGGGAATCTGACTATGTCCCGGTTCGACAATGTCTCCGTACTCAAGCAGGCTAATGTTTACTTCGACGGCAAGTGCGTGAGCCACACCGTGCAGTTTGCCGATGGCACCAAAAAATCCATCGGCGTCATCGTGCCGGCCACGCTTACCTTCAATACCGGCGCGCCGGAAATCATGGAAACCGTGGCGGGAGCCTGTCGCTACAAGCTCAAAGGCGAGGACTGGCGCGAATGCAAGACCGGCGAATCCTTCAAGGTGCCCGGCAACTCATCCTTCGATATCGAGGTGAGTGGCGAGCCTTACCACTACGTTTGCCATTTCGGATGAGACGATGCCCTCCTTCGACATTACATCCGAAGTCGACATGGTGGCGCTGAAAAACGCCATTGATGTCACCGGCCGCCAGGTCGGCAACCGCTACGACTTCAAAGGCACCAGCGCCAAGGTTGAGCTTAACGAAAAAGACAAGGCGATCACCATTTTTGGCGACTCCGAGTTCCAGCTCAGTCAGGTCAAGGACATCCTGTTCCCCGAGATGGAGAAGAAGGATCGCGAGAGCACCAAGCGCCTCGATGCCGAAGATATTCAGTCGATCTCCGGCAACAAGGCCAAGCAACTGCTCAAGATCAAGAGCGGCATTGAGTCCGAACTGGCGAAGAAAATCGTCAAGTTGATCAAGGACAGCAAACTCAAGGTACAGGCCAGCATCCAGGGCGATGCAGTGCGTGTGACCGGCGCCAAGCGTGACCTGTTG
>JAIFMO010000183.1 GCA_020048435.1 Sulfuritalea sp.
GCAACAGTTTATTGCATACGATATCGACGCGAGGGGCTGCGGACTAGGATTGGATATGTCTTAACCAACCGGAGGTCACCATGAAATGTACGTCGCAACTGATAGTCGGCGCTGCCGCCGCGCTGTTCTCCCTGTCGGCCCCGGCCCAGATGGGACCGGGCGGCGGCATGGGCGGTGGAATGTCGGGCATGGGTCCCGGGGCGCGCGGCGCAGTCGATTGCAGCAAGGCCCGCAACCCGCAGCACTGCGATGACCGCCAGAAGGCCTTGGCAACGTGCAAGAACATTCGTGGTGCAGCCCGCCAGGATTGCATGAGCGAAAACATGCCAGCGCCGGATTGCAGCAAGTCGGCCAATCCCACCCGTTGCGCAGCCATGCAATCGGCGCGCACTGTCTGCAAGGGCAAGTATGGCCAGGAACGACGTGCCTGCATGAGCGAGCAGAAAGTGCCGCCCCCGGCAGGCGGCACCCGCGGCGGCGGCATGGGCCCGGGAACAGCGCCCGCCAAGCCATGAACGAGACGGCTTGAACCAACGAGGCAGGTTGCGGCCTGCCTCGTTCGCGGGTGCTTTCGGTCGGCTTCAATTGGCCGGCAGTACGCATAGGGACATGCTACCGAAAAGCGGCCATAGGAGGCTGACTGAGCTGAACGAAGGAGCGGCTGCCCAGCAGGCCAGCCGCGAAACCGCCGTTTAAATCTCGGTTTGCTCGGAAATCTCCAACGCATCATCCACCTCGATGCCGAGGTAGCGAACTGTCGATTCCAGCTTCGTGTGGCCGAGCAACAGTTGAACGGCACGGAGGTTCTTGGTTCGCCGGTAAATCAGGGTGGCTTTGGTCCGGCGCATTGTATGCGTGCCATAGGCGGTGGGATCAAGACCAGCAGCAGCAACCCATCGATGCACGATCCTGGCGTATTGCCGGGTCGAGACATGCGGAGAGTTTTGGAGCCGGCTTGGAAATAGGTACTGTTCAGACTTCAGATTGGCCTTGGTAATCCATGCGGCGACTGCGTTTCTGGTCGCCTCGGTCAGCTCAAACTGTACCGGTCGCTGCGTCTTTCGTTGTATGACCGTCGCCCGAGGCAACATCTGGTTGCCGTGAGTAACGTCCCGAACCCGTAGGTTGACCAGATCACATCCGCGCAGCTTGCTATCGATGGCCAGGTTGAACATAGCCAAGTCGCGAATACTGTTGCCAAGTTGCAGATGGATACGGATGGCCCAGATGTCTTTCTGCTTCAGGGGTGGCTTCTGCCCGATCAGCTTGCCCTTGTTCCACGGTTCGCGGGATTGAACGTTTTCCATTTCAGACTCCTTTTTGGTTGAACGGAGTCTGATTCTGCTGAAGACCATTAAAACGTTACGCAGTCAGCCTTGCAAGCATTCGCTTATAAGCTAAGATATGGCCATGTACGAAATCATCCATTACCTCGACGAGAACGAGAACGATCTCTATCAGGATTGGCTTGACGGCCTGCGTGACCGCATAGCGAAGATCGCCGTCATCAAGCGTGTCGCCCGCGTTGAGGTGGGTTTGTTTGGGGATTGCAAGCCCTTGCGAGACGGTATCGGCGAGTTGCGAATTGATGTCGGTGCCGGATACCGCGTCTATTATGCGCAGGTTGGCAATCAGGTGATATTGCTCACCAGTGGCGGCGACAAGAAGTCGCAGAACAGGGATATTGACCGAGCAGTTGGATTTTTGAAGGATTGGGAGAAGCGAAATGGCTAAAGCACACCGAACTCACGATGAAGCAACGGTTGAAATGTTCCGCCGCGATCCGGATCTTGCGGCTGAATATCTGAACTCCGTACTGGTCGATGGCGACGAAACCGATCTAATGCTGGCGCTACGCAGTCTCAGCAAGGCGTTTGGCGGCGTTCAGGAGATAGCGCGTCAGGCAGAGGTGAATGCGCATACGCTCTATCGCACCCTGTCCGAGCAGGGGAACCCTGAATTGAAAACGCTTTCTGCGATTCTCAAGGCGATGGGGATGCGGCTGGCCGTACAGCCGATTCATTAGTTGCATGCATAACCACGCCGCACTTTTGATTGGCCATCATGGGTGGCGAGGGCTATCAGGCTTCGTAAGTCCATCCGTTCGGTTCGGGATTTTCATCAACGGCCGGTCTTCACACGTTAACTGACGTTCGTTCCCAAGCAGACCAAGAACACATATTGCATAAATCAGGTTGGTATTCCGTAGCAGCCCAATGGCCGGTTGCAGTCTGTTGCCGACCCCGGACACGGTATCGAGCACCTTTCTGCTTGAGCGGCAGCTACCAGCTGGTCAACGGCCATTCAGATTTTACGGGCCAGCGGCGGCAGGCGCCCCGTTGCTGCCGTCCAGCTTTCTCCGTAGCGGCCGTTCGCCAAGTCAGCCTTCTACGAACCGGGCTTCTACGAAGCGGCCGTTGGCGACCTCACCCTACCGGCCATAACCGGACTCCCAAGCCATCATGAAACTGACGAAATGAGCGGCCGCAAACAACAGCATTGCCGTCGCTGGGTTGCCACACCAGCATTGATCTACACTTGATTAAAGGATGACAACTCAGGACTCATAATGTCCCCTTTCATTTTCAGGGGTGGCGCCTGCCGCCATGCTCGTTAGAGCAAATAGCTGCCAGCCGATATTGTCATTCCATTTAACTCATGGCAGGATGTGAAAATGACACTACATTTTCTTCAGCCCCATTTGCTGTCATGAGATACCTCGTTTTATCCTGATGCCGATGCGGATGCCCCCGCCCACTTCATCCAGTAGCCAAACTTTGTTGGCCGCGGTCGATGAGCGCACCAACCTGGCGGGCACCAATAAAATGGAACTCCTCCTCTTCAAGGTGGGGTCGCCAGAAACGTACGGCATCAATGTCTTCAAGGTGAAAGAAGTCATCCGCAAGGTGGACATAACCCAGGCGCCCTCCGCTCCAGCATACGTGGCAGGAATGGCATCCTTACGGGGCAACCTCATAACGGTGATCGACCTGATTGCCGCGTGCGGTAATCCCGCGCCCGACAAACCGCCGATTATGATCGTCACGGAGTTTTCCGGGACTACGCAGGCATTTCTTGTCGAGTCGGTCGAGACCATCGTTCGCATCGACTGGAGTGAAATTCATCAACCTCCTGCCATGCTTTCCGGTCAATCGAAGCTCACGGGCGTGACCCGACTCGCCGATGGGAGGCTCGCGGCGATCCTGGACGTCGAACAGATTATGCACACGATTTCTGGCAAGGATTCGGTTGCCGACATTGCGTATTCGGTGATTGCCGACAATTCAATACCGCCCGCGATCAAGCTATTTTTTGTTGATGACAGCGCCTTTGCCAGAACGCAACTGCAACAGATTCTCGACAAACTAGGCGTCAGTTCTGAGTTCGCGGTAAATGGCGAGGAAGCCTGGCAGCGACTGGATGCCATGGCGGCTACGGCGTCATCGTCGGGTAAGCGCCTAGCGGACACATTGCCCATCGTCATCACCGATATCGAAATGCCCGAAATGGATGGATTCAAGCTGACCCGGTTAATCAAGCAGGACAGACGCTTCGACGGCGTCAAGATACTGCTGCATTCATCCATGTCCGAATCGTCAAACCAGGACAAGGGGTTTGCAATGGGTGCCGACGGCTTCCTGTCGAAATACAATCCGATAGAAGTGGCAAAGAGCATTCAGGCGGTTCTCTCTGAAATTTACCAACCTTAATGGTACCGCCGGCCAGTGTTATCAGGTGGCCTTTCATTTCGATAAAGGTATCGTCATCGACCTGTCGCTATTAGCCAACACGGGCCGTTCTAATGCTAAGATTCTGAACAAAGCCAGTGTTTGGTAACTGATGCTAGAACGGACCGTCGGTCATCGCCTAATAAATACCAATCAATGGAAACCCTTACGCCATTGAAGACAAGGCAGCAAGAAGGTCAGCGTTGTCATCCTTCGGAGCAGGAGGACGGACAGAAGACCTTCCTTGGTCAAGATGCCTTCCCTTGAGAATCTCTTCTTGTTTTTGAGCTGACCAAATGCACAATGGATGTGCCGCCAGAAAGGCAATGGACTGATCACGGTCTTCAATTACTGCCTTGCGCATTTCATGCTCTTTGTTTTCCCGTAATGTCTATCTACGGCATCCCTTGGGAAATATAAAGCTATCGTTAGGGTTTCCTGTCTATGAATTATGGCAAGCGTGGCAGCAAGCCAATGGGCGAAGAACACATTGCCGGATCGTTATCAGATACTCGGCTATACCCTGACGAAGGTCTGTTTCTGGTAGATACCGGCCTGATAGTATGCCATTCGGAAGATACCGGTGATGACGCGCTGCGGAAATTCCGCTTCAAGGATTAGGATAACAACATGTCCCTGATGCGAGTCTGCTACACTTGAACGGAAGTGCAGGCGTATCTCACGGAGAGTCTATGGAACCTGGACAGCAACAAGGGGCTGGGCTGACGTTTCAACTCGACCCGGAAACCCGGGCATTGATCGCCACCGTGACACCCGATGCAGCGTCACAGCCGATCAATGAATCCTGGCTGAAAGAGCACCTTGCTGAACAGGGCTATGGTGCGCTGCGCTACCTGCCGGCTGCTGGAACCGTTCTCCTCTCCAAGTACAACATTGGCGCAGCAGTTGTGGTCAGGCTGGCCGAATGCGTCGATGCCAGCATCCAAATCGCCATCGCCCCCGATGGTTTGGCTGCCCTCCTTCATGTCCAGCCTGCGCAAGGTGGATCACCCGTAACGCAGGAAGCCGTTCTGGCTGTCCTGGCTGAAAATGGTATAGGTGAAGGCATCTTGCCCGACGTCATCGCAGCCGCCGTAGAAAGTGGATCTGCCGAAGGTATCGTCGTGGCGCGCGGGCGCGAACCCATTCACGGAAGCGATGGGTGGCTGGAATCCCTGCTGCCGGAGGCGCGCAGTCGCGCACCCAAGGTGGATGAATCCGGGCACACCGATTTTCGTGACCTCGGCGAGATTCTGGTTGTTCATCCCGGAGATCGCCTGATGTTGCGTCACCCGCCCACGGAAGGAACCCATGGCATGACCCTGCTCGGGGAAACGATTCCAGCCAGACCTGGCAAGGACGTGATGTACTCCGCCAACCTGCCAGGCACCTCATTCGATCCCGGCAATCCCAACCTGCTGCTGTCCGCGATTGCAGGCCAGCCGGTCATTGTCCGTGGTGGCATGATGGTGGAACCCCTGTTCACAGTCGATGAGGTTGGTACGGCAAGCGGAAACATCGATTTCGATGGCAGCGTGGTCATTCGCGGCGAAGTCGGTGCTGGCATGACCGTAAAAGCCAGCGGCGACATCGAGGTCGGCGGCCTCGTCGAGATGGCAACGCTTGAAGCGGGCGGCAGCATCGTCATCAAAGGTGGCGCGATGGGGGGTCTTGGCCACAAGGGGGGTGGCGAACAGCATCATATCCGTTGCGGTGGCTGCTTCAACGCTGCCTACGTGCAGCAAGCCAGTATTAAAGCCGGCGACAGTATATTTATCGACGACATGGCCATGCAATGCGAACTCTCCGCCATCAACCACATCCGCGTCGGCAACAAGCGCCGTGGCCACATCATTGGCGGGTCTGCACAGGCGACCGTTTCCATTACCGCCAAAGTGATTGGCTCGCCCAACCGCGTGCGCACGCAATTCGAAATCGGCGTCAACCCGCTCATGCACAAGCAATTGCTCGATATGGCCAAGGATCGTGATGCCAAGGAAAACCAGTTGCTCGAAATCAGCAAGCTGCTCGATTTTGCACGCAAAAATCCTGGCAAAGTTCGCCCCGAGATGATCGACAAGGCACGAGCGACTGCCGCAGAGGTGTCATCGGGTATTGCCGCGCTACGGGAGGAACAGGAACTTCTAACGAAAAAGATCGAACTCTCGCAACAATCGCGCGTGGTTGCTGAACAAGCGATCCACGAGGGTGTTGAGGTTCGCATGGGTAACCAGCGTTATCGCGTCGTCGGGGAGCACGGCCCTTGTGCTATTGGGCTTGGTAAGGGTGGTCTGGGACTAATGCAACTGGATGATGCGAAACCAGACCACTCTGGCACAATCTGAAAATCCGTCACCTCTGAGGTGAATATTCGATGGCGATCATCGATCCGAAATACAGCATAGGCATCCCCGAGATGGATGCCCAGCATGCTCGATGGATTCAACTCATCGCAGAGTTCAGGGCGGCATGTGAATCAGAACTCCTGAAACAGGCCTGCATCGACGGAGCTGCGCATGCCTTGGAAGAACTGCTCAAATACACGAGGAGCCATTTCGCCAGCGAAGAGAGGTTCATAACCGAACACAAGTATCCATATCTCGAAGCGCACAAGAAGAAGCACCAGGAACTTGAGGCCCAGGTCGTGAATCTGCAGAAAGAGATTCAAGCGCACAAAACCGGCACAACTCCGCTGAAACTCAATCTTTTCGTGACCATTTGGCTCATGGAACACATCATGCAGGAAGACGAGAAGTACGCGAGATTCATTCTTGGTAAGCCAAGTCTATGAGCGCATTGAAGAAACGGCTTTCGTCAAACAGATGAGCGGCGGCTCTGCGACAGTTAGCTGTCCTTCATGCTGTCGAAGGTCGTGCGTCTCCTAAGGGC
>JAIFMO010000044.1 GCA_020048435.1 Sulfuritalea sp.
GTCTCGGCGCGCAGTTCGTATTGCTGCCGACTTTGATAAAGAGAATGCGCGGACAGCGCCAGCACCATCACGTTGGCGGCGACCATGGCCGCGATCAGCAAGGCCAGCAGATGCCGTGTTGATCTTTGGTCGTCACGTTGGGTGGGCTTCATCGCATCATTCCTTGTCATCCTGCGTGGCGGGTGCGGGTGGTTGAGGCTGCTCCAGCCACTTCAGCAAAGTCTCGAACAGCACCTCCGGATCGACCGGCTTGGCGATGTGGTCGTTCATGCCCGAGTCGAGACAAACCTGGCGGTCTTCATCGAAGGCATTGGCGGTCATCGCCAGGATGGGGGTCTGGCCATAGCCGGGGAGCGTCCGGATGATCCGCGTCGCATCGACGCCATTCAGCTTCGGCATCTGCATATCCATGAGGATCAGGGCGTAGTGGTTCTGTTTGGCCATGTCCACGGCTTGTTGGCCATCGTCGGCCAGGTCGACCACCAGACCGGCATCTTGGAGCAGCCCGCGCGAGACTTCCTGGTTGATCGGCTCGTCTTCCGCCAGCAGGATGCGGGTGCCGGCGTAATCGTCGAGCAATCTTTCATCGGCGGCTTGTCCTGAAAAAGTCGGCGCTAGCGGTACGGCACCATGGGCTATTGGCGCCTTGCCCAGCCGCACGATGAGCCAGAAGGTGCTGCCGCTGCCAAGCTGACTTTCCACGCCGACGTCGCCGCCCATGAGTTTGGCCAGTCGTTTGCTGATCGCCAGCCCCAGTCCCGTCCCGCCATACTTGCGGGTCATCGAGCCATCGGCCTGCTCGAAGGCGGTGAACAGGCGCTGCTGGTCATCGGCGGCAATACCGATGCCGGTATCGGTGACTTCAATGCGCAGCAACACGTCGGCGGGTTTGTCCTCGATCAGTCGGGCGCGCAGGGTGATCGAGCCCGTTTCGGTGAATTTGATGGCATTGCCGGTGAGGTTGAGCAGAATTTGCCCCAGGCGCAGCGGGTCTCCCAGCAGCGACAGGGACGTGACTTCCGGCGATAAATCGACCCGCAGTTTCAGTTGCTTGTCCGTGGCCTTGTGGCCGATCAGGCTCATGAGATTTGTCAGCACTTCACCGAACTTGAATGTCACCTGCTCCAGTATGAGGCGCTCGGCCTCGATCTTGGAGATGTCGAGGATGTCGTTGATGACGCCGAGCAGGTGGTGCGAAGCATGGTCGATCTTGCTCAACTGGTCGCGCAGCGTGGGGTCTTCGGCGTGGCGCAGGGCGATGCCGGTCATGCCCATGATGCCGTTCAGCGGCGTGCGCAGTTCGTGGCTCATGTTGGCGAGGAAGGTGCTCTTGGCCCGGCTGGCCGCCTCGGCTGCGGCCTTGGCGAGGGATAGCGCAAGCGTGCGTTCCTCAACCAGGGATTCGAGGTGATAGCGGTGCTGCGCCAGCTCAAGCAAGGCCTGATAGGTGCGCAGTGCGGCGTAGACAGAGACGAAGATCTTGTCGGCCGTGAGTTCGGATTTCAGCCGGTAGCCGTCGATGGCGTAGGCGGCGACGACCTCACGCTGCGGCGCATAGCCGGGCTGACCGGTGACCAGCACGATCTGCACGATGCGATTGCCGATATCCTGGCGGATATGGCGCACCAGTTCCAGCCCGGCCTGTTCCGTTTCCATCACCACATCCAGCAGGATCAGGGCGATGTCGGGATGCTCGGCCAGGCAGACCCGGGTTTCGGCAGCGGACTTGGCATCCAGCAACTGCAGCGCACGCCCCTCGATCACGAAATCCTGCAAGGCCAGACGCAGCACGGCATGGATATCCGCTTCGTCGTCGACCAGCAGTACTTTCCACGGCGCGATCAACGGGGTCGGCTTCGCGGCGGCGGGTTCCGGCGCAAACAGGCTGTCGAAGTTGTCTGATTCATTCATAGGGGTAGCTCGATATGAAAGTGCACGCCGTTTCCAGGCGTACTTTCGCACTGGATGCTGCCACCCATGCGCTGGGTAATGAGGTTGTAGACGAGATGCATGCCGAGCCCCATGCCGTGCTGGAGATCGGTGGTGTAGAAGGGGTCGAAGATGCGGGCCAACGCTTCCGCTGTCAGGCCAATGCCATCGTCGCGGTAATCCAGCCGCAACTTCTTCGCGCCACGTTCATCGCGTTCGGCGCGGATGTCGATAACGCCGCGTTGCCGCCCCTTGAAACCATGCTTGAGCGAATTGCCGATCAGGTTGATGAAAATGCTGGCCCAGTCGCCGGCAACACTGTCGATTTCCAGCTCGGCCGCACACTCGATTTGCACTGAAATCCGCTCCGTGGGCAAGCTGTCGCCCAAGCTGCGGAGCACTTCGTCGAGACACTCGCGCAAGCGGATGGCGCGTCTTTCCAGTGCTTTGCCTTCCACCGCCACCTGGCGGAAGGCGTCGATCAGGTGGCCGATACGTTCGAGGTTCTGGCAGACCAGGCCGGTACTCGTTTCCGCCGTGTCGAGGTAATGCGTCAGGTCCGACTGGGTCATGCTGCGCGCGGCAAAGCCTGCGGCAAGATGGCGGGACTGCGCCTGCAGGGTGCTGGCGGCGGCCAGCCCGACGCCGAGCGGGGTATTGATTTCGTGTGCCACGCCAGCCACCAGGATGCCGAGCGAGGCCATCTTCTCGGCTTCCACCAGACGCCGACGATTGCGGGCGTTTTCGATGGCCAGACCGCAGACGCCGGTGACGGCCAGCGCCAGATTGAGATAGCGCTCGCGATAGGCTGGAAAGGCTAGCCGGTCAACGGCGATCAGGCCCAGCGTTGCCTCGCCATGGCCGATGCGCAGCAGGAAGCCCTGGCCGTCTGGCGTCCAGGCGTGATCTTCGCGGAGCTGGTGCAGCGCAGCGCTCATGGCCTCTGGAAGCGGGGCGCGGGGAATCGAAATGCCGTTCTCGATGCGCAAGTAGTGCAGTGCCGCCGGTGCGAAAAGCATGTGGAAGAGATTTTCTATGGCATCGATGGCGTCCGTTTCGTGCTGGGTCTTCGCCAGTTGCACCAGCATGTCCATCGCCGCGACGTGGTCGGCCAGTTCGCCGGCGTGGTGCCGGGCTTGTTCCTGCGCCGCGCGTTGTGCCTCACGGTGTGTCTCCGCCAGTCGCCATTCCAGCACCAGCCGAACGAGTCTTGCTCTCACGCTATCGAGCCCGACGGGAATGCGCCGCACAGGCAGTTTTACGGTCTGTTGCAGTTCAGCCAGGCGACTGCTTGCCAACGGATCGAGGCCGGTATCCAGCAGCACCAGCTCCTTGGCGAAGTCGTGAAAGAATTCGCCGGCCTGCTCCGGCGCAAAGCCCATTGCCTGCAACTGCCCGCGCCAGTCGGCCAGCCAGGCCGAGGTGATCAGGTAGCCGCCCGCGGCAATCGCTTCATCCACCAGGGTTTCGCTGGCGACGATATGGAAGCATTGCTGCACCGGCACCACGCGCGTGGTTGGCCAATCGGCCGGGGCCGGGGCTGCGCCCAGATGGGTCAGGCAGGAACGGCCCAGCACCACGACCTGACCGCAGTCTGCCGGCAACAAGGGGCGCAGTTCGTCCCAGCTCACCGGCGGCCTGCCGCAACGAGCGGGGAAGGCAACGGCGACGACATCGTCCCAGCCTTCCGCCGTCACGCCAGCGCCGACTTCCGCGTGGAAGTTATGGCAGCTGAGGATGCAGAGTTTGGCGCTCATGTCACCGCCAGATACTCCTCGACCCAGTCGAGCGGATACCGCCCCCAGCGCTCGACGGCATCGCCAATGGCGAGCAGTACTTCATCCGGCACCTGCCAGGGAATTTCACCGTGGTTGTCGCCCAGCAGCAGGCCACCGCCACGCCCGGCCCTGGCGATCGCGCATTTGACCGCAGCCTCGGCCTGTTCCGGCGTCCACCGCCGCATTTCGATGCCGTTGAGGTTGCCCAGCAGACTGACGCGCTTGTTCGCGGCCGCCTTCAATTCACCGAGATCTTCCAGGCCGCTGACACCGACTACCGCCGTGCCCGTATCGGCGATGTCGGCCATGATCGGCAGACAGCGACCGGAGGCCATGTGCGTCGCGGTCGGCCCCTTGATCTGCGCAATTGCCCGTTTGGCCACCTGCTGGCCGGTCTTGAGATACAGCTCGCGTGGAATGTTGGTGGTCGAAGACATCGGGTCGAAATAGCAGATGGCCGTGGCACCTGCCGCCAGTTGGGCGTTCGACCATGCCACGCTGAAGGCGATGTTGGCCGCCATCAACTTTTCAAAGCGCTCGGGCTGCTCGTAGAGGAGTTCGATGTACTTGTCGAAACCCATTTGCATGATCGGTAGCGAGAACGGCGAAATGGCCACGCCGATGATCGGCACGGTATCGCCCACCGCCGCCTTGAGGCCGCGAATGGCGGCGAACACGCGCTGCAGACAGGGGGCGGTGGCAACATCCGGCGCCTTCAGCGTGTCGATATCCTCGGGCCGCTGGATGATCGGCGCGCCACATAGCGGCGGGCCGTCGGGCAGATAGATGGTGCTGCCGCCCCAGGCCTCGACTTCGATGGATGCATAGAAAAACCCGTAGAGGCAGTCGGCGCGATACTTTTTCAGCAGGCGCAGCTGGCCTTCAATCACGTTTTCGGCGCGGGCGTAGTAGTCCTCGATCGACATGCCAAGTTCCTTGGCGCCATGCAGGGTGGTGAGCAGGAACAGCGGCACGCGGTCGGGCTCCTGCTGGCCGAGTGTGGTCAGCGTGCGCTGCATCGAATTCATGGTGGTGGCGTTCATTGCATTTCTCCCATCCAGCCTTCAACGATGTTCACTGCATCGGCGGCGCTGTGACCCATGGCATCGGCGCCGACTTCCTGCCACATCTGGGCATCGAAGAGGAAAGGCGCGCCGCCAACGAGGACTTTGATCCCGCTAGCGGCGGCCTTCAACCGTGTGCAAACGTCGCGCACGCGCAGCGCCGATGGCAGGATCAGCACCGAAATCAGCAGCACGCGGATCTTGTCGGCCTGTGCGCGGGCCACCAGTTCATCGACCCCCATGCGGCCGTAGTCGAACAACTCGAAGCCGCTGGCACGCATCACCGAATAGACAATGCGCTTGCCGAGCATGTGATAGTCACTGAGCACGACGATGGCCGAACGCGGCTGGTGCTTGCGGTCCGGGTCGCTGGGCGGCAACACGTGCTCAACCAGTTCCTCGCAGAAACGGCCGCTCATGTAGACCTGCGACAGGGCGACGCTGCCGGCCTCCCAGGCGGCGCCGATCTGCTCCAGCGCCGGCACGACCACCTGCTCGACGGCCTGGATCGGACTCAGCGTCGTCAGCGCCTGCTGGAAAACGCTTTCCGCCTGAACGCGGTCGAGCATTTCGAGCGACTCGCGGAATGGCTTGATCAATGGGTTCATTTCACTCTCCTTGAATACCACTTCATGCTGCCGCAACGGCCATATACACACAGTAGCAGTTGCGCCCGCTTTTTTTGGCCGAATACATGGCGGCGTCGGCCAGTTCCACCAGCGTGCCGGCCTGTTCCGCGTGATCGGGGGCGATGGCGATGCCGATGCTGGTGCCGACGTGACACTGGTGACCCTCGACAAACACCGGTTCGTTGATGGCGGCGATGATTTTCTCCGCGATGCGCTGCGGCGCGGCGGCGTCGGTGACTTCGTGCAGCACGATGGCGAACTCGTCGCCGCCGAGACGCGCCACGGTATCCACCTCGCGCACCGCTTCGCCGAGACGCCGGGCCACTTCCTGCAACAGCGCATCGCCCGTGGTGTGGCCATAGGTGTCATTCACCGCCTTGAACTTGTCCAGGTCGAGGAAGAGCACCGCCGTGCGCCTTGAGGCAGCGCGCCGGGCAGCCTTCAAGGAACGATCCAGGCGCTCGCGGAACAGCAGGCGATTAGGTAGGCCCGTGAGTGCGTCGTAGAAGGCCATTCGTTCCAGGTCTTCCTCGGCCTCCTTGAGCTTGGAGATATCCGAGAACATGCCGACGTAGTTGGTGATGCGCCCTTCGCTGTCGTGGATGGCACTGAGGCTGAGCCATTCAGGATAAACCTCGCCATTCTTGCGTCGGTTCCAGAGTTCGCCCTGCCAGTAGCCATGTTCGAGCAGGGCTGCCCACATGCGGGCGTAGAAATCGGCGTCGTGGCGACCGGATTGCAGGATTTTCGGGTTGGCGCCGATGGCCTCCGCCTCCGAGTAGCCCGTCAGCCGGCAGAATGACGGATTGACCATCGTCATCGCGCCCCGGGCATCGGTCACGATGATGCCTTGCGTGGCTTGCCGGATGACGCTCGATCCGAGCCGCAGCCCTCGCTCCGCTTCTTTGCGCTGACGGATGTCGCGGACGATGCCGATGGCGCGGAAACCGAAACCCGTGGTCTCGCGGATGGCCGCGATCGATATCTCGACCGGGAATTCATGGCCTGATTTGTCCAGCGCCACCAGTTCGGTGGCCTTGCCAATCAAAACGCCCTCGCCGGTTTCCTGAAAACCGCTGAATTGCTCATGAAACGCCGCCTGGAAGCGCTGCGGCGTCATCAGTCGGTGCAGGTTCTGCCCCATGGCTTCGGCTTCAC
>JAIFMO010000175.1 GCA_020048435.1 Sulfuritalea sp.
CCTGAGTAACCGCGATGAATTGCCCGGAATCGAGCTTGATGGTGATTTCGAGACCGGCTTTCTTGGTTGTCCCTTCCTCAATGGCATTTCCAGCCACACCGCCGGCCACTGCGCCAAGGATGGCGCCAACTGTCGAGCCGCGACCCTGGCCGATATTGCTGCCGGCAATGCCACCGATTACCGCGCCGGCGGCCGGGCCGACGGCCGATTGCGTGCCTTCGATGCTGACCTGTCGCACGCTTTCGATAACGCCCATGCGGACATTCATCTCGCCCCGCGTGGCGCTGCGCGAGTAGCTCGACCCCGACTGGCTGGTGGCACATGCCGCGAGAAGTACAACAGCAGTGCCGAGAGTAATTGCCTGAAAAAATTTCATTACACTTCCTTTCACAATTCCTCGCCAAAGGCGAGTCGAAACCGCTCTGCTATCTCTCCGCTCGTGGGCTTGTGGTTCTGGCCACCGCGATGGGCGATTTTCAACGACCCCATCAGCGAAGCCAGACGCCCCGTCTTTTTCCACTCCCAGCCCTGTGCGACACCGTGAAGCAAGCCGGCACGGTAAGCGTCGCCGCAACCGGTGGGATCGACCACTTCATCAGGCTTAACGCACGGAATCGCCATGCGCTGACCACCGCTGTAAATCTCCGAGCCGTTGGCACCCAGCGTGACGATCAGCGCCTTCACGCTTTTCGCCAGTTCATCGAGCGACTTGCCCGTGCGCTCCGCCAGCATCTTCGCTTCGTAGTCATTGACCGTGCAGTAGTCGGCGAGTTGCAGAAACTCGAGTAGATCGGCACCGTCGAACATGGGCAAGCCCTGGCCGGGGTCGAAAAAGAAGGGGATTCCGGCTTCATGGAACTGGCGGGCGTGATCGAGCATGCCCTGGCGCCCGTCGGGCGAGACGATACCGACGCCAACCTCCTGCGCATCGCCAATCTTGTTGAGGTGAGAATGGCTCATGGCGCCGGGGTGAAAGGCGGTGATCTGGTTGTCGGCGAGATCGGTGGTGATGAAGGCCTGCGCGGTAAATGTGTCCGGCACCTCCTGGATATGCCGCGTATTCAAGCCGTAATGGCTCAGTCGCTGTTTGTAGGGGCCGTAGTCGTCGCCGACGGTGGCCATGATCAACGGCTCGCCACCGAGCAGGTGAAGGTTATAGGCGATGTTGCCGGCACAGCCGCCATATTCCCGGCGCATGTCCGGCACGAGGAAGGAGACATTGAGAATATGGATCTGCTCAGGCAGGATGTGGTTCTTGAAATGGTCGTGGAACACCATGATGGTGTCGTAGGCGAGCGAGCCGCAGATGAGAGTTTTCACGGGATTCCCTTCAGGGATAAAAAACGTAGAGTCGGTAGCCGACAGGGGCGAGCTCCTTGACTTCGAGTCGCAGATTCACGGCAAGATCGCTGTTGGCGGCAAAGCCCGCCAGCGCCGGTTTGTCTTTGGGCAGATAGTCGGCCGGGGCCAGCATTTTACGTAACAGCGCCTGGTCGGCGGCATTGGTCAGGGTAAGCTCAAGATAGGGATATTCTTGGGCGAAGGTCGCGCGATTCTTCAGCATGGCGACGAGTTGCAGGCGGCCGCTGTCGCCGGATTCGGGGTGTAGATCGGAATTCTCGATTCCGACCAGGTCAACCTTGCTAGGTAATGGCAGCTTGCAGCCCAGTACGTCGCAAAATGCCAGCAATGCGGGCCGAACTTCGGGTAGCGTGGCTGCAATTTCAACCCGAAAATTGTGCATGGCCTGGAGCGCCAGGACCAGCATCGCGGCAATTATGCCCACTGCCCATGGCCAGACCCGACGCCGGGACGGAAGGGCAGGCATCATGGAATCGAACGAGGGTTCGTAGTCGGCCAGCGATTCCGTTGTGATGAATCTGGCTACGATTGGCTTTGCAACGACCGCTGAGGGCGCGATTTCAGGCGATTTCAGGGGTGCGGTTACCAGCGCATCGGGCAACGGTTCACTAGACAGATTCTCGTCATCAGTACCGGCATTAACGACAACATCCGGAATAGTGGCGATGTCCGAAAAAGTCGGCGCTAGCGGTACGGCAGGAGGGATGGCTGCGGGAGGCGAGGCAGGCACGGCGTCTGCCAAGATCGGCTGGGCTGCCGCGGGTGGCGATGCAAGTGGCGTTGCAGGCAAGGGTGGTGCGGGCGCTTCCTCGACCAGGGTTTCCAGCGCGTTGAAAACTTCCTGACATTCGCCACAGCGCACGCGCCCGTGACGCGCCTTCAACTGCTCGGGCGTAATACGGAAATTCTTGGCGCAACCAGGGCAACGGGTCAACATGGGCTGAGTTTACTTCAAGCTTTCCAACCTGACCCAGCCATCGTGTTCGCCGCCGACCGCCAGCGCAATGAAGGGCCGATAGGCTTCGATGACCTGTTCTGCCTGGATAGCCAACACCCCGGAGAGCGCAAGACGGCCGCCGGGGGCGACCTGCCGTGCGAGCAAGGGGGCCAGCACGCAGAGGGGGTTGGTGAGAATGTTGGCGACGACGAGATCGAACTGCCCGGCCAGCGGTTCGCGCGAATGCCGCAGTCGCAAGCAGACGTTATTGGCCGTGGCATTGTCGTTCGCCGAGGTTAGCGCGGCTTCGTCGATGTCGATGCCGAGCACATCGCCAGCGCCCAGCTTTGCCGCCGCGATGCCCAGAATGCCCGAGCCGCAGCCATAGTCCAGCACCGATGCCCCTGCGGTGACGGTGCTTTCCAGCCATTCGAGGCACAGACGCGTGGTCGGGTGCGAACCGGTGCCGAATGCCAGACCGGGATCGACGATCAGATTGATTGCCTGCGGGTCGGGTGCCTCATGCCAGGAAGGGACGATCCACAGTCGGGCGGAAACGCGGATGGGGTCGAATTGCGATTGGGTCAAGCGGACCCAATCCTGTTCTTCGACCTCTTCGATGCGAGGCGCGGGCAAGTCCATTATCCCGACGGCGCGGGCTGCGGCGGAAACACGATCGCTTAAATCGTCGGTCGGTTCGAACAGGGCAACCACGCGACTGGTGACCCACAGCGGGGTCGTCGGACTGCCGGGTTCACCGAACTGGGGCGTCTCACGCTCGGTGCCGGCATCGGCGTCCTCGACGCTAGCCGAAATAGCCCCGGCCTCAAGCAGCGCGTCGGAAAGCGTGTCGGCGTGGGCTGCATCGGTTTCCAGCGCGACGCTTAGCCACATTGCGGTTATTTTCCCTTGCTGGCGCCTTCTCTCGCCGCAAGCTTTTCTTCCAGGTAATGAATAGAGGTGCCACCGAGGATGAAACGTTCGTCGAGCAGCAAATCCTGATGCAGGGGTATGTTGGTCTTGATGCCCTCCACCACCATTTCCGACAGGGCAATGCGCATACGGCGTATCGCTTGTTCGCGAGTGTCACCGTAGGAAATCACCTTGGCAATCATCGAATCGTAGTGCGACGGCACCGTATAGCCCGAATAAACGTGCGAATCGACCCGGATGCCGGGGCCGCCCGGCGAATGCCATGACGTTATCTTGCCCGGCGATGGCGTGAACTTGAATGGGTCTTCGGCGCAGATGCGGCATTCGATCGAATGCCCCCTGACCACGATGTCACGCTGGCGAAACCACAGCTTCTCTCCGGCGGCAACGCGGATTTGCGCCTGCACGATGTCGATCCCGGTCACCAATTCGGTTACCGGATGTTCGACCTGGACGCGGGTGTTCATCTCGATGAAAAAGAATTCGCCGTTTTCATAGAGGAATTCGAAGGTGCCGGCGCCGCGATAGCCGATCTTGCGGCAGGCTTCGGCACAGCGTTCGCCGATGCGGGTGATTGCGCGGCGGTTGATTTCGGGCGCGGGCGCCTCTTCGATGACCTTTTGGTGTCGGCGCTGCATGGAGCAGTCACGTTCCGACAACCAAACCGCGTTCTTGAAGGTGTCGGCCATCACCTGGATTTCGATGTGGCGCGGATTCTCCAGGAATTTTTCCATGTAGACAACAGGATTGCCGAAAGCCGCGCCAGCCTCCGTCCGCGTCATGTTGACCGCGTTGATCAGCGCCGCCTCGGTATGCACGACCCGCATGCCGCGACCACCCCCCCCACCCGCCGCCTTGATGATCACTGGATAGCCGACCGTGCGTGCAATTTTCACGATCTCTTTGCCATCTTCCGGCAACGCACCTTCGGAACCAGGAACGCAGGGTACGCCAGCGACTTTCATCGCATCCTTGGCCGAGACTTTATCGCCCATCAGACGAATGGTTTCCGCCTTGGGGCCGATGAAAACAAAGCCGGATTTTTCGACACGCTCGGCGAAATCGGCGTTTTCAGACAGGAAGCCATAGCCCGGATGGATGGCCTCGGCGTCAGTGACCTCGGCGGCCGAGATGATGGCGGGGATGTTGAGATAACTTTGGCCCGACGGGGGCGGGCCGATGCATACCGACTCGTCGGCGAGCTTGACGTATTTTGCCTCGGCATCGGCAGTGGAATGGACGGCGACAGTGCGAACGCCCAATTCGCGGCAAGCGCGCTGCACGCGCAGCGCAATCTCGCCCCTGTTGGCTATGAGAACTTTTCCGAACATGACTGGATTAGCCGATGAGGAAAAGCGGCTGGCCGTACTCGACCGGTTGACCGTTTTCGACCATCACGGCCTTGATGACGCCCGATGCGTCGGCTTCAATCTCGTTCATCAGTTTCATCGCCTCGATGATACAAAGGGTATCTCCCTGCTTGACGGTCTGTCCGACCTCGACGAAAGCCGATGAACCCGGCGAGCCGGAGCGATAAAAGGTACCGACCATCGGCGCTTGGACCGTATGGCCTTCGGGTTCCGCCGGGGCGGCAACCACCACGGGCGTCGGCGCTGGCGCGGCGGCGCCGAAATCCCCATGATGGCCATGGCCGCCGCCGTAGCCCCCATAACCTCCTTGGTTGCCCAGCATCACGGTGGTGGGCATCGATTGTGCCGGGTGTTTGGCGATGCGGATTTTTTCCTCGCCCTCCGAAATTTCGAGTTCAGAAATACCCGAATTCTGAACGAGGTCGATGAGTGTCTTGAGTTTTCTCAGATCCATGTTGGCTCCCTGCAAGTCGAAACGGCGGATGGTCTCCACCTCGGTATGGTTGATCAGGTCTTGCGGATGCGGACTAGCGCCGCCTCCAGCGCCAGTTCGTAGCCTTGGGCGCCAAGGCCGCTGATCACGCCGACGGCGATATCGGAAAAATAGGAATGGCGACGGAAAGTTTCCCGCGCCTGAATGTTGGAAAGATGCACCTCGATGAAGGGAATGCTCACAGCAGCCAGGGCGTCGCGCAAGGCCACGCTGGAATGAGTGTAGCCGGCGGGATTGATGATGATGAATTCGATGCCTTCGGCGCCGGCGGCCTGAACCCGGTCGATCAGTCCGCCTTCGGAATTGCTCTGGTAGCTCTCGATCTGCACCCCGTCGGCATGGGCGCGGGCTTCCATGGCGGCGTGGATATCCGCTAAAGTGGTGCGGCCGTAGATGCCAGGCTCGCGGCTGCCGAGCAGATTCAGGTTGGGTCCATGCAACACCAGGATGCGCGCGGAGCGACCGGCTTTCGAGTTGACGCCAGAGGCGTCGGCCTTGGCTGATTTTGTGCTTGTTCGCTTGGACATGGCAGCAAGTTTGCCGTAAAAGACGGCAGTTTGTCTAGGGGGGTGATGCGGGTAAAGCGAGTCCGGCCGCCAGCAGGGCGGCAACCTCCGCCGGTTTGGCGCGACCATGCGGGCCGCGATGGCCTTGGGTGCCCTTTTTCTGCTGGCGTTCGGCATTAAATGGGTAGACCGACAAAAATACCGGCACACCATTCCAGTCGATGCGCAGGCGCGCTTCCGGCAGATGGGCTGCATGGGGTACCGGCCGGCCTTTATCGCTTGTTTCGTAGGAGATGTCGCGAGATAGCATAAAAATCTCGACATCCTTGGCGCTATCGGCAAACAAATCGAGTTCGACCGCAGAATAACGACCGGCCGTGCCATCAAGAACCCCGCCGGTGAGGTAAGGACGAAAATCCACCAGAAATTCCATGACGGCAATGGCAATTTCGCGCATTTCGTGCAGGCGGTCGCGCTGCTCGTCCTCTTGATAGAGCGACTGATACGCGCGCAACTCGGTTTCGATTTCTTCATTGGTCGGGAGCGACTCACCTTCGCCCGCACCACAGTTCTTCGCCGCCTTGCGCTTGGCGGCGCCGTAATCGGTAACACCCTCCTCGGCCATCAGGCGGGCGGCGGCGGCGGCGATTGAGCGGCGCTGGGAATCGCTTGCTGCATGATCGGGTTTGCGACGGGGCATGGCCTTTGTTCCGATTGTTCCGCTTGTTCCGGTTGTTCTGGTATCGGTCCCGGTTCTGGTCCCGGTTCCGCTAGAATCCGGGCCCATTATTGCATGCCCTTCGTTCAGGTACAGCCCCACGCCTTGGCACCTTATATGCATATTCATATCCTCGGTATCTGTGGCACCTTCATGGGCGGCATCGCGCTGCTCGCCCGCGCGGCTGGCCACCGAGTCAGCGGTTGCGACGCAAACGTTTACCCCCCCATGA
>JAIFMO010000035.1 GCA_020048435.1 Sulfuritalea sp.
CTTGATTTGCAGTGGAATGATGCCCATCGATGCCCAGGATTGTGGCAACAACTCAAGGGCGCCGTTGAGGATCGCATAATTGAGAATGGAGTGATCGAGTTCGGCATCGGCAACCGACGGCACAGATGCCACCACGGGGCCCACCGCTGCGGCGGCTGGCACGCTTGCAGGCGCGGCGGAATCGGCCAGCGCCGCCATGGCTTCCGCCTGCTGGTTGACCGGATCGGTCGCACTGCGCTCAAGATTCAAAGCCTGCGCCAAATCGGCGAGAAATTGCCGTTCCGCTGCCGTCACCTGTCCATCGGCATCGCAGACGCAAACCGCCATCTCGTAGGCCAGTTGCCGGTGCCCCGCATCAACCAGTATTGCCGCTGTAGCTTTAAGGTTTACCTGCTTGAGCAGCACTTGTTGGTAGAGCGCCGGCAGATCGGGCGCTCCTTGCTGGCTGCCAAGGGAATCGGCCAGACGACGAATTTGTTCGCGCTCACGATCATCGTTGGCGCCATCGGCGAATACGGCAAGAAGCGCGATAGTGAGTACAGCCTGCTGTTGATCTGGATACATGATGGCTTTCTGTCAGTAGGTTGGGCGGGCAAGGGCAGCACGGTCAGTCATCGTGTTTCTTACCTTCGCGCTTGCCTTCGCGACCACCGTTGCCTTTGCCGTATTCACCACGAATGTCATTCTCGTTGGCATTACGGTGGCATTCGACGCAGTTGTCAAAATCGCGGATACCTTCCTCGATGTGCTCGCGACGAATCTTTTGCTGCGAGTGCTCATGACAGCCGTAGCAGGTGTAGCGACTGTAGTCGTTGCGCACGTGGCAGGTCACACACTTGGCATTGTGGTCGCGATCAAGTTCAAAATATTTATCGTGATCAAAGGTTGCCGGCGTCCACTTCTCCTGACTGTGGCACTGGCTACAGTTACCGGTAATCTGCTGATGCAAAGAATCCTTGGGTGACTTGTGGCAGCTTTGGCATTCATCACGCGTCGCCTTCTCCAACAGGCGGTGATTGAAATGTCCGGTTGGCCGGAAGCGTTTCACACCAGCATGATCACTGTGGCAGGCAACGCAATCCTGGCGGGTGAGCTTCTGGTGGAAGGGCGTCGAAGTCAGCGGCTTGACAATCGGCAAGCCGGCCGAAGTCAGCCGGCCGATCTCATCGGGTTTGTGGCAGGTGACGCAGCGCTCGGAATCGGCACCGGTGAAGGATGCATGACAGGCAAAGCAATCGGCATCCAGTTGTTTGTGGCCGGGAATCAGCTTGCCCGGCCCGACCATCAGGTGCGGATAGACAAACACCAGCACCGCCAGCACGATCAGGTTGGCAGCCAGGATGATTTTGAGGATGCGGCTCATATCCAGCCCCAGAACAAAAAGATGCTGATGATGTGGCCCAGCGACAGCACCGCAAAGACGATAAAGATCGGGATATGCACCTTGCGCCATTTATTCATGGCATCCAGCGTCACCGCGTCCCAGAACACCGCGCGCTCTACCTCGACTTTCGACAATCCACGCAACTGATAATGCTCGCGCTGCCCCAGCACATGCTCGCGCGAACGCTTGAGAAGCAACTTTCCGACCATGCCGCTGATCACATTCACGCCCATGGCAACCATGGCCAGCCAGGGAAGAATGGCGTTGAAGTGGATGCCGCCATGGATCAGCACCATCAGCGAGCCAAGCCAGGTTCCGATCTCATGCAGGGTCAGCAATGTTTTCGGATTTCCCGTTGCGATGTACTTGCGCTTGCGCAGCGAATAGACCAGCGAGACGATGATCAGGATCGTGCCCGGAATGCCGAGATAGCGGCCAACCCAGACGAGGTTGAGCCGATGCAGCAGATAGTCGCCAGCCAGCGTAGCTGCCGCCAGCAGGCCGAGCAGCAGGGTGAAGGGCAGCACATGCTGGCGCCAGAGTGAATTGGTCATTTACGCCTCCAGGGTCACGCTGGTCTTGGGTGTGCAGACACAGAGCAGGCAGGTTCCCGGTTCCGGATCGTAATCCGGCGCCTTACTGTAGGCCACTTCGCCACTCACTATCGTCGTCTGACAACTGCCGCAACCGCCGGCCCGACAACTGGAACTGACGCTAATTCCACTTGCCTCGGCGAATTCGAGCAG
Source organism: Sulfuritalea sp. (assembly GCA_020048435.1). Taxonomy (GTDB): domain Bacteria; phylum Pseudomonadota; class Gammaproteobacteria; order Burkholderiales; family Rhodocyclaceae; genus Sulfurisoma. The sequence goes on from JAIFMO010000035.1 coordinate 2,131, forward strand.
GCTGCCAGCGCCTGGCTGCCAAGCCAGTTGTTTGCCGGACTGGGCGAAACTGACGACGATGTCGCCATCCATCGCATCGGTTGGCGCCGAGGCGGCGGCAGTTGCCCGGCGCTTGATCGATGCCGGGCCGAAAGCCTCGAAATGGATGCGCGCATCCGGCACACCCCAATCCTCCAGGGCCGGCACCAGGCTTGCCATCATCGGCGTGGGGCCGCAGATGTAAAAGTGATAGGGCTTGAGTGGCAATTGCCCGCGCAACAGGTTGAGATCGACGCGACCACGGTGCTGATAGTCGCGGCCAGCCACATCCTCCGGTAGCGGGTCGCTGCAGCACAGCCGCAGATGAAAGTTCGGATGTGCCGCCGCCAGAGTTTCAAGATGTGATTTCATCACCCGTTCGCTGCCATTGCGCACACCATGAAACAACCAGACTTCGCGTTCGGGCTGCTCGGCCAGGCACCAGTTCAGCATGCTCAGCATGGGCGTGATGCCAATACCACCGGCGATCAGCACAAGCGGAGCATCGCCACGATCAAGGAAAAAATGACCGGCGGGCGCTCGTACTTGCAATCGGCTGCCGACCGCAACGTGGTCATGGAAGAAATTGGACGACCGCCCCGGGGGGAACGAACTGTCCGTGGCTGCCAGCGCCCGCTTGATCGAAACGCGGAAGTAATCGGCACGCGGGGCATCCGACAGGGAATAGCAGCGAACGATTTGTTCGACGCCTCCTGTGGCCGTTGGCACATCGAGGCGAAAGGTCAGAAACTGCCCGGGCAGGAATCGGGGCAGCGGTTGCAGGTCTTCCGGCACAAGGTAAAAAGAACAGACCGACTGCGCGGAATCCTCGACGACCTTGCGATCAACCCGAAACGCACGAAAACCTGGCCATGAGGCAACCGAGGGCGCCACAACCGTGGGCGACCCGGAGAGCAACCCGACGGAAGTCAGTGGCACATCCAGCGACGCAGCACGACTGCGCAAGGATCGATATTCTCGCCAATGACGCCAGAAACCGATGCCAAGATAGATTCCCAGTTGCAAGGCGATACCCAATACGATCCAGAGCACCAGGGAGAGCGAAGTCATTGCCGCACGCTCCCGGATCGCATGCCATCGGTGTCACCGGGATAACTGTCGCGCCTGAAACGAGCGCAGGCTGGCTGCCGAATCACTTTTCCGTCCCTCCTGTCGAGTGAAGCGAGCCTGAGCCTTTATTCTTAAGCCAGCCTTAACGCGGCAAATCGCGGGAAGCCTGCCCGGCCGACCTGATTCAGACCGCGCTGGCGAGGATATCCTGGTTCATGGCGGTGAGCAGCAGGATTTCTTCGGCCACGGCGTGGGGAAAACCAGCGCGGGTTCCCTCGCGGGTATCCTCGATCAGTTGCGTCAGGAACTCGCCGCATTCGGGCTTTTGCCAGTGTGCGACCAATTCACCGGACAGATGCGGATAATCCGCCAAGGATGCGCTGACGCTAGGCGACCCTGTTTCATCGATGGCAACGTTGAACTTGACGCGCAGTTCGTCCAGCGACGCACCGAAGTCGTTTTGCAATCCGGCGCGCTGGTTGATCTCGATCAGTTTGAGCCAGTGGCCGAGTGCGCCGCGCGGATTGGCGCGGATGTGATCGATCAGTGTTTGCGCCGCGCCGCGCGCCAGTCCCATCGACTCCATCAGCGCCGCGAGTTCGAGTGTCGGGTCGCTGTGCGTTTCCGTCACCGCCCGCTCGAAAGCCGTTGGGGTGGTAATTGTCGCCGCGTCGACGGGCGGCGAAAAAGTCGGCGCTAGCGGTACGGCACCCGGTGGGTGGAGATCGAATTCGAACTCGATCATGGGCGATTGCGGCGCTTCGACCACCGGCGCGGGCTGCTGTGGTGCGACGATGGTATCGATGACGGGCGCCATCGACGGGGGTTCCATCGTCACCGGCGTGGGCAGGCGCGAAACCGGGATCTTTTGCACGACCGGGGGCAACACTGTGATGGCCGCCGCCGGAATAACAAGCGCAGGCACTGGCGTTGCAGTGACAGCTGGACTCAAGCTTGGGGCGGAAACTGGAACTGGAATGGGGGTCGGAATGTGGACTGGAGCCGGCCCCGGGGCTGCCGCCCGAGGCGACGGCGCGACAAATTCATTGTCGTCAAACTCGCCAGCCGCCAAATTTTCACCGCTGCCAACACTGCCCTCATCTCGATCATCCGTCACCGGCAGGGGGCGTATGGACGACCCGCCGTGCGGCGCCATCCGGCGCAATTGCAGGCGATGATGGAAATGAAGCAAGCCCGCGCCTATCAGGCCGCTGGCCAGTACGACCAGCAGCATCTGTACCACACCAAACTTAGAGCGTTCCTCTTCCAGCAACGCCATTGCCTTGGCGCGCGCCGCCTCGGCGCGTGCACGCTCGACCTCAAGCTGCTTCATGCGCTCATCGAAGCCAAGCAGTAACTTGCGCACGTCGGCAAAGGCAAGATCGAGACTCTTGAGACTTTCCGTCATGCCCTGCTGGGTTCGGCCCTGGTCTTCCAGCATACGTTCAAGACGATCCATCGCGCTGGCCACCTCGCGCGGCGACAACGGCTTGATGCGAACAGATGAATCACCGCCAATCACCAGGCGATCGGTCGGTTTGGTGGAAACGGCGGGCGGCGCGGTCTTGGCGCTGGCAACGGGCGCGGGGGCGGCCGGCGCCTGCTTCGGCGCAGGAACGTCCTTTGCCGCAGGTTGCGCCGACTTTTCGCGGACAACCTCCGTATCTGGTTTGGGCAGATTGGCGGGCACGACCAGCACCGTCCCCGCCGCCAGCGGTATCCCGCCCCAGGCACCCTTGCCCATCAGCAACGCCGGATTGGCCTGGGCCATCAGGCGCCGATATTCGTCGCGCGCCTCGCGGTTGTTCGGATAGTGCTCGCGCGCCAAGGCATTGAGATTAGTCGCGGCCGACAAGCGCAGCGTATCGCCGGCCGCTGGCGAGCTTGCCGCCGGGTTAGGTGCGGGTGCTGCTGGGTTAGGTGCGGGTGGCGCTGCATTGGGCGTTGCGGCATGTTTGGGCGCAACCGCAATCGAGGCAGAGACGACATTAGCGGTCGGCGCGGCGGCACTGGCGGTCGGCGCTGCAAGCTCGCGGGCGGCAGGCGCCAATGTGCTTGGAACGCTTGGTACGGCAGGCAACGAGACCAGCAACAGATAATCGCGGGCCAGATCGGCACCATGGCAACTGGCGACGATGCGGAATTCGACCACCGGCTGATGCCACGGGCGGGATGAAACCACGATCAGCCGCGTCTGGCCCTGCGAGCTTTCGACGCGCACACGGCCATCGCGCAACACGTAGTCGGCGTCCATCGGCGCTTCGGGTGCAGCAATGCGGAAACAGTCCGTAGCCGGCGGCCCTTCGGTCACGCCCAGTAACGGAATGCTGATGCGCAACGGCTCACCCAGCACAGCCTGGCCGGAAGCGGCGCTCAGCCCGAGAGCGAACGAATGGCTGGAAAAGACAAGAGAGAGGGCCAGGCAGGTAAGCCGGTGCCGCGGGCGGAAGGTTAAAGCCATGACGTCAATGATTATGCGCAGCCGCAATTTTACTTGAGCCCCCGGTATTACCAAAGGATTAGCGGTAAACGTGTCCGGCGGGCGCCCCGCGGCAACGGGCTCGGGCGGGCGGATCAGCCTCCCAGATCGGGTTCGCCGCAGCCGCGCAGAATTTCTACCCGGGCAGCCTCGCGCAACTTCAGCGCGGCGTTCCAGTCCCGCCCTACCGGATGGATGGCCGGGCCAACGGTGACGCGCACATTCCCCCGACGCGGCAACCAATGGCCGTCGCGCAAGACCTCGCGCGTGCCGGCCAGCGCGACGGGGACGATGATGGCGCCTGTTTGCGCGGCGACGATGAAGGCACCCATGCGGAAGGTGCGCAGCCCGGGCACCCGCGAAAAGGTGCCCTCGGGAAAAATCGCCAACACCGCGCCTGCGCCGACGGCCTCGACCAGTCGCGCCGTGTCGGCCACCCCCTGCTGGAAATCGAAGCGCTCGACAAACTCCACGCCGAGACGTTCGAGAAAAACCCGGGCGATAAAGCTGTCGGCCAGTTCGCGCTTGGCGACAAAACGCCAGCCTCGCGGCGGCAGCGCGGCGGCCAGCACGATGCTGTCGAGATAGCTGGCGTGGTTGGCCACCAGCACCCGCGGCCTGCTTTGATTTCCTGTTTCCGACAGGTTTTCAAGCCCCGCCACGGTAAGCCGGATGCCGGCGGCGCGCAGCCAGAATCGGGTGGCGTAACCACAGACTCGCCACGAAAAAGTCGGCGCTAGCGGCACGGCAACCAGCAGCCATACCGGCACGGCGACGACGCAAAACAAGCCGGCCGCCCAGGCGCCGTGCAGCCAGTCC
>JAIFMO010000032.1 GCA_020048435.1 Sulfuritalea sp.
AAGCCTTGCTGCTGGTCAGCCCGGAGGCCTACACTGAATTTGTGGCGCGTCTTGACCATGCTCCCGTCCCTAACACTCGCATGCAAAAAACCCTGCAAACACCGGCGCCGTGGGATCAGCAGTGAGCTTGACCGCCCCCGAGCCGCTTGCCGTTCAACACGATACGGCTGAGTTTTCCTGCGGCATTGAAAGTCTGGATCACTGGCTCAAACAGCGTGCCCTGAAGAATCAGGCGAGCGGAGCTTCTCGCACCTTTGTCGTCTGTGATGGAAATCGGGTCGTGGCCTATTACGCACTGGCCTCCAGCGCAGTGGCGGCTGAAGCGGCCACTGGTCGCTTGCGCCGTAACATGCCTGATCCCATTCCGGTGGTTGTTCTGGGCCGATTGGCCATCGATCAATCACTGCAAGGCGGTGGCATGGGACGCGCTCTGGTGCGCGATGCCTGTTTGCGCGTGATTGCCGCGGCTGATGCCATTGGTATTCGTGGCATGATTGTCCATGCCTTGTCGGCAACTGCGCAGGCCTTTTACGAGCGCGTTGGATTTGATCCATCGCCGCTTGATCCTTTGACGTTGATGGCAACCATTGCCGACCTTCGCGAGGGGCTATAGCGAAGAGCCGACTTTTTTGTATCAGGGTTTTGCTTGCGGAACGCTCATTCGACCAAAGTGAACCCCCGCGACAGGCTTCCGGCTATGGCTTTTGTTTCTCCGGCGCATCGACATCGAGTGCTTGCCAGCCTTCGAGCCCCATCTTGCGCAGGGTTTCGATGTTGCGCTCGTAGATTTTAGAAGCATCGGGAAAGGCGGCCGTGGCTTTGGCCAGACTGTCTTCGCGAATCAGGTGCAGGGTCGGGTAGGGGGCGCGGTTGGTGTAGTTGGAGATGTCGTCCGGTTCGGCGTCGGCAAAGACGTAGTCCGGGTGGAAGCTTGCCACTTGCAGGATGCCGACGAGGCCGTGGGTGCGCAACACCACCTCGACCAGATCGAGGAAGTCGGTGAAGTCGGCGAAGTCGGTCAGCACGTCGGGCGTCATGATCAGGGTCATGTCGACCTCCTCGGGCGCGGTATCGATCAGGAATTTCAACTCGCGTTCAAGATCGTCGAGCAGAGCATTGTCGGTTTTCGCCGCGCTGACGACGTAACGAATCTGGCCCTTGACATGCACGCTCTTGGCGAAGGGGCAGAGATTGAGACCGATCACCGCGCGTTCCAGCCACTTGCGCGTGGCGGCAATGATGGCTTCAGACATTTGCCGAACCCTGCAAGACATTGATGACCTTGTTCAGGCGGTCTGCCGCACCCATGCCAAGGATTAGTTGATCGCCCAGCAGATCCCGGGTTTTTCTTGCATTGTTGCTCAGGACGCCTTCTTGAGACTCCGTCAGCCCCAAATGGACGAAGGAGTTTTCCAGGTTGAGTACGTAGGTACTCATCAAGTCGAGACAATTCACGCGAAGTTCCGTCTGGCGACCTTCGCTTTCCTGAAGGTACAGGGCCAGGTCGTGCGCTGCCTGCTTGATGCCGGAGGCCTGCGCCAGGCGCTCCGTTTCCGACGCGATCAGCGAGGCGCGCGCGTTGGCGCCTTCGACCAGAATCGCCAGATGGTCGCGCAAGCGGCCGGCGCGGTCCGGGTCATCCTTGGGCAGATTGGACACCACGAGCGTCACGAAGGGATAGTTGATGGCCAGGCGGTCGCGGAACTGGAAGATACGTTCCAGCTTGCGCATATGAACCAGGATGGAGGCTTCAAGCGGAGAACACTCGCCGCGCGGCGAAATCGCACAGGTCCTGGCGCCGCAGCGAAGCTCCACCAGCCCATCGAGGCCGTATTGCGCCAGGGCGTCTATCACTGCCGCGCCAAGCTGTTCAAGGGTCTGGCAGGCGAACGAGGCTTGCAGGAATTGCAGGACGGCGCTTAGTTCGCCCATCGACGACATCGCGGTAAACGCCGTCATCGTGGCCACTTCAGTTTGTTGTTCGAGTCCGCGATGGCGGGAAAGGATCTGGCCGGCCACCTGTAGTTTCTGCTCGATTTCTTCGGGCGCGAAGGGTTTGACGACGTAGTCGTTACCGCCGGCATCGTAGGCGCGCATGCGGGTTTCAAGATCGTTGTGGGTTGAAATGAATATCACATGGATCGTCGAATGACCCGCTTCGCGCAGGGTGCGACAGACGTCGATGCCGTCCATGCCCGGCATTTCGATGTCAAGCAGGATGACGTTCGGCGCCTGATCGAGCGCGGCGAGGCAGTCTTCGCCACGGCCGAATTCGGCGATCTGGTATTGCGCTGCGTCCAGTTGCGCGCCGATGACCATGCGTGTCGAGGGTTCGTCATCGACGATGAATACGTTGAGTGGCTGCGAGCTCATTCTGTTTCCTCGGAAGTCGGGACATTTTCTGCGGCGGGGGGCGGAGTTGGCCCAAGCCGAGTTTCCAGTTCAGTAATCAACATGTCCAGTTGCGCGGCCATCATTTCGGCCAGATGGGCGACCAGCGGTTCGTCTTCGCACCGCGCGGCAGCCTCGGTTTGGGTGGCAATTTCCTGTAGCGACGTCGCCATGATATTCCCGGCCGAGCCGCGCAGGCGATGGGCGATGGCAGCCACCGTTGGCAGATCAAGGCGTGCTGCCGCGGTGCGCAGCGCGGACGGGAATTCGCGGTGGGATTCCAGAATCGAGGCCAGCAGTTTATCGATGAAAGCGCGCTTGCCCTTGAACCGTTGCTCGAGTCCGCTCCAGTCGATGTCTCCATTCTGTACGGGCTGGGACGACTGTATCGGCGGCATTGAAAAAGTCGGCGCTAGCGGTACGGCTGCAGCGGTTGTGCCACCCTCTGTCCAGCGCAGGATGGCGGCGATCAGGAGTTCGGGATGCAGCGGCTTGGTGACGTGGTCGACCATGCCCACTGCCAGGCACTTGTCATGTGCTTCCTTTAAAGCGTGGGCGGTCAGCCCGATGATGGGCAGTTCGGGCGCGATCTGGCGGATGCGGCGAGTTGCCTCGTAACCATCCAGCAGGGGCATCTGCACGTCCATCAGCACCAGATCGAAGGCGGCCGGGTTGGCCTGGACATACTCGATGGCCCGCTGGCCGTTGTCGGCAAAGACGCATGAGGCGCCCGCCTCCGCCAGCAGGTCGGCGAGAACGAAGCGATTGACTTCGACGTCTTCGGCCGCGAGCAGCCGCAGGCCTTTGAGCCGGCGGGCGAACTCATGGGCCGCGTTGTCATCATCCAGAATATCCGTCGGGGCCGCGGTTTCGGGCAGCGGCAACTGCAGGGTGAATGAACTGCCCGCGCCGGGAGCGCTTTCCACGCCGATATCGCCGCCCATCAGTTGGGCGAGATTGTGGCTGATCGCCAGACCCAGTCCGGTACCGCCGAACCGGCGCGTGTTGGAACTGTCGGCCTGCTCGAACGGCTTGAAGATGCGGCTCAGATTTTCCGTCGCGATGCCGATGCCGGTGTCGACGACCTTGAAGTACACCTTGTTGTCCTCGCGAGCGACCTTCAGGCGAACTTCGCCAACGGAGGTGAACTTGAACGCATTGGAGAGAAGGTTGATCAGGATCTGTTGCAGTCGCAGGGCATCACCGACAACCCACACGGGAAGATCGGCGGCGGTCTCGGCGCCAAAGGCCAGGCCTTTTTGCCGGGCGGTCTCGAACAGGAAGTTGCTGGCGGTGGCAAGCACCTTGGCCAGTTGAAAAGGCCGGGCCTCGACATGCATCTTGCCGGCCTCGATCTTGGAGTAGTCGAGTATCTCGTTGATGACGTCAAGCAGATGATGGCCGGCATCCAGGATGCCCTGGCAGGTTTGCCCACTCTTGCGCCCCTGGTTTTCCCTGGCGCCGATGCGGGCCAGCCCCAGCACCGCACTCAGCGGCGTGCGGATTTCGTGGCTCATGTTGGCGAGGAACTCGCTCTTGGTCCGCGCCAGATGCTCGGCCGCCTGCTTGGCCTCTTCCAGCTGCTGCTGCATTTCCTTGCGTTTGGTAATGTCACGGACGAGGGCGAGGTTGTAGTCCTGATCCTCGAAGGCGATGTAATTGGCGCTCACCTCGATAGGGAGGAAGTTGCCATCCTTGCGCCGATGCGTGGTTTCCAGCGTGACCGAGCCTTTTTCGGTGATCTCTTGCCAATGCGTCGACCACATCTTCATCGGAAAGTCGGGATCGAGATCGGGCACGCCCATCGTCAGCAGTTCTTCCCGGCTGTAGCCCAGTTGACGGATTGCGCCGTCATTGACGTAGTCGAACTGGCCGTGGCGATTGACCAGATAGGCGGCTTCTTCGACGTGGTTCAGCGCGTATTCAAGCAACTTGCGCCGAGATTCGGTCTGCTTGCGCTCGGTGATGTCCTCATAGACGCCGAGCAAGCCAATGATCTCCTGGTTACTGTTACGCAAGGGCACTTTCGAGCTGCTCAGCCAGATGGTCTTGCCATCGGGCGTGGATTGGGGTTCCTCGTAAGCCAGGTGGGGAAGGCCGGATTCGATCACCGTGCGGTCATCCGCTTGGTACAGCTCGGCCTGGGCGCGCCAGGCCATGTCAAAGTCATTCTTGCCGGTCAGTTCGGCGGGATGTATTTTGCCGGCGTCCCGTGCAAAGGCCGGATTGCAGCCCAGATAGCGCGAGTCCCGGTCTTTCCAGAATATCCGGAAAGGGGTGGTGTCAATGATGGTTTGCAGCAGCGCCCGCGACTCGGCCAGTTCATCCGTTCTGGCGCGCTGGGCCGCTTCGGATTGGCGCAGACGCGCATGCGCCATGCAGCCTTCCAGCGTCGTGGCGAGTTTGGTAGCGACGTTGCGGATTTGCCCCAGCATGCGCGCCGAAAAAATATCGGCGGAGGCTGACAGCATCAGCAGCACGCCGTTATCCCCCAGCGGATAAAGCGCGCAAGAGGCGTCCTGTGGCGTCGCCAGCGGATTCAGGCTCGCGAATTCGGCGGTGCCGACGGCGAACACGCGCGCCTGCCCGTCATGGCGTAGCGCCCAGTGCGGGGCGGAGAGCGGCAGACGGGTTTGCTCGACCTGACTCCGTGGAATCGCATCGAGCAGCAGCAAATCATCGCCGCAGCTATCGGCCGATTCCTCCGTGCGCCACCAGATGCCAACGCCGGTCAGATCGCAGCGCGCTATCAGCGTCTTCAGGAAGCTGCGGCAGGTGAGGTGCGGGTCCAGGGTCTGGCCAATAGACAGGGACAACTCGTAGAGCCAGCGCAGTTCTTCGACAATATCGTCGTTATTGCCCTCATTGCTGTTGGTGCCGATTACGTTGTTCGTGGCGTTGTTCATGGCCTTGGCCTAGCGGTGCCTGAGCGCCACGACGAAGGTCTTGTTAAAGAACTCCAGGCCTTGTCGCCCATTGGCGGCGATTTCGCCGAGTGCCAACACCCCTTCGGGAACGACATCGGTAAAACGTGCCAGCACCGCGCCCGCCGCGCTCAGTTCGAGCGGGAAGTCCTCGCCCAACATGAGGGCGCGCGAGTAGCAGTCGGAAAGGAAGCAACTCTCGACATCGTCCGGCGCGCCGCAATCTTCCATCGCCTGGCGCGCAGCCGCGATCAAGGTATCGCGGCTGCCGTGGGCGAGGTACATCACCGAGTTTTCCGCTACGTCGGAGAGCACCACGATCTCATCCGCGTCTGTCAGGCGGACAGGGTCGCGCATGACGTCTTCGCCCCCTTCCTTGCTGATGCAGAGGGGAAAGCGGGAATTCAGATCGGGGAAAATCGGGCGATCATGCAGCGCCGGGTCGTGATCGATCACCTGCTTGCGATAGACGCTGCCCGCCGGCGCCCAGTTAAGTTCCTGAATGACATTGCCCTTGGTGCGCGAGGCGACGAACGGCCCACGCAGCCGTTGCCAGCCGTGCCGCACCCGCACTGTCGCGCGGTGAGGCGTGAGGATCAGCAGTCCGGCGTTGGGCAGCAGCCCCTGCTCGGTGAAAATGGTCGGCCCTGGCCGCAGGTCGTGGTAGCCCGTCCCCGCGCCGACATGGAAAATCTGGTTGCCATAGCGGTCATAGATGTCTTCCAGCAAGGCGCTGATGTTGGGCGCCAGGCAGTCGACCAGGATGGTGCTGCTGAACTGTTCATTCGCCCCCAGAACTGGCGGCGGCGAGCGCCATGAGGCGCCGTTTTCCCCAAGCTCGGCAATCAGTACCTGGCTTTGGGGAGGCAGGGCAATGGCGATCAGGCCGCTGTCGAACGTCTTGGCGCCGTGGATCAGGCCGGGGAACAGGCCGCCGCAAATGCGGATGCCGCTGTTGCGGCATGCCTCAATCAGCGCGGGTAATTGATCGCCGTGGCTATCGGCGGCGCAAATCAGCCAGTGTGAATCCGGCGCGCCAGCAGCGCGCAGGTCGGTCAAGACTTGATCCGTGCTGGTGAAAGTGAGGTACATGGCGGTTCCAGGGAAATGCGGAGCGGCAATCGGCAGCCTGATCCGGACAATGCTACCTTCAAAAAGTCGGCGCTAG
>JAIFMO010000133.1 GCA_020048435.1 Sulfuritalea sp.
AGATTGCCGAGTCGCTGCGCAAGATCGCCAGTTACTTCGACGACCATATCAAGGAAGGCGCCGAGCGGGTGATCGAGAGATACACGCCGGCGATGAATGAGGTGATCGCCAAGTACAAGCCGCGCCTGCAAGGGAAAAAAGTGCTGCTCTATGTCGGCGGCCTGCGCCCGCGCCACGTGATCGGCGCTTATGAAGATCTTGGCATGGAAGTCGTCGGCACCGGCTACGAGTTCGCCCACAACGACGACTATGACCGCACCATGAAGGAAATGGGCGACGCCACGCTGATTTTCGACGATGCCACCGGTCACGAGCTCGACGAGTTCGTCAAGGTGATGAAGCCCGACCTGATCGGTTCCGGCATCAAGGAAAAGTACGTCTTCCACAAGATGGGCGTGCCCTTCCGCCAGATGCACAGCTGGGATTACTCGGGCCCCTATCACGGCTACGACGGCTTCGCCATCTTCGCCAAGGACATGGACCTGACGCTCAACAACCCGTGCTGGAAGATGCTGACGCCGCCCTGGCAAAAGAAGGAAGCCGAGCCGCTCAAGCAAGCCGCCTGAGGCTAGCCCTGAAAGATTCATTCGATCAATCTTGTGCCCGCGTCCACAAATAGATGGCCGGGCAAAGGAGATAAAGATGCAAGCCTTAGAAAAGATCAAGCCGTGCTTTCCCCTGTTCCGGGACGACGACTACAAGGGAATGATCAGCCGCAAGCGCGAACACTTCGAAGAGATTTCGCCCAAGGAGAAAATTGACGAGGTCTTCAACTGGACGACGACCAAGGAATACCAGGACCTCAACTTCAAGCGCGAGGCCCTTACCATCAACCCGGCCAAGCAGTGCCAGCCGCTCGGCTCGGCGCTGTGCTCGCTCGGCTTCCACAAGACCCTGGTGTACATCCACGGTTCGCAGGGCTGCATTGCCTACTTCCGCACCTACTTCAACCGTCACTTCAAGGAGCCGATCGCCATCATCGCCGACTCGATGACGGAGGATGCCGCCGTGTTCGGTGGGCAGAAGAACGTCCATGAGGGCCTGGCCAACGCCAAGGCACTCTACGGCGCCGAGATGATCGCGATGTCGACCACCTGCATCGCCGAGGTGATCGGTGATGACCTCAACGCCTTCATCGGCAATGCCCGCAAGGAAGGCCATGTGCCGGAAGACTTCCCGATTCCCTTCGCTCATACGCCAAGCTTCGTCGGCAGCCACGTTACTGGCTGGGACAACATGGAAGAAGGCATCCTGCGCTACTTCACGCTCAACACCATGGAAGGCAAGGTGATCGGCAGCAACGGCAAGATCAACATTGTGCCGGGCTTCGAGACCTATCTGGGCAACTACCGCGTCATCAAACGCATGCTCAAGGAAATGGGCGTCGACTACACGATGCTGTCCGACCCCGAGGAAGTGCTCGATACCCCGGCCGACGGCGAGTTCCGCATGTATGCCGGCGGCACGACCCAGGACGAGGTCAAGGATGCGCCGAATGCTTTCAACACCTTCATGCTGCAGCCGCTCAGTCTCGCCAAGACCAGCAAGTTCGTCGAGAACACCTGGAATCACGAAGTACCCAAGCTCAACATCCCGATGGGCGTGGAATGGACCGACCAGTTTCTGATGAAGGTTGCCGAAGTCACCGGCAAGCCGATCCCCGCCTCGCTGACGCTGGAACGCGGCCGCCTGGTTGACATGATGACCGACTCGCATGCCTGGCTGCATGGCAAGAAGATGGCGGTCTACGGCGATCCTGACTTCACCATGGGCATGGTCAAGCTGATGATGGAATTTGGCATCGAGCCGACCCACGTCGTCTGCAACAACGGCAGCAAGCGCTGGCAGAAAGCGATGGACAAGCTGCTGACCTCCAGCCCCTACGGCGCCAACGCCAAGTCCTACCCTGGCGCCGACCTGTGGCACCTGCGTAGCCTGTGCTTCACCGACAAGCCGGACTTCCTCATCGGCAACAGCTACGGCAAATACATCCAGCGCGACACCTTCCACAAGGGCGAGGAGTTCGAGGTGCCGCTGATCCGCATCGGCTTCCCGATCTTCGACCGCCACCATCTGCATCGCCAGACCACGCTCGGCTACGAAGGCGCCATGCAAGTGCTGACGACACTGACCAACGCGGTGCTGGAGCGCCTGGACGACAAGACGCGCGGCATGGGTACCACCGACTATAACCACGATTTGGTTCGTTAATCAGGGTCCGCCAAGGAAACCACAATGGCCAACATCATGATCCGCCGCAGCGCCGAAGGTTACGGGTTCTACATGCCCAAGCGCGATATCGAGGATGCCATCACCTCGATGGAATTCGATACCCCGGAAAAGTGGGGCGGCGAGATCAGGCTCAAGAACGGCGGCGTCTATTACATCGATCCACAACCCGCGCCGGCGCGCCTGCCTTACTCGGTACGGGCGAAACGGATCGATGGTGTCGAGTAACTATTCAGGAGAATCATCATGGCAATGAAGATTGTTCAGGCGGAATGCACTTCCTGTGGCGACTGCGTGCCGGTTTGCCCGACCAAGTCGATTACCGAAAAGGGTAGTATTTTCAAAATCAACAAGGAAACCTGCACCGAGTGCGACGGCGAATCCGATTCGCCCAAGTGCGTGATCGCCTGTCCGGCGGGCGATGCCTGCATTGTCTATATCTGAACGGGAACAGGAGGCCGCCATGTCGCAATCCATCACCCGTGAAGCGGCCTTGCGCATAGCCCTGGCCGCGCAGGAACTGCCGGATGTGTCACCGGCCGCACTGGTCAAAGCCCTGGCGGCCCACTTGGAACTGCCGCTAACGGAAACCAAGCTGGCGGCCGTCACGGTCACCGACCTGCGCGAAATCCTGGCAGGCGACCATGCCGAAGAAAATTGCGTGGTGGGTGTCGGCGACGAAACATTGAAAGCCGCCGTGCGCCTGCTCTGGGGCCAGGGGGTGACGGGCAGCGAACTGCCGCCGCTCGATGCCTACAGCGACGGCGACATGCCCGCTTCCATTCGCGTCGCCTGCGCTTCCAATAACGACGCGTTGATCGACGGCCATTTCGGTTCCTGCGAACGATTTCTCATCTATCAACTTTCGCCGACCGAGATACGCCTGATCGCCGTGCGGCCGACGCTGGAAGCCGATCATGCCGATGATCGCAACCTGTCGCGCGCCACGCTGATCGGCGATTGCCAGGTGGCTTATTTCCAGTCCATCGGCGGACCGGCTGCCGCAAAAGTGGTGCGCGCCGGCGTGCATCCGGTGAAGCTGCAACAAAAAGTCGGCGCTAGCGGTACGGCACCTATGGCTGCGCGCGAGATCCTGATGCAACTGCAAAGTCGGCTCACCAGCCCGCCACCTTGGCTCGCCAAGGTGATGGGCGTCGAAGCCGCCTCGCTGGCACCTTTCCGCGAGATGGCCGCGGCAGAAGACGCATGACAACCGGCATGACGCCAGAACTTATCGATCAGGTATTTCTCGATCAGGTACTGCACCATGTGGCCGGTGCGCCAGCGGGCATCCATGAGGTATTGGCGCAGGGCCTGCGCGATGCGTTTCCGGGCAAGCACATCTCGGTCTGTAACGACGATGACATTCCGCCACGCCTCGCGCCGGCGGCGGAAAACGCGGCTTGCCTGATCTATTACGTATCCACCGGCGAGCACTGTCTAAGCCTGACCAACGACGCAGTGGCAGCCACCGGCATTGTCGTGGCCTTGCGTGGTGAAGACGACTGAGCCGGATCAGGTTCCCCATGTCTTGTGCCTCACCTGGCCGCGGCGGAATTTCCCGAGGAATAAACCATCATGCTGCCTCTCTCTCCTGTAACACCCCAACTGGCCGACCTGTCCCAGGCGCTGGCCGCAGCCTGCGTGCAGGTGTCGGTGGCGCAAGGGCCGGCGGGAATTTCGCGCGAATTGGCGCGGATCGCACCGCAGTACACATTTCGGGAAGTGCTGGCGCGCGGCGGTTGGTACCGGCTCGGCGGCGTGGTCGATGCACGGGGCCGGCACATCGCCGACGATCTTGAACGCTGGGCCGAAGCCGAGCTTGCCGCCCATGATGACGATCTGGCCGCGGTGGCGGCGGAGCATGAGAACAGCCAGTTGCGCGCCACGCGCCTGACCGGCAAGACCCACTACTGGGTGGCGCGGACCGGCAACGGCGCGACCGACTTTGTCCAGATCGAAATCGAGGAACTGCAAGAGGTCGTCTGCCATGCTCTTTTCGAGGCCGGCGAAAGTGTGCCGGCCAGCATCGAAGACCTGGTCGATCCGCGCGATGCCTGTCCGGGTCACCAGGCCGCCCTCGGCGTGCCCTTCTATACCCTGCGCCGCGTCACCGGGATTGCCGAATTCCTGGCCGGCATGCGTGCGCAGAAAGCCGAGCCACAGCCCGTGCATCGCCTCATCGAAGCCTGGGAGGCCAGTAGCGCCAGCCACGCCACCGACTTCAGCAACCATTGGGTGATCGCCGTGCGCGAGCACCTCGACCGCTATCACCAGTCGATCCGCAGCGCCACGCCGGTCGCCGCACTCAACGGCGCCACGCCGCGCTTCGAGAGTACTTATGGCGCCCGCGGCCTGGCGTTGGCCGAGGCCCTGCATCGCTTCGATCGACAGATCGGCTATCCGATGGCCTGGTTCTTTCACATGCTGACCACCAAAAGCGTGCCACACGCGGTCGCCGGCGTGGTGATCGAGGACGTGCAGAGCGGCTTCAATTACCTGCCCGACCGCGACGTGCAGGTGGTCAAGGACTGGCTGCACCAACCGTACGGATTTTGAGATGGCAAAACGCGACGCCAGTTGCCCGCTCTGCGGGGCGAAATTGCTGCCGACACAGGTACTCGATACCTGCGATGATCTCGTCGATGTAACGCTGGGCGTGCTTGGCTGTCACTGCCCTTACTGCCAGGGCTATTTCGAAGTCATGCCGGGTGCGCAAGGCATCGAGATCGGCTATCTGCAACACGGACGTTTCGATGTCGTACTGACGCTGGCCGGCGCAGGGCTAGTCGTATTGCGCGACACCGTGAGTGGATCGCTGCGGGTCAGGCTGGCTGGGCGCGACTGGAAGTTTAGCGAGCCTGCGTAGTGGTCGCCTACGCTTCAGCAAGCCTGACCTGAATACTGTCGAGATCAATCCATACCAGTGTCGGGAAGGGGATAACCGTCTGCTTTCGACCCATGCGGGGATACACCTTGCGGCAGGTATAGAACCGCAAGCCGGCGACCTCTTCAGCAGCAAGACAGAGGTTGGCTGCATTGGCCCAGTGACCGATCACGTCGGCGGTGTAGTCGTGGCGCAGGAGATGGTACGACGTGTCGATGTGGAAAACCTGGATCGGCGAATGCGTCGGTATCGAGGCATCGAAGTGGGCAGTCAGGCGACGGGGTGCATCTTCCAACGGCGGTTCCAGTGCCGAGACGACCACCCCGGGCGTTTCCAGAATGAACGGAAAGGACAGGTAGTTCCACAGGGCGTAACCGGCGAAATAGAGCATGTCCAGCTTGTCCCAATACACTTGACTCAACAGACGACCGAAGCGGGCGCGTGGCTCCCGCCGCTCCGCCACCAGAACGTCCTGGTCGTCGCGGATCTGCACCTGGTCAGGTGTCCACAGACCCCGCCAACCCGGGCGACAGAAATTCCGCAGCTCGACTTCCCTGCCATGTGGATTGACGGTAATTTTCAGACCGCGCAAGGCGAAGGGCTGGCAATGGGCAGCAAAGGCAAATCCGCCTGAAGACAACTCGGCCTCGATGAGTACCACGCGCTGCCAGTGAGCACGCCCGCCATGCGCTTGAATAATCTCGTCGATCAGCTCGTTGCTGGTCATGGAGGGTTCCCTTGGCTGACGGCGTAAATTGTAAAAGTCGACGCCGGCGGAACGGTGTCAAGCCAGGGTTGATCAGTTGCGCGACAACGCCAGCAACACGCCATCCCAGAAGGTGATGCGTGCCTGCACTGCCTGTCGGGCAGCGGCTTGGGCTTCAGCCAGCCTGGCTGCGTCGTCGCCAACCAGTTCATTGACCATGCGTAGCGCCAGTGGGGCGTGAAAGTCCTCGTCGAGGTGGATATGGCGTTCGAGGTAAAAGTGGAAGGCCGGGGCAGTCTTGGCGTCGATACCCATCTTGCCGAGCAGGGCGCGGAACATGGCCGGGATGATGTGCTCGCGGCCGAGGGCGAAGGCGGCGCCGGCAACGTGGGGCTGACCGGTGGCGATGAAGCCGAAGGTGGAGCGCATGAAAGCGGTAGCAGCCGGTGGTGCGATGCCCAGCGCCAGCGCGGCGTCGATGCCCTGGTCTGCCGCGACTTCGGCGAAGCGCATGGCCGGCGCGGGATCGGCGCCGACTTCGCGCATGGCGTCGCAATAGAGCTCGAAGTGGCTGGCGTGCGTCGGCTTGCCGGCCGCATCCGGCAGGCCGTCGTCGCACTCTTCGCCGACGACGATCTGGTTGATGAAGAAACGCACTTCGGCACTTGAGCAGCGACATGAAATCCCACACCGAATAGATGTGGTGCGCCATGAAGGCGCGCAGGTCGTCGAGGTTTTGCACTGCCGCGTAGAGCGGATGGGCGTTGAGGGACGTGCCGAGATCGGCGACGCATTCCGGACTGAAGGTGGGCGATGGGGACATGGTGTAGCCTTAAAAATAAGGGGGATTTTACGTCGCCCCGGCAAGCTCCTCCGGCAGGCAACCGATCGGCAGGCCCAGTACCTTGTCGGGGCCGGTTTCGAAACGCACCAGATAGATGTCCTGCTGCGGGAGGTCGGCAACGTGGCCGACATTGACGACCACGCCGCGCGTGCCAGTGGCGGCGATGAGGACGTTCGGTTCGATGTCGGGCAGCAGGCTGGTGCCGTCCCCGGCGAGTTCGTCGTTGTAGAGATCGGTGGCGGCGAACACCATGTCACCCATGTCGAATTTGTCCATTTGGTTCTCCAATCAAAGCTGTTTGCGCCGTACCGCCATCGCCGACTTTTCGAAGCCAAGCCGCTCATAGAAGGCGAGGGCAGGGGCGTTGTCCTGGTCTGCCAGTAGCGTGATGCGGCCCATGCCCTGTGCCTTCGCCCAATCGAACACATGTTCGACCAGACGGCGGCCGAGGCCGTTGCCACGTTGGGCCTTGCTCACGATCACGTCTTCCAGTAACACGACCGGTGTGCCCAAAGCCGTGCTGACGGTGATCAAAGCATTTGCCATGCCGGCCACCGTGCCGTCGATGCGCAACACGAACAGGCGACCGATGGCGGGGGTGTCAAGAATGGTCTGCAGCCCGGCCAGTTGGCGCTTCCGCTCGGGTTGGAAGTCGCTCTCTAACGTGAAAAGCTCGTGCAGCAGGTCAGCCATGGTGGGCAGATCCTGTGCTGTGGCGAAGTCGATTGTTGGGTTCATGACAAGATGAGTTCGGATTGCACGAATTAAGGGCGAGTGGCGCACCAGATCGGTGAATACATTCGGGTTCAGGTGCTTCGATTGACCGCGAAGGGCGACGAACTCGTGGAAGGCAAAGGGCATGCCAGTTCAGGGCTTACTGGCGTGGATATTGCGTGACTCCGTTGACTCGATTGCCCCACAAGCAGATACAAAGCTGATTCCCCTAACCGAACACTGACAAACCAATATGGCCAACTACTTTAATTCGCTCAAGGGACTGCTGCTGATGCTGGTGATCGTCTGCGTCGCTGGTTTTGCACTGTTATTTATGCAGGGGCAGTTCGCGTTACGCGGACTGGAGCGCGCCGCGATCCAGATGGGGGATGGCAAGGACATCGTCGCCGATATCCTGCCGCCACCGCTCTACATCATCGAGACCCACCTGATCGCCTATCAGATGCTGGATGTGCCGCCCGCCGAGCGGCCAGCCTTCGCCGAGCAATTGAAGCAGTTGCGCGCCGATTATGCAAAACGCAATACCTACTGGCAGGGCAAACGTGACGAGATTGATGCCGCCTCAGCGCAGTCGCTGCTGGGCCTGCAAAAGGACAAGGGCGAGGCCTACTGGGTGCGTTTCGACCAGGCCTTCCTGCCCGCCGCGCTGGCCGGGCATGACGACGAGGCGCGCAAAGTATTCGACGAGCTCAAGGCGCTTTATCAGGCGCATCGCGGGGGTGTCGATGCTACCGTCAAGTATGCGGGCAGTTGGGCTGATGCTCGCCTGGCTGATCTGACGGCCACCGCCGTACGCACCCTTTGGGTGCTCACCGCCGTCGCGGCGCTCTGTGTGGGCCTCGCAATTTTCATCTACTGGATGGTGGCGCGGCGGGTTGATCGTTTACTGGGCGGCGAGCCAGAGTTGCTACGCGCCGAAATGGGACGTCTGGCGGCCGGCGATCTGCATCCGGCGACCCGGCCCTGTCCGGCGGGCAGCGTGATGCATGCGCTGCGTCATGCCCAACAGCGCATTGGCGCTCTGGTCGAACAGACCGGACGCGAGTCGGCGACGGTTGATCAACAGGTCAGCCTGGTGCGCATGACGCTCAATCGGCTTGGCGACAATTCCCACCAACTGGCCGATGCGGCCATGTCAACCAGTGCGGCGATGGAGCAGATTGCTGCCAGTATCACCCTGATCGAGGAACAGGCCATTAGCGCCGAGCAGGCCGTGGCCGCAGCAGATGCCGAGGCGGCGCAGGGCGTGGTGGCGCGCGATCAAAATCAGTCAAGTGTCGAGCGTATTGCCCAGGCGAGCCAGCAGGCGCAGGAGACTGTCGCCGAGTTGGGCAAACATTCGAAGGAAGTGACGGGCATTGTCCAGACTATCCGCGATATTGCCGAGCAAACCAACCTGCTGGCGCTCAATGCTGCCATCGAGGCGGCGCGTGCGGGCGAGCAGGGTCGCGGTTTCGCGGTGGTGGCCGATGAGGTACGCAAGCTCGCCGAACGAACCACGCAGGCGACGGCCGAAATCGGCCAGTTGATCGGCACCATCCAGGACGGCATCGTGCATGCAGTCGCGTCGATCGATGCCAGCGTCCATGACATTGCGGTTGGTCGGGCTAGTGCCGAGGCGTCCGGCCAGGTGTTGAGCAATATTCACCAGCGTGTCGACGCGGCCAAGGCAGCCGTTGCCGACATCGTCAATGCCACCCGCGAAGTCGCCACTGCCACGCGCCAGATCAACGAGAACATGGCCACCGTCAGCAGCCTGGC
>JAIFMO010000107.1 GCA_020048435.1 Sulfuritalea sp.
GTCCGGCGGTACTGCAAGCCGAAGACCTGCGCCCGCGCGAATTCTGGCCGGCGCTGCTATTCGCCCTGCTGCTGCTTGCCTTCGGCTTTTTTCCGCAATTGCTGCTCGATTTCACCCGCGCATCGGCTGCGGCGTGGTTGGCTCGGCTGGGTTGAGGCGGGGGCCGGGGCCGGTCTAGCCATACCGCTAGCGCCGACTTTTATCGGCGGGAAGCCCGAGAGGGGGCCATCCCGCCCGGTAATTAAAGGGGCCAGGCTCGATATGATTCGCTATACTGGCGAGCATGCCGCGACGCCCCCGAATTCATCTGCCCGGTTTGCCACTGCACATCGTTCAACGTGGGCACAACCGCGAGGCCTGTTTCTTTAGCGAAGAGGACTATCTTGCTTATCGGGAATGGCTGGGCGAGGCGCTTGCCGCTACGGGCTGCCAATTGCACGCCTATGTGCAGATGACCAATCATGTGCATCTGCTGCTCACGCCACCATCGTCCGAAGCGGTATCCCAACTGATGATCTCGCTGGGACGGCGCTACGTGGGCTACATCAACAAGACCTACCGCCGCACTGGCACCCTGTGGGACAGTCGCTACAAATCATCGTTGGTACAGGCCGATGCCTATCTGCTGCTGTGTCAGCGCTATATCGAGCTCAATCCGGTTCGCGCCGCGATGGTGGATGATCCGGCCCACTACCGCTGGAGCAGTTACCGGGCGAACGGGTTGGGGCAAGCCGACTCGTTGCTCGTGCACCATGCCGTGTATGCCGCCTTGGGGCAGAACGAGGTTGAGCGCCTGGCCGCCTATCGCGCGTTGTTTCGCCCGGAACTTGACGCCGAAGCAATCGGCGACATTCGCATGGCGCTTGATCAAGGGCAGCCGCTGGGGGATTCCCGGTTCCTCGATGGGATCGAAAAAGTGACGGGCCAACGACGTGAGGCCAAGCCTCGGGGCAGGCCACGCAAGCGGGAGGAGGGTGGGGGTGGGCCGCAAGAGCAACTGTCAATGGAAATGTGAGCCTGGCCCCTTTTATGCTTAT
This sequence comes from Sulfuritalea sp., assembly GCA_020048435.1. Lineage (GTDB taxonomy): Bacteria > Pseudomonadota > Gammaproteobacteria > Burkholderiales > Rhodocyclaceae > Sulfurisoma. The sequence continues at coordinate 1,038 of JAIFMO010000107.1, forward strand.
TATGATGAAAAATATAAACTGAGGAAAAACACATGAAAATCGTTCAATCAATACTTGCCGTGATCGGCGCGCTGGCTATTCTTGCCGCCGGTGCGGGTTACGCAAAATACAAGGCATTCTTTGGCGCGCTGGACCCGGAGGCGCCACGCATCTTCGCGGAAATGTACGGAAAATTCGAGCCCAGCAAGGATTGGGCGGATTCAATGATGTGGTCGTTTCCGGTGGCCAAGGGCATCAGTCCCGAGGATGTGCGGCATTCGTTGACCAGCCTGGCGTTCGAGCGCAATTTCTTTTTCGCTGGAGAGGCGCCGTTCTACAAGCAGGCCGAGGCCACCCTGGGTCGGCCCTATCGCTACGTCAATTTCCTCAGCTTCTGCGACGCGCGCGTAGGTGCCATGATGATCGACTATAACGACAAGTATTCGGCCTTCATGCCCTGTCGCATCGCCATCGTGCAGGACAAATCGGGCCAGGTCTGGCTACATTCGATGAATCTCGACATGATGATTTACGGCGGCAAGCCGCTGCCGCCCGAATTGAAACAGCAGGCCATCAAGGTGCGCAATACCCTCTTTGAGATCATGCAAGCGGCTGCCGCCGGCGAGTTCTAACGGGGATTCTCGGCGGGATTTTCGAGCGTGCCGCTCAACGCGGCCTGCGGCATGTCGATGAACGCCCGCGTCTTCGCCGGCATCAGACGGCGTCCGGTGAACTCCCGCTGGCCAGGACCATCTTGGCCAGCATGCGGTTCTCGATCTGGATACGCCGCCACGCCAGAGCTTGAGCAATGCTGCTCTTGAGTTCGAAATCTTGCCAGGGCTTCTCGATGAAACCGAAGATGTGCGCGATATCCACGGCCCGGATCAGGTCGTCCTGGCCGATCTGGCCGCTGATCAACAGGCGCACGCAATCCGGTTGTTCGTCGCCGAATTTTTGCAGCATCTCGACACCATCCATTTCCGGCATGCGGAAGTCGGCGATGACGCAGGAGAAAGTCACTTCCTGGGCCATCAACAGGGCGTGGCGCGGCGATGGGGTGATCTGCACGCTGACGTGGCCTTCCTCAAGCACGGGCCCGGCATGGTGGCCTACTTCGGCGCGGATGACCGAAAACAGGTCGTCGATGCGCGAGCGCTGGGTCAACACGCGCGACAGGGCGGCGAGGATGCCGGGGTCGTCGTCCACGATCAGGATCTGGTCGATGTGGTTCACGAGTGGCGGCACGACGATGCCTTGATCGCGTACGACCGCCGCCAGGCGCCGGCTTTCGCTTACCGCCGTGGCGTAATCCAGCGCCTGTGCCAGCGAACCCTTGAGGAAGTAGTCGTGCCAGGGCTTGGGGATGAAGCGGTAGATGTGCGTTTCGTTAACCAGGCGAACCAGGCCGTCCATGTCGGTCTGCCCCGACAGCACCAGGCGAGCGCAGTCGGGCTGCGTTACGGCCAAGGCCTTGAGAAACGCCAGGCCATCCATACCGGGCATGCGGTAATCGCTGATGACGGCATCGTAGTGCGAATTCTTCGCCATCTCCAGCGCCTGCAATGGATCGCTGCTCGTCTCAATCTCGTAGCGGTAGCGGCCCAGGGGCGGTGTCGATAATTCGCGGCGCACCGCATTGACGATGGCAACTTCGTCGTCGACCACCAATACGCGGCGCAGGGGTTTGGCATCCATGATCAAAGGGTCTCCTGATTGGTATGACACAACATATGGCAAGCGTAACATAATGACGAGCACGGGCCGCGTGGCGGCGCAGCGGCTGCACACGGGAGGACATCGCCTTGCAACCCTTTGTCTGGAATCAGCGTTTCGAGACCGGTCTGGCCACGGTCGATGAACAGCACCATCGACTCGTCGACCTGATCAACCGCGTCGGCACCGCGCGGGTCACCGGAAACGCCGACGAAAGCGTGATCGCGGGCCTTCTCACCGAGCTGGCCGACTATGCCCGCCATCACTTCGCCGACGAAGAACAATTGATGGCCGGGCACAACCTCGACCGGCGCCACGTCGACGCCCATGTGCGGCATCACAAGCAGTTTATCGAGCAGGTGTTGCGTATGTGGCAGACCCGCGCTTCGCTGGAAAAACCCATCGAGGTGCTTGAAGGTTTCCTTTCTTCCTGGCTCACCTTTCACATCCTCGAAGAGGATCAGGCGATGGCGCGGCAGATTGCGCTGATCGATGGCGGCGGGCGTCCCGACGAGGCCTTCCAGCAACAGCAGCAGCCGGCCGATAATGCCACCGCGGTGCTGCTGGATGCGATGAACAAGCTTTACCATGTGTTGTCGCTACAGAACCAAAGCCTGGCGGACGCCAACGTTCGCCTTGAAGAAAAGGTGGCGGAGCGCACGCGCGAGTTGCTTCAGGCCGAGAAAATGGCCGCCATCGGCCAGCTTGCCGCCGGCGTGGCCCACGAGATCAACAATCCGATCGGCTTCGTCAATTCCAATCTCGGTACGCTGGGCCGCTATGCCGCCCAACTGCTCAAGGTCATCGATGCCTATGCTGCCTGCGAGAGCGAGCACAAGATAATCTCGCCGCGACTGGCGGCGGTGAAGGAAGAAACCGACCTCGCCTTCATGCGCGAAGACCTGGTGGCCCTGATCCGGGAATCGCAGGATGGTCTCGATCGCGTCAAGAAGATCGTACAGGACCTCAAGGACTTCTCCCACGCCAGTGATGCCGAATGGACCCAGACGGACGTGAATGCCGGGCTGGAAAGCACCATCAACGTGGTCTGGAACGAACTCAAGTACAAGGCCGACGTCAAGCGCGAGCTGGGCAAGCTGCCCTGGATACGCTGCATTCCGGGACAACTCAATCAGGTCTTCGTCAATTTGCTGATTAATGCCGCACAGGCCATTGCCGCGCGCGGCATCATTACCGTGCGTTCGGGCGTCGAAGGCAATGGCGTCTGGGTCGAGGTGATCGACAACGGTTGCGGCATGCCACCCGACGTGCAAAAACGTATCTTCGACCCCTTCTACACCACCAAGCCGGTGGGCACGGGCACCGGGCTGGGGCTGTCGGTGTCGTGGGACATCGTCGTCAATCGCCACGGCGGCCGCTTCGACGTGAAAAGCGCACCGGGCCAGGGCAGCAGCTTCCGCGTCTGGCTTCCGGTGGCGGGGAAAGAAAAATGAACGAACTGCCGCAAGATCGCGACGAAATGCCGGACGAAGTCACTTCCCCCAAGCCGATGGCGGGGCGGGTGCTGATCGTCGATGACGAGACCTCGATCCTTTCCGCCCTCCGCCGCATGCTGCGACCGCTGGGTCTTACCATTTTCACGGCCGAATCCGGCCGGCAGGCGCTGGAACTGCTCGAAAAAGAACCGGTCGATCTGGTGGTGAGCGACATGCGCATGCCGGAAATGGATGGCGCGCAACTGCTCGAACAGGTGTTCAGCCGCTGGCCCGAAACCAAGCGCATCCTGCTGACCGGCCATTCCGACACGGCGGCGACGATTGCCGCCATCAACCGCGGCAAGATATGGCGCTATGTCGCCAAGCCCTGGAACGACGACGAACTGATCATCACCATCCAGCAGGCGCTGGCGCATCGCCAGTTGATCCATGAAAACTCCCGCCTGACCAGGCTAACGCGGCAACAGAACGAAGAACTCAAGCAACTCAACAGCAACCTCGAAAAAAAGGTGGCCGAGCGCACCGTCGAGCTGCGGTCCGCCTTGCAATCGCTCGAACACGCCCATGCCGGCTTGCGCCAGGGCTTTCTGGCCACGGTGCGCGTTTTCTCGGACCTGATCGAAATGCGCGAGGCGCGGCTGGCTGGCCATTCGCGCCGGGTGGCCGATTTCGCCCGGCGGCTGGCCGAACGCCTCGGCCTGGACGACGCGCAACAACAGGACGTACTGCTGGCCGGCCTGCTGCACGACATCGGGAAAGTGGGTCTGCCCGATGCCATCATCGACAAACCCTTCAATGCGCTCCCGCCGCCGGCCAAGGCCGAGATGATGCAGCACCCCGCCAAGGGACAGCAATTACTCAAGGGCGTCGAACAGCTGGCCAACGCCGCTCGCATCATTCGCCATCACCACGAAACCAACGACGGCAGCGGCTACCCCGATCATCTTGCCGGTCTGGCCATTCCCTATGGCGCCCGCATCCTGGCGCTGGCCAACGATTACGACGCGCTGCAAATGGGCACGCTGCTGCTGCATCCGCATTCCCCCCGGGAGGCGCAGGAATACATCATCAAACAACGCGGCAAACGCTATGACCCCGCAGTGGTGGACGCTTTCATCGCCATGCTGGCCGAAGTTCAGCCCAAGGCCGAACCCGAGATCAGCATCACCGTGGCGGAGCTGCGGGTCGGCATGCTGCTCACCCGCGACGTGACGCAGGCCGATGGTTCGCTCCTGTTGCCGCGCGGACGCATTGTCGATAGCGCGGCCATCGCCGAATTGCGCCGCGTCGACGCAGCCGAAGCGGCGGGCATGATTCTCCACATCCGGCGTGGCAGCGGACCCGCCACGCTGCGTGACCCGTCGGAACCGGCGGTCCAGAAACGCGGCTGGAAGGAGGTCGCGCTGCCAACTGCCAGGCTCAAGGAGGGCATGATGCTCTCGCGTCACCTGCATCACCATGAGGGCTATCTCCTGCTTGCCCGCGGCTATCACCTCGACGACGCCATCATCAAACAACTGCGCGACATCGAGGCGGTCGATGGCCACCCGATTACCGTGCACATCCACATCGGCGACCACTAGCCGCTAGCGGGACGGCGTCAGCCGGATCTTTTTACATCGCGCAACGATTGCTTGAACGATTTCAATTGCCGGGCTGCAAATAACTGGTTGCGACCCACGACCTGGCAGGGCGATATTTTGCCGTATTGAACGTGTCGCCTGAAAGTCGTCAGCGAGACTTCGAGATATTCGGCGGCCTCGTCGGCGGTGAACTTTTCGTCGGCCAGGTCGCCAAAAACCTGCTCGTGAGAGAAATCATCCTGAAAGGCCGCGGCGCCAAGCAGTGAGAAAAAACGCGCCCGCTCCGTACCCGGCATGCTGCTGACGGTGGCTAATAGTTCTTCGGCGGTAATTGCATGGCCCATGATTATTCCTTTCTCAAAAATCGGGCGAGTTCGGCATAGAAATTCTCATGCGTATCCACCTGGTAAAAATCAATCACCAAAAACTCGACCAGCACTTCATTGTTGACCTCCTCCAGTCGGGGTGGCCAGTAGGCAATCAGATACTCCTGCCGCTGAAACTTGAACTTATGCACACAAATTCCAGCCAGATTTCCGACCTTTGCCTCTCCGATGGCGGGGTTTGCACAAATGAGCTCCACTTCGTCCTCAATGGCAAGTCGCAACGGTTTGTGTGCCTTTTTGACAAACTGTCTGAACGGGGATTTGTAATTTCTAATCATGGCATGATAATAGGCCATAAATGATCTAATAACA
>JAIFMO010000119.1 GCA_020048435.1 Sulfuritalea sp.
GTCCTTGAGCGTAAAAGTTTCTTGCAGCCAAGTCGCTGAGCAACCATGGACCTCGGGGATCGTTATCCGGGTTCTTGTAACGAGCGATCATTGCCTCGTTGCGTGGCAAAGGGCTTGGCTTCCATTTGTCCTTATTTATCGCATAAAGGACAACGTATTCGTGATCTTCACTTAGATGACGCGCAGTGTTCTTGGGGCTGTCCATCATGTTCCAGATTGCTGAAGCAACAAAGTTCTTCGCTCCAAATACCTCATCCATCAACAACCGCAACTGCGCTACCTCGTTGTCGTCGATGGAGACAAAAATCGCCCCATCCTCGCGCAGGAACTGGCGTAACAGGACGAGGCGCGGATACATCATGCACAGCCAGCGGTCGTGGCGGTCGAGGGTTTCGCCTTCTTTGCCGACGACCTGGCCCAGCCACTTGCGGATTTCCGGGCTGTTCACGTTGTCGTTGTAGGCCCAGCCTTCGTTGCCGGTGTTGTAGGGCGGGTCGATGTAGATGCACTTGACCTGCCCGGCGTAGCGCGGCAACAGCGCCTTCAAGGCGTCGAGGTTGTCACCCTGGACGATGAGGTTGCCACTTGCCGTACCGCTACCGCCGACTTTTTCGGAGGACAGCGCCGTGTCGGGCTCCAGCAGACGAAAAGGCACGTCCTTGTGATGGCGAACGACGGCTTCCTTGCCGATCCAGTTGAGGGTGGGCATTGATGGAGGTTACGCGTGAACGATCAGGGCGCTGCGATTGATCTCGACAAACCGGGCTGAATCAAATGCAGTCTCAATGGTGGAAATACGGGCTTGCCACAAGGGCAAACGACTCATAACGCTTGACATGCGCAAGCTGTGCGGCAAAGGACAAGGCTGCCAGGATGTCCTCGCGCTCCAAATCCTCATAATCGGCCAGGATGTCTTCGATGCTCATGCCACCAGCCAACCATTCGAGCAAGGTCTCGACGGGATAGCGCAAGCCACGGATACACGGCTTGCCATGACAGATAGTGGCGTCAATCGTGATACGGTCGTTCATGGTTGCCTCCGGCGAATAATGGAAAATTCTAGCGTACCGAGCTGGTGAGGGTAGGCATCAGACAGAAAACGGGTTAAGCACCGGAATGCCGCAACCGGCGAAATCCACCGTGTTGTGCGTGACCAGCGTCAGCGCGTGCACTTGTGCGGTGGCAGCGATGAGCATGTCGGGTTGGCTGCGGGTAATGCCACGGGCGGCAAAAGCGCCGCGCAACTCACCGGCACGGCGGGTGATTTCAAGCGTGACCGGTAATACCGGATGACGAAGAATGTAGGCTTCAAACCACGCGGCAATGCGTGCGTTGGGATGCCAGGCAAGGCCGAACATGATTTCATCAATACTCACCGCGGAAAGTGCATGATCGGTTTCTTGCGCTGCCCACGCCAACACACCCCCATCCGGGCGTGGACGCCCAAGCTCGCTAACGATATTGGTGTCAAGCAGCACGTGCATGCGCGGCCGACGCCTCAATTTCTTCCAGCATCGCTACAAATGCATTGGGGCGACCGACCGTCGAACGCGGCAGCATTGGCAGTTCGTAACTTTCCTCGGCGGCAATCTGTCGCAGCTCGGCAAACTCTTCGCCCAACGATTTGCGCGCGGCCTGTTTTCGCCACGCGTCGAAGGCCTTGAAGGATTCCGCATCGATCACCGCAGCCACGCAACGATCACGGTTGTAGATCAGTTGCGGCTCTTCGACAGACAAACGGACCACTTCCGAAAACTGTTGCTTGGCTTGGGCGATATTCCAGGGCATGGCACACCTCGTTATGTCTATATTTAATGACTATTATAGACATGAAGGCAGAAAAGAGCCGGGCGCCCGGCCCCTATTTGTCAGAAATGCAACGCTCGTTTATCCACCGCCAAAGCGGCCTCGTGCATCGTCTCGGACAAGCTCGGATGGGCATGGCAGATGCGGGCGATGTCTTCGGCACTGGCGCCGAATTCCATCGCGACGACGGCTTCGGCGATCAGTTCGGAGGCATTGGCGCCGATGACATGCACGCCGAGGATGCGGTCGGTTTTGGCGTCGGCCAGCATCTTGACGAAACCGGTGGTGTCGCCCTGCCCCAGCGCGCGGCCGTTGGCGAGGAAGGGAATTTGTCCGCTACGGAAGTCCACGCCTGCGTTCTTCAGTTCCGTCTCTGTCTTGCCGACCCAGGCGATTTCGGGATGCGTGTAGATGACCCAGGGAATCGCGTCGTAATTGACATGACCGGCCTGACCCGCGATCCGTTCGGCCACCATCACGCCCTCTTCCATGCCCTTGTGGGCAAGCATGGGGCCACGCACGACGTCGCCAACCGCCCAGACGTTTTCCAGATTGGTCTGGCAATTTTGATTGACCTCGACACGGCCGCGGTCGTCGAGTTTCAAACCGACAATTTCAGCACCCAGGCCGGTGGTGTTGGGAATACGGCCAACCGAGACGATCAGGCGATCGCATTCGAGGGTCGAAGCACCTTCGTTATTTTCATACTCAATCCTTATGACACTCTCCCGGCCCTTCTTGCTCTGTGTCACTTCACCGATTTTGACGCCCAGGTGGATGCGCAGCCCCTGCTTCCGGGTGAAGGTCTTCCATGCTTCCTTGGCCACGGCGGGGTCGGCGGCGGCAAGGAAGTCCGGCAGCGCTTCGAGAACGGTGACATCCGCGCCAAGCCGCTGCCACACCGAGCCGAGTTCGAGGCCGATGACGCCGGCGCCGATAACGCCGAGACGCTTGGGCACGGCATCGAAGCTCAGGGCGCCGCTGCTGTCGCAGATCATCTTGTTGTCGACGGGGATGCCATCGAGGTGGCGGGCGCTGGAACCGGTGGCGACGATGACATGCCGCGCCGCGACCATCTCGGCGCTATCCTTGCCGACACCGCCAGTCACTTCCAGTTGCCACAAATCATCCTCGCGCCCGACAAAGCGGCCACGCCCGGCCAGCAGCGTGACCTTATTTTTCTTGAACAGGCCGCGAATGCCTGTGGTCAGTTGGGTGACGATGTTGTCCTTGCGTCGAATCATGGTGGGCACATCGACCTTGAGGCCCTCGACGGCGATGCCGTGCATGGCGAAACCGCGGCTGGCCTCGTCGAACAGTTCGCTTGAGCGCAGCAGTGCCTTGGACGGAATGCAGCCGACGTTGAGACAGGTGCCGCCCAGCCGCACCGCGCCCTTGGGATCGGCATAAGGTTCGGATTCGATGCAGGCGGTCGATAAGCCCAGTTGGGCGGCGCGGATCGCGGCAATGTAGCCGCCGGGGCCGGCGCCGATGACGACAAGGTCGAATTGCTTGGCCATGACGATCTCCTCGGATTCTCAGATTTCCAGGATCAAACGCGCCGGGTCTTCCAGCGCTTCCTTCATCGTCACCAGCCCCAGCACGGCCTCGCGACCGTCGATGATGCGGTGATCGTAGGACATCGCCAGATAGTTGATCGGACGGATCACGATCTGGCCGTTCTCGACCACCGGCCGATCCTTGGTGGCGTGGATGCCGAGGATGGCCGCCTGCGGCGGGTTGATGATGGGCGTAGACAACATCGAACCGAAGACGCCGCCATTGGAAATGGAGAAAGTACCCCCCGTCAGTTCTTCGATGGAAAGCTTGCCATCCTTGGCCTTCTGGCCAAACTGGGCGATCTTCTTCTCGATCTGGGCAACGCTCATCTGGTCGGCGTCGCGCAGGATGGGCACCACCAGGCCACGCGGGCTACCGACGGCGATGCCGATGTCGAAATAGCCGTGATAAACGATGTCGGCGCCATCGATCGAGGCGTTGAGCACCGGGAATTTCTTCAGCGCCGCCACCGCCGCCTTGACGAAAAAGCTCATGAAACCCAGCCGCACGCCGTGTTCCTTCTCGAACCTGTCCTGATATTTCTTGCGCAGTTCCATCACCGGCGCCATGTTCACCTCGTTAAAGGTGGTGAGGATGGCGTTCTGCGCTTGCGATTGCAGCAGGCGCTCGGCCACGCGGGCGCGCAGGCGCGACATCGGCACGCGCTGTTCGGTGCGCTCGGCCACGATGGCTTCGGCATCGACCACGTGCGGTTGCGCCAAGGCGGGCCGGGCTGAAAAAGTCGGCGGTAGCGGTACGGCAGCAACGGTGGCTACGGGGGCCGCGGGCACCGCGGGGGCTAGGGCAGAGGCTGGCGGCAAGAATGCCGGTGACGGCGCGGCGGCTGGCTTGCCGGTCGCCCCCAGAACATCCTCTTTCGTGACGCGGCCACCCCGACCCGTGCCAGCAACCGATCCCGGCGGCAATCCCTTCTCGGCCATGGCCTTGCGCGCGGCCGGCATCGTGGTAGCCGCGGCGGCGGATTCACTGGCGGACGGGGCCGCCGCTGGCATCCCGGCGGGAACGTCCGTGGAAACAACTACGGCGGCACTGGCTTCGGTGTCGATGCGAGCGATGACCTCGCCAGCGACAACCGGCTCGCCGTTGCCCTTGAGCACGCTCACCAGCACGCCCGCAGCGGGCGCAGGCAGTTCCAGTACCACCTTATCGGTCTCGACATCGATCAGGTTTTCGTCGCGCGCGACAACATCGCCCTCGTGCTTGTGCCACGAAACCAGCGTCGCCTCGGCAACGGACTCTGACAGTTGGGGGACTTTGACTTCGATGATCATGATCTCTCCGTTTTGGTTAACGCGCGCTCGATTACATCTTTATGTTCAGCCGAGTGCCGCGCCGCCGAACCGACCGCCGGCGACGGGCTGGCCGGACGAGCCACCACCGACAGCGTCTGGCCCTTTTGCAACGATGTAGTCAAGCGGTGGGCCTTGGCGTACCAGGCTCCCTGGTTCTCGGGTTCTTCCTGGCACCAGACGACTTCCTTGGCCACAGGGAATTTCTTCAGTTCCTCGATGAAACGGCGGTCGTCGAATGGATACAACTGCTCGACACGCAGCAAGGCCACGTTTTCAATCTTCTGCTCGCGCCGCATGGCCAGCAGGTCGTAATACACCTTGCCGGCGCAAGCGACCACGCGGGTGACTTTCTTGGCGTTGAGGTCGTCGATCTCGCCGATCACCGTCTGGAAAGTTCCTTTGCTCAGGTCTTCGAGCGGGCTGCCAGCATCCTTGTGGCGCAGCAGCGACTTCGGTGTAAAAACCACCAGCGGCCTGCGCTGGAGACGCAACATCTGGCGCCGTAGCAGATGGAATATCTGCGCAGCGTTCGATGGCAAGCAGACTTCCCAGTTGAAACCGGCGGAAAGTTGCATGTAGCGCTCGATTCGAGCCGACGAATGCTCGGGCCCCTGCCCCTCATAGCCATGCGGCAGCAGCATGACAAGGCCACAGGCGCGACCCCACTTGGCCTCGCCCGCCGCGAGAAATTGGTCGATCACCACCTGGGCGCCATTGGCGAAATCGCCGAATTGCGCTTCCCAGACAACGAGTTCCTTGGGCGAAGCGGTGGCGAAGCCGTATTCGAAGGCCAGCACGGCTTCTTCCGACAGCACCGAGTCGAAGCAGTGAAACCAGCCCTGGTTTTCTTGCAGGTTGGCAAGCGGCCAGTACAAACCCTCGTCCCACTTCTCGCGGTTCTGGTCGTGCAGGGCTGCGTGACGGTGAAAGAAGGTGCCGCGACCAACATCCTCGCCCGAAATACGCACGGCGTAGCCTGCCGCCAGCAGCGTGGCGTAGGCAAGATTTTCGGCCATGCCCCAATCGACCGGCAACTTGCCCTGCCCCATCAAGCGGCGGTCGTCGATGATTTTCTGCACGCGGGAATGCAGGGTGAAATTCGGCAGGGCCGCGGTGAGCTGTTCGGCCATGCGCTTGAGCTCTTTCGCCGGCACGGTGGTGTCGCATTTCTCGGTGTAGACCGCGCTGACACGCGACGTCCATTCGTCGGTAATGGCGCTCTTGTAGTCGGTCAGCACCGGGTCGACCAGATGGCGACCTTCGTCGAGCGCGGCGCGGTAGTCGCGGATCATCCGCTCGTCCTCGCCCGGCTTGACCATGCCCTGCGCCAGCAGCCTGTCGGCGTAGAGCTTGCGCGTGCCGGGATGTGCATTGACCTTTTTATACATCAGCGGCTGGGTGACCATCGGTTCGTCCGCCTCGTTGTGACCGTGCTTGCGGAAACAGACGATGTCGACCACTACGTCTTTGCGGAACTCCTGGCGATAATTGACGGCGATCTGGGTGACATAGGCCACCGCCTCGGGGTCGTCGCCATTGACATGGAAGATCGGCGCTTCGATCATCTTGAAGATGTCGGTGCAGTAGAGCGACGAACGCATGTCGCGGGGGTCGGACGTGGTGAAACCAATCTGGTTGTTGATGACGATATGCAGCGTACCGCCGGTGCCGTAGCCACGCGTTTGCGAAAAATTGAGCATTTCCTGGTTGACACCCTGCCCCGGGCGCCGCGCCGCGCCTGGCGGGCATAGACGGAACCTTCGACGACGGGATTGACGATCTCGAGGTGCGACGGGTTGAACGCCAGCGTCAGATGCACCGGATCGCCCGGCGAGGCGACATCGGATGAATAACCCATGTGATATTTGACGTCGCCGGCGGCAAGGTCGGACTTCTTTTTGCCCTCGAATTCGGCAAAAAGCATGGCCGGCTGCTTGCCCAGGGTATTGACCAGCACGTTGAGCCGCCCGCGATGAGCCATGCCGATGACGATTTCCTTGACGCCATGGCCGCCAGCGACACGGATGGCCTGATCGAGCGCAACAATCATCGATTCGCCGCCTTCGAGCGAAAAGCGTTTCTGGCCGACATAGCGGGTGTGCAGATAGCGTTCAAGGGTCTCGGCGGCGGTGATGCGTTCGAGGAAACGCCGCTTGTCGTCCGCCGGAAATTTCGGCTGCGAGCGAATCGGCTCGATGCGCGACTGAATCCAGCGTTTCTGGTGGACATCGGCGATATACATATACTCGGAACCGATCGTTCCGCAATAAGACTGACGCAAGGCTTCCAGTATTTCCCGCAAGGAAACCTGCTCGGCGCCCACGCCGAAAGAACCGGTGCTGAAGGTGGCGCCGAGATCGGCTTCGGTGAATCCGTAATGGGCCGGATCGAGTTCGGCCACGACCGGCCGCTCCTGGCGCTTGAGCGGATCGAGCTGGGCCCAGCGGTTGCCCAGAAACCGGTAGGCGTTGATCATCTGCAACACCTTGACCTGCTTTTCGTTGCACTCGCTCGCGCGCTGGCTGACATGCAGGCTGCCATCCTTGGCGCGCTGGGCAAACGACTCGACCACCGGAGCATGGGCGACATCCGGCCCGGTGTAAGAGCCCGCGCCCGGCAGGTTTTGCAGCTTGTCGAAATAGTCGCGCCAGGCCGGTTCGACCGCACCGGGGTTTTCGAGATAATTCTCGTAAAGCTCCTCGATGAACGGCGCGTTCGAGCCAAACAGGTATGAGTTGGTCAACATTTGCTTCATCATGCCATCACCATTAGCCAGTGGGCGGGGAGAAAAGGGGCGGCGCCAGCCACCCCCCGGTGGTTACTTGCGCTGATCCATCGACGGCACATCGCGACGCATCGAACCGGTATAGAGCTGACGCGGCCGCCCGATCTTCTGATCCGGATCGCCGATCATCTCGTGCCACTGGGCGATCCAGCCGATGGTGCGGGCCATGGCGAAGATACCGGTGAATAGTTGCGTCGGAATGCCCAGCGCCTTCTGCACGATGCCGGAATAGAAATCGACGTTCGGATAGAGTTTCTTCTCGATGAAGTACTCGTCTTCCAGCGCGATGCGCTCCAGTTCCAGCGCCAGCTTGAACAAGGGGTCATTGTTCAATCCCAGCTCGTTCAGAACCTCATGGCAGGTCACGCGCATCAATTTGGCGCGCGGATCGAAATTCTTGTACACGCGATGACCAAAGCCCATCAGTTTGAAGGGGTCGCTCTTGTCCTTGGCGCGCTTGATGAATTCGGGCACGCGTGAAACGTCGCCGATCTCTTCCAGCATCTTCAGGCAGGCTTCGTTGGCGCCGCCGTGGGCCGGGCCCCACAGGCAGGCGATGCCGGCGGCGATACAGGCGAAGGGATTGGCGCCAGACGAGCCAGCCAGTCGCACGGTCGAGGTCGAGGCATTCTGTTCGTGATCGGCGTGCAGGATCAGGATGCGATCAAGCGCGCGCGCCAGCACCGGGTTGGGCTCGTAGTTTTCACACGGCGTGCCGAACATCATGTGCATGAAGTTGGATGAGTAATCGAGACTATTGCGCGGGTACATCTGCGGCTCGCCCATCGAATACTTGTAGGACATGGCCACGATGGTCGGCATCTTGCCAATCAGGCGGGTAGCGGCCAACAGACGATGCTCCGGATCATTGATGTCCAGCGAGTCGTGATAAAACGCCGAAAGCGCGCCGACCAGACCAACCAAAACCGCCATCGGATGGGAGTCACGCCGAAAACCCTGCATGAAGCGGGTAATCTGCTCATGCACCATGGTTTGTTCCTTGATCGACTTGACCCATGCGCCCTTCTGCGCGGCATTGGGCAATTCGCCTTTCTTCAGCAGGTAGCAGACCTCCATGAAATCGCAGTGTTCCGCCAGTTGTTCGATCGGATAGCCGCGGTACAGCAACTCGCCCTTGTCGCCATCGATATAGGTAATCGACGACTTGCAGCTCGCCGTCGACATGAAGCCAGGATCGAAAGTGAAGGCGCCAGTCTTTGCGTAGAGGGCCCGAATGTCGATGACACTCGGGCCGATATTGCCATCGACCATGGGGAATTCGGTGGTAATGCCATCGATGGTGAGGGTGGCGATGCGATTTGAGCTCATGGGTTTGCCTCTCTGGTGCGATAGGGTGAAATGATCAAGTGGTCAAAGTGTCAAATTGTCCGTGGCGCCTGCAAGCGCGCCAGCAAATCCTGCAATTGCGGGTCTACGTTGTTCCGACGCCCGCTTATCAATTCCCACAAATCGTGGTCTTCCAGCTCCAGCAACTTTTCCATCGTACTCAGGGTCGCCTCGTCAAGCTCGTTCCCGGCATCCCGCCAGAAACGTTGAAAGACAAGGTCGAGCTCAAGTAACGCCCGCCGGCAGTGCCAGCGCAACTTTTCAATGCGAACGCGGCGAGTTTCATCCATGCCCATTCGATCAGATAGCACGCTGCACCAGCATCGCCTTGATCTTGCCGATGGCCAGTGTCGGATTCAAGCCCCGCGGACACGCATCGACGCAGTTCATGATCGTGTGGCAGCGGAACAACCGATACGGATCTTCGAGATTATCGAGCCGAGCGCTGGTCGCCTGATCGCGGGTGTCGGCGATGAAACGGTAGGCGGCGAGCAGTCCGGCCGGCCCCACAAACTTGTCCGGATTCCACCAGAACGACGGGCAGGCAGTCGAACAACAACCGCAAAGAATGCACTCGTAAAGTCCGTCAAGTTCCTCGCGGTCTTCGGGACTTTGCAGCCGCTCGCGCTCCGGCGGCGGCTCGTTGTTGATGAGGTAGGGCGTGATCGAGTGGTATTGCTTGAAGAACTGCGTCATGTCCACGATCAGGTCGCGAATCACCGGCAGTCCGGGCAAGGGGCGCAGTACGATGGGCTTACCCGCGGGGAACACGCTCAGGTCGGTGAGGCAGGCCAGGCCATTCTTGCCATTGATATTCATCGCGTCGGAACCGCAAACCCCTTCGCGACAGGAGCGGCGGAAGGCAATGGCGTCGTCCTTGGCCTTGAGCTTCACCAGCGCGTCGAGCAACTTGCGGTCGGTGCTATCCACCTCGACGGCAATGTCCTGCATCCAGGGTTTCTTGTCCTGGTCGGGGTCATAGCGGTAGATATTGAACTGGAGGGTGCGGGTTGTCATGGCTGTGTTCCGGTCTCGGGGCTCAGTAAGCACGCGTCTTGAGTTCAATGGTTTCCACTGTCAGCGGCGTCAACTTCACCGACTTATAATCCAGCCGGTTGCATTCCTTGTACCAGAGGCGGGCGCCGCGGCTTTCCTTGCGGGCTTCGGCTGACACCATCGTCGCCACGGCCACTTCGATCAGGTTATCGAGTTCCAGCGCCTCGACGCGGGCGGTATTGAACACCGCCGATTTGTCCTTGATCTCCGTGCGTTGCACGTTTTCCCGCACCTGCAATATTTTGTCGACGCCCTGCGTCAGCAGATCGGCGAAGCGGAACACGCCGGCGTGCTTTTGCATCGTGCGGCGCATTTCAAGTTGCGTCTCATGCACGCTGGCGCCGTCTTTCTGGTTATTGAGCCGATCGATTCGGGTCAGGGCGCGGTCGATTTCTCCCTGCGGCATTTCCTTGTGGGCCTTGGGCGATTGCTTGAGTTGATCGACGGCCGATTCGCCGGCCGACTTGCCGAACACCAGCAGATCGAGCAGCGAATTGGTGCCCAGACGGTTGGCGCCATGCACCGAGGCGCAGGCGCACTCGCCGGCGGCATAGAAACCCGGCACGATCTCGTTCTGGCTGCGCCGGCCCGGCACCACCACCTGGCCACTGTAGTTGGTGGGAATACCGCCCATTTGGTAATGCGCGGTGGGCACCACCGGAATCGGTTCCTTGATGCAATCGACGCCGGCGAACTGGATGGCGATTTCGCGGATGCCCGGCAGACGCTTCATGATGGTCGCCGGATCAAGGTGACTGATGTCGAGCAACACGAAATCCTTGTTGGGACCGCAGCCGCGACCTTCGTTGATCTCGGTGGTCATGGCGCGTGAAACCACGTCGCGCGAAGCCAAATCCTTGGCGTTGGGTGCGTAACGCTCCATGAAACGCTCACCCTGGGCGTTGAGCAGGATGCCGCCCTCGCCGCGCACGCCTTCGGTAATTAGCACGCCAGCGCCGGCCACGCCGGTCGGATGAAATTGCCAGAACTCCATATCCTCCAGCGGAATGCCGGCGCGCGCCGCGATGCCGAGACCGTCACCCGTGTTGATGAAGGCATTGGTCGACGAATAATAGATGCGGCCGCCGCCACCGGTGGCAAAGATGGTGGCCTTGGCGTGGAAGGCGACGATCTCGCCGGTTTCCATGTCCATCGCGGTGACACCGAGTACCTCGCCTTCGCTATCGCGAATCAGGTCGAGCGCCATCCACTCGATGAAAAACTGGGTGTTGGCCTTGACGTTGCGCTGGTACATCGCGTGCAGCATGGCATGGCCGGTGCGGTCGGCCGCCGCGCAGGAGCGACGAACCGGCTTCTCGCCAAAGTTGGACATGTGACCGCCGAAGGGACGCTGATAAATGCGGCCGCTGTCGGTGCGGTCGAAGGGCATGCCGTAGTGCTCAAGCTCGATTACGCACTCGTTGGCCTTCTTGCACATGAATTCGATGGCGTCCTGGTCGCCCAGCCAGTCGGAGCCCTTGACGGTGTCGTACATGTGCCAGTGCCAGTGGTCTTCTTCGGAATTACCGAGACTGGCGGCTACCCCGCCCTGCGCCGCAACGGTATGCGAGCGGGTCGGAAACACCTTGGTCAACACGGCAGCCTTGTAGCCGGACTCGGACAACTGGATAGCCGCGCGCAGCCCCGCGCCACCGGCGCCAACGATGACCGCGTCGAATTTTCTAACGCTAACGGAATATTTCACGGCTCAAAGTCTCCAGATGACCTGAATGGCCCAACCGGCGTAGCCGACCAGGGCAAGCGCCGTCAGGGAATGCAGCGCGAGGCGGATGCCCACCGGCTTGATGTAATCCATCCAGATGTCGCGCACGCCGATCCAGGCATGCCAGCACAGGCTGACTATGAACAGGAAGCTGAAAAAGCGGACAAAGCCATGCGCCATCAATCCACGCCAGCTTTCGAAATCATGCACGCCGCCCAGTACGGCCACCGCGATGAACAGGGTGTAGAGCATCATGACCAGCGCCGTGATGCGCTGCGCCAACCAGTCCTTGAGCCCGTAATGAGCGCCGACCACCACGCGATTCAGCATAGCCGCGCTCCCAGAATGGCGGTCAGCAGCAAACTGACCACCATGACCACCTGAGCGCTTCTGTGCGCGGAGAGTTTGTCGATGCCGACATGAATATCAAGCAGCAAAATACGGATGCCCATGCAAAAATGATGCAGGAAAGCCCACAGCAAACCCAGCAGAATCAACTTCACCAACGGGTGACCGACAATAGCCTTGAATTGCGCAAAACTAGCGGGGGTGGCGAGCGAAAGCTCGAACAGGCCGATCAGCACGGGCAGCAGCAGAAACAGGCCAACACCACTGACCCGATGGAGAATGGAGGCAAAGCCGGCCAGCGGCAGCTTGATCTGAAACAGATTGAGATACTTCGGTCTTCGTTTGGCCAGTCCGGTCATTGCGCTTGGCTCCCTGTTTGTTTCAAAAACTCTAGCGAGAATAGCTTACCGCCTTCTTGCACTGCAACAAAATACAGCATCCGGCATTCAACACAACTCATTTTGATAACAGTGTTCCTGCGTAGCGTAAATGCCGCGCCGCCACTCGACGGGCTTGTCGCCATAGGTGTAACTGATACGCTCGACCGACAACAATGGCGTGCCTTCCGCCACATGCAGCAGTTCCGCGTTGGTCCGATCAGCCGCGATGGCGCGGATTCTTTCCGTCGCACGGATCATGCGCACGCCAAAACGCGACTCGAACAGCGTGTAAAGCGATTCACTGGCATCGCGCATCATTTCCAGCGTCAAAGCCGCAAAGATATCGCCCGGCAGATAGATTTCGTCCGCCACCACGGGTTTGTCGGCAAACTCCAGCAAGCGGCGCACGATCACGATGGCATCGCCGCCCTTCAGGCCCAGCACATGAGCGGCCTCGGGACCCGCCTTGGCGCGCCAACATTCCAGCGGCACGCTTTTCGCCGACTCGATGGCGCCGGAGAGCGGCACCAACCGCAGAAAGCGAAAGAAGGCGCGGGGATCGTTATGTGTTGCAACAAAAGTACCCCTGCCCTGACGCCGCAGTAACAAATTTTCGGCGGCCATTTCGTCGATAGCCTTGCGCACGGTACCCTGACTTACACCGAAACGGGTAGCCAATTCCATCTCGCTGGGAATCAGTTCGCCAGGACGCCACTCGCCGTCCTGAAGTGCGCCAAGGATCAGGCTCTTAATCTGACGGTAGAGCGGGCTGTAGGTGGGTGACTGACGGCTCATGCCGGCATTGAAGCACAAAATTCCGCAGATCGTCTATAGGCGGTATATTGTCTTATATTAGACATATTACACGCATTGACACGCCACATGATCGCCGACTATGATTCGGCACCCGTTTCACCGTTACCCCATTAGCTTCCATTGCATTCATTGCATCCATTACACCCCTTACCTAGGAGTTCCTCATGGCCAAAGCCCCCGTTAGAGTCGCAGTCACCGGCGCAGCCGGCCAGATTGGTTACGCCGTATTGTTCCGCATCGCTAGCGGCGAAATGCTCGGCCCTGACCAACCGGTGATCCTGCACATGCTTGAGTTGCCGATTGAAAAGGCCCAGCAGGCATTGAAGGGCGTAATGATGGAACTGGAAGACTGCGCCTTCCCGCTGCTGGCCGGCATGGTCGGCACCGCCGACCCCATGGTCGCCTTCAAGGATGTACAGCAGGCGCTGCTGGTAGGCGCCAAGCCGCGTGGCCCTGGCATGGAGCGCAAGGATCTGCTGCTGGAAAACGCCAAGATTTTCTCCGAGCAGGGCAAGGCCCTTGACGCGGTGGCCGCCCGTGATTTGAAGTTGATTGTCGTTGGCAACCCTGCCAATACCAATGCGCTGATCACCATGAACAACGCGAAGAGCCTGCCACGGTCAGCCTTTACGGCAATGATGCGGCTCGACCACAACCGCGCCATCGCGCAACTTGCCAGCCGCACCCGGGCAGCCGTCAACGACATCGATAAAATCGTCGTGTGGGGCAACCATTCGCCGACGATGTATCCTGACATCCGCTTCACCACCGTCGCCGGCAAGCCCGCTCCCGCGCTGGTCAATGACGAAGCCTGGTACAGAAACGAATACATCCCCAAAGTCGGCAAGCGCGGCGCCGCCATCATCGAAGCGCGCGGCATGTCGTCGGCCGCCTCGGCCGCCAACGCCGCCATCAGCCACATGCGCGACTGGAACAAGGGCACCAACGGCGCCTGGGTCACCATGGGCGTCGTCTCTGACGGCAACTACGGCATTCCCGATGGTGTGATCTTCGGGATGCCCTGCACCTGCGCCGGCGGCAAATGGGAAGTGGTCAAGGGCCTCGATATCGACACCTACTCTCGCGAGAAACTGGACTTCACACTAAAGGAAATCATCGAAGAACGTGACGCCGTCAAACATCTGTTCACCTGATCGCCATAATCTGTCGGCAGGATCGTGGCCCAGGTAACGACGGAGCGCATCCATCCCGCCGACGTGCTTTACGCCGGCGGCAAGCCCTTTCCCGTGCTCGCCGCCTGCGAGCACTACGCCGGCTCGGAAAAGCTGATCCGCAAGTCGCTCGACCTGCAACAGGAACTGGGCCCCATCTTCGACATTACCGCCGATTGCGAGGATGGCGCGCCGGCCGGTGGCGAGCTTGACCATGCGGCGATGATCGCCGCGCTCATCAACGACGCCGCCAACCGCCACAACCGTCTCGGCGCGCGCGTGAATGACATCCGCCACCCGCACTGGCGCGCCGAACTTGAAACCATCGTCGGCCAGGCCGGCGAACGCGTCGCCTATATCGTCATCCCCAAGTCTGAATGCGCCGACGATGCGCTGACCCAGATCACCACGCTCGACCAGCTACGCGAGCGCCATGGCGTCACCCGCGAAATTCCCGTGCATGTGCTGATCGAAACCCACGGCGCGCTCAGGGAAGCCTGGCAAATCGCCGCCCTGCCCCACGTCGAATCCATTGACTTCGGCCTGATGGACTTTGTCTCGGCCCACCACGGCGCCATTCCCGGCGCCGCCATGAAATCCCCCGGGCAGTTCGATCATCTGCTGGTCGCCCGCGCCAAACTTGAGATTGCCGCCGCCGCGCTGGGCAACGGCGTCGTGCCGACCCACAACGTCAGCACCGAATTGACCGACATGGACGCCGTTCGCGCCGACGCCCGTCGCGCGCGACAAGCGTTCGGCTTTCTGCGCATGTGGAGCATTCATCCGGCGCAGATCAAACCCATCGTCGAAGCCATGCAGGCGGATTTTTCGGAGGTGGCCGCAGCCACCGACATTCTCGTCGCCGCGCAAGACGCCGCCTGGGGACCGATCCGCCATGCCGGCCGCCTGCACGATCGCGCCGCCTACCGCCATTACTGGAACCTGCTGTGCCAAGCACATTCGACGGGCCGCGACCTCCCGATCGAAGCGCAAGAACGTTTTTTCTCCCCAACCCACAACTGATTACTCGAAGGACACCGCCATGCTCGCAGCCTACCGTGCCCATGTCGCCGAGCGCGCCGCGCTGGGCATTCCGCCCCTGCCCCTGACCAAACAGCAGACGGTCGAACTGATCGAACTGCTAAAGAGTCCCCCCAAGGGCGAGGAGCAATTTCTCGTCGACCTCATCACCCACCGCGTGCCTGCTGGCGTCGACGACGCCGCCCAGGTTAAGGCCGAATTCCTGCAAAAAGTCGGCGCTAGCGATACGGCATGCCCATTGATTTCGCGCGCAAAGGCGGTCGAACTGCTCGGTACCATGCTGGGCGGCTACAACGTCAAGCCGCTGATCGATTTGCTCGACGATGCCGCAGTCGGCGCCGACTCTGCCAGGGCGCTCAAGGGTACGCTGCTGATGTTCGACTTCTTCCATGACGTCGCCGAGAAAGCAAAATCCACGAATGGACCCGGTGCGGCCAACGCCAAGAGCGTGATGCAATCCTGGGCCG
>JAIFMO010000040.1 GCA_020048435.1 Sulfuritalea sp.
ACGCACGCCATAGGGGCAGGCCCAGGAGCAGTACTTGCAACCGATACATTTGTCGTAATCGACGAGCACGATGCCGTCTTCCTTGCGCTTGTACGAAGCGCCGGTCGGGCACACCGGCACGCAGGGCGGATCTTCGCAATGCAGGCAGGACTTGGGAAAATGGACGGTTTCGGTATTGGGAAATTCGCCAACCTCGAAAGTCTGCACACGGTTGAAGAAGGTGCCGGTCGGGTCTTTGCCGTAGGGATTCTGATCGACCATCGGGCCAGCCTCGCCGGAGGTGTTCCACTCCTTGCAGTTGGTAACGCAAGCGTGGCAGCCGACGCAAACGTTGAGGTCGATGACCAAGGCCAACTGGGTCATTTGTTTTTCCCCGCGAAGAAATTCCACACGCTTTTACGCTCGGGCTGGCCGGGATAGGGCTTCAGCGGGGCGAACTGAGGCGATGTCTGTTCCGGTTCGCCAGCCTCGGCCTTGTAAATGCGCACCCGGACGTCGTACCACGCCGCCTGGCCGGTGATCGGGTCGGAGTTGGACACGGTGCCGCTGCCCGCCTTGTCGACACTGGCCGGCAGTTCCTCGGAGATCAGGTGATTGAGCAGGAAGCCGCGTTGCGATTCGTTGGCGTCCGGCGTCAGGTTCCACGCTCCGGCGGCCTTGCCGATGGCGTTCCAGGTCCACACCGTGCCGGGCTCCACGGCTTCTGAATGGCGCGCCATGCAGCGCACCTTGCCCCATTGCGATTCGACCCAGATCCAGTCGCCATCATCGATGCCATTGATACGCGCCGTTTGGGTATTGACGAAAAGATAGTTGTGGGTGTGTATCTGCCGCAACCAGGCATTCTGCGAATCCCACGAGTGATACATGGCCATCGGTCGTTGCGTCACCGCGCACAGCGGATACCGGTGCTTGTCGGTGGTCTGCGATTCCAGCGTCTCGTAGTAGAAGGGCAGCGGATCGAAATAGGTCTCGACGCGCTTTCTCAGGTGCTCGGGCGGTTTGCGGGTCAGCCCCTTGCCCTGTGCGGCGGCACGAAACTTTTGCAGCACTTCCGAATAAATGTGGATCAGGATCGGCTCGGCGTAGCGCGTAATGCGGTTGCGCTGCGACCATTCGAGATAACCCTTGTTCCAGTTGCGCATGTACTGGTAACTCTTGGGCAGTTCATGATGGAAAACGCAGTTGTTCTTGGCGTACATCTCCCACTGGTTCGGGTTGGGTTCGCCGTGCAGGCTCTTCTCGCCACCCCGCCCGCGCCAGCCGGATAGAAAACCAATGCCGGAGCCCGGCTCGGTTTCATAATTAACAATGAAATCAGGATAATCGCGATACTTGCGCGTACCATCCTTATTGACGAACACCGGCAGCTTGAGGCGGGTGCCGAGCTCGATAACCACTTCCTGGAAAGGCTTGCATTCGCCCATGGGCGGCACCACCGGAATGCGTACAGCATCAACCGGACCATCAAACTCGGAAATCGGCCGATCAAGCAGTGACATCACATCATGTCGTTCAAGATAAGTGGTGTCCGGCAGCACCAGATCAGCAAAGGCCGTCATCTCGGACTGGAAAGCATCGCAAACAACGATGAAGGGAATCTTGTACTGATGATCGCCCTTCTCATCCTTGTCGTCCACTTTGTCACACAACATTTTCCTGACCTCGACCGCGTTCATGGTCGAGTTCCAGGCCATGTTGGCCATGAAAATCATTAGCGTGTCGATCTTGTACGGGTCGCCACGCCAGGCATTGGTGATGACGTTGTGCATCAGGCCATGCACCGACAGCGGGTATTCCCACGAAAAACCCTTGTCGATGCGTATCGGCTTACCGTCGGCATCGACGAACAGATCGTCCGGATCGGCTGGCCAGCCTAGCGCCATGCCGTCAAGCGGCTTGTTGGGCTGCACCGCGTTCGGGTGATTCGGTGGCCGCGCACAAGGCGGAATCGGCCGCGGGAACGGCACCTTGTGACGGAAACCACCCGGCCGGTCGATGGTGCCCAAGAGCGACATCAGAATGGCCAGCGCGCGGATGCTCTGAAAGCCGTTGGAATGCGCCGCCAGTCCGCGCATGGCGTGGAAAGAGACCGGATTGCCGGTTACGGTGTCGTGTTCCTTGCCCCAGGAGTCTGTCCAGGCAATCGGCAGTTCGATGCGCTGATCGCGGGCAGTGACGCCCATTTCATAGGCCAGCCGCCGGATGGTATCGGCGGAAATACCGGTGACGCCTTCGGCCCATTCCGGCGTGTAATCCTTCACCCGCTCCAGCAACAACTGGAACGAAGGCTTGACCGGCGTACCGTCCCTCATGCGGAATTCGCCGAGCAGGAACGGGTCGGCGCCTTCGGTGTGCGTCACCACCGGCTTGTTGGTCGTGCGATCCCACCAGAGCTTGTCTTGCGGGTCGTAACAGGCTTCTTCCTGCGGCACTTCGGTGCGCAGAAACATGCCGAATTCGTCGCTCGCCGTGTCGGTATTCACCAGTTCGCCAGCGTTGCTGTACTGCACCAGAAACTCGCGGTCGTACAAACCCTTGGCGATGATTTCGTGGATCACCGCCAGCAAAAACGCGCCATCGGTGCCCGGCCGAATCGGCACCCATTCGTCGGCAATGGCCGAATAGCCTGTGCGCACCGGGTTGATGGAGATGAAGCGGCCGCCGTCGCGCTTGAATTTCGACAAGGCCATTTTCATCGGATTGGAATGGTGATCTTCGGCCGTGCCGATCATCACGAACAGCTTCGAGCGATCGAGGTCGGGACCACCGAACTCCCAGAACGAGCCGCCAATGGTGTAAATCATGCCGGCTGCCATGTTGACCGAGCAGAAACCGCCATGCGCCGCATAATTGGGCGTGCCAAACTGCCGCGCAAACAGGCCTGTCAATGCCTGCATCTGGTCGCGACCGGTAAACAACGCGAACTTTTTCGGATCGGTCGCGCGAATTTTCTCCAGCCGCTCGGCGAGGATGGTGAACGTCTCCTCCCAACTGATCGTCTCAAATTCACCGGCGCCGCGCTCGGTCCCCGCCTTGCGCCGTAGCGGCTGCGTCAGCCGCGCCGGCGAATACTGCTTCATGATGCCAGAACTGCCCTTGGCGCAAATCACGCCCTTGTTGAGCGGATGATCCGGGTTGCCATCGATGTAGCGAATCTGACCGTCGCGCAAGTGCACCCGCACGCCGCAACGGCAGGCGCACATGTAACAGGTGGTCTTCTTGATCTCCGTGACGGAACTCGTTCCAGGAGGGGCAGTGGCGGCAGCTTGCATGGGCACAGGTCGGAAGGTAAATTAGAATACATCGATATTCTGTCAAATTTCAAGCGAGTTCAACAAGCGAAAACTTTTTATTTCCGAATAAACTTGACAGCCACTCCGCCCTGCACGAAGAAAGTTGCCGCCATGACCCGAAAAATTCCAGCCTTCACCGACAGGGAAAAACGCCTCGTCACCCAATCCGTGAAAGAGCGTCACGGCCACGTCGTGCCACTGGAGACAGCCGTGGCCGAATTGCAGCTTGATCTGCTCAAGGATGATCTCACGCCCTGCCCCAGCCTGACGTGGCAGGAACGCGGCGCGAATTTCGTGATATTCAAGACCGCCGACAGTCGCTTCCGCTGCCAGTTTTATTACCACGATACCGAGCAGTTCGGCACTGGCAAGGATGAATACGACAACCTTGGCGATTGCGTTCTCACGCTGCTACAAGTTCAGGCCGATCACGAACTCATGCGCCAGGGCATCCGCTCGGGCCTCAATGCGGTTGACTTTTCCAAGGCCAACGACGGCGAAGATAGTTTCCCCCCGATCATCGTCTGAATTTTCTCTTCCTTTTGCCCATGAAAATCTGCATCGTTTCCGACAGCCACGACCGCGCCCAGCATCTCTCGGCCGCAGTGGCCGAAGCCATTACCCGCGGCGCCGAAGCCATCATCCACTGCGGCGACATCATCGGCGGCAACACGCTGCGCGCCTCGCTCAAACTGGGTTTACCCATGCATGTGGTGCATGGCAACAACCTTGGCGACCCGGTCGCCATCGGCCGTCTCTCCTGCAATTCCGATGGCCTCCTGCATTACCACGGCCACGACGCCGGCATCAGCCTGGGTGGCCGTCGCATCTTCATCACCCACTATCCGCACCTGGGCCGAGGCATGGCCTGCACCGGCGACTACGACCTCGTCTGCTGCGGCCACACGCACGAAGCGCTGCTAGCGCAAGAACCGAATATCCTCGGCGGAAAAACCTGGCTGATAAATCCCGGCACCGTCGCCGGCATCGCCGGGGCGCCGGCAACCTGGATTCTCGGCGACCTCGATGCGATGACGTTCGAACTCTGCCGCACGCCAACCTGAGGCCGCGCAGCTCCCCCCGGCTACCACGCAAAAAGTCGGCGCTAGCGGTACGGCAATCCGGCCCGCCGTGCGCCGGATTGCGCTACCCGGCGACAGAGGGATGGTAATTTGCTCAAATTTAGAGTGTCTATTTGTCAATAGGAATTTTTTTCGGCAATTCTTGAAATCGGCCGCTTTGGCCACAGGGCGGCCAGAGTAGAATCGCCCCGCTTCATCCCGAACACTTTTCACCGGAGGCTCGATGTGACGGCTCCAATAGCAACAGGCCAGACGATTCTTGTCGTCGGCGGCGGCATCTCTGGCATGACCGCGGCCCTCGAAGCTGCTGAATGTGGCAAGCAGGTAATCCTGGTTGAAAAAACCCCATCGCTGGGCGGCCGCACTGCTCAGCTCTATCGCTACTTCCCCAAGATGTGCCATCCCACCTGTGGGATGGAGATCAATCTGAAGCGCATCAAGGGCAACCCGAACGTGCGCGTCATGACCATGACGGAAGTCACCGCCGTAACCGGTGCGCGCGGAAACTACGCCGTGACGCTCAAGCTGGCGCCGCGTTACGTCAACGAGAACTGCACCGCCTGCGGCGACTGCGGCAAGGCCGTGACGAGCGAAGTCCCCGATGCCTACAACTACGGTAATGGCAAGACGGGCGCCAAAGTGAAAGCGGCCTATCTGCCGCACACGATGGCCTATCCGCAACGCTACGTCATCGATCCCTCGATTGCCGGCACGGCAGAGGGCGAAGCCGCCAAGGCCGCCTGCAAATACAGCGCCGTCGATCTCGGCATGAAGGACGAGGCCATCCAGATCAACGTCGGTGCCGTGATCTGGGCCACCGGCTGGCGTCCCTTCGATGCCAACAAGATCCAGCCCTACGGCTATGATCGCCACGCCAACGTGATCACCAGCGTCGAATTCGAGCGCCTGTGCGATCCGCACGGCCCCACCGGTGGCAAGATCCTGCGCCCGGGCGACGGCAAGGAAGCGAAGAACATCGCCTTCATCCAGTGCGCCGGCTCCCGCGACGAGAACTACCTGCGCCATTGCTCGCGCATATGTTGCATGGCCTCGCTCAAGCAGACGCAATATGTGCGTGAAGCACATGGCGATGCCGGCAAGTCGACCATCTACTACATCGACATCCGTGCCATCGACCGCTTCGAAGACTTCTATCAGATGGTGCAAAAAGACGCGACCGTCAGCTTCGTCAAGTCCAAGGTTGCGCGCATTGCCGAAAACAAGGAAAACGGCAACCCGGTCCTGCATGGCGTCGATACCGAGGGCTACCACCGTTATGCCACCGAACACGATCTCGTCGTTCTCGCCGTCGGCATGGAACCCGAAGTCACCGGGGTGAAACTGCCCGACGACATCATCCTCGACTCTTCCAACTTCATCGAGGGTTCGAAAGATGGCGGCATGTTTGGCGCCGGCGCGGCGTCCAGCCCGCTCGACGTCAACCGCGCGGTGCAAAGTGCCACGGCCGCCAGCCTGAAGGCTATTCAAGTGATTCATAAAACTGCTTCGACGGAGGCCGCGTAATCATGGCCGACATTAAATACGCTGCCTATATCTGCTCCGGCTGCGGCCTCGGCGACAAGCTCGACATCGCCGCGCTGGAGAAAGTCGCCACCCGCGAAGGCAAGATGGCTGTGGTCAAGAGCCACCCCTTCCTCTGCAATGCCGAAGGCGTGCAGATGATCAAGGACGACATCGCCAACGAGGGTGTCACCCATCTCTGCATCGCCGCCTGCTCGCGCCGCGCCAAAGCCGAAGCCTTCAGCTTCCCGACGGCTGCAATGTCCCGCGCCAACCTGCGCGAAGGCGTGATCTGGGTCGTGGCCGAAGGCGCCGATCATGACGAGATTCGTCAGGAAATGGCCGACGATTACGTTCGCATGGGATGTGCCGAAGTCAAGAAGATGAAGGTACCCGAGGGCAACCCGAACCCGAACAAGGCTGGAAACAAGCGCATCCTGGTCGTCGGTGGCGGCATGTCCGGCATGACGGCGGCCCTTGGCGCGGCCGAAGCC
>JAIFMO010000094.1 GCA_020048435.1 Sulfuritalea sp.
CGCATGATCGAAGCCAGCGTTCGGCTCGAACTCGAGCGCGATGCGCGCGATGTCCGCGCCATGCTGATGGCCACCCGCCGCGTCTATCACCAGCAGTTTCTCAATAGCGGTCTGCCCCTCAACGACAAGACCATCGGCTTCCTGCCGGCGCACGCCCTGTCGCGCATTTCGGCCGACTTCCCCAATTGGAGCAAGAGCGGCCTTTATTTCAACAACGTCTCCGACACGCCGCGCAACCCCGCCAACCAGGCCGACGCCGTCGAACTCGACGCCATCGCCTATTTTCGCGCCAACCCCAAGGCCACCGAGCGGACCATCGATATATCCGACGGCAAAGGCGAGTCGATGCTTCACTACACCGCCCCGGTGTGGACCGAAGCCTACTGTCTCAAATGTCACGGTGAACGCAGCCAGGCGCCGACAACCATCGCCAACACCTACGACACGGCCTACAGCTACCAGATGGGCGACCTGCGCGGCGTGATGAGCATCAAAGTGCCCTCGGGTTCGCTGCGGGAGCAGGAAATCGGCGGCTGGCAGCAGCGGTTCAGCATGCGCCTGGCCGGTTATGTGGCGCTGCTGCTACTGCTCGGCAGCCTGATGCAACGCCTCGTCTCGCGGCGCGTGGCGCGCATCGAGGCAGCCGCCACGCAAATTGCCGCCGGCGACTACAGCGCCCGTATCGCCACGAATGGCAACATGGGCGGCAAGGATGAGTTGACCCGCCTCGGCCTCGCCTTCGACGGCATGGCCGCAACCCTGCAACAGCGCGAGCAGTCGCTACGCGAGGCTGAGGAAAAATACCGCACCTTTGCCGACTACACCTACGACTGGGAAGTCTGGGTCGACCCGGATGGCCACTATCGCTACATATCGCCTTCCTGCCAGCGGATCACCGGCTACGCCGCCGCGGAGTTTGCCGCCGACCCGTCGCTGATGCGGCGCATCGTCCATCCGGATGATCAGGCCGTAATGACAGTGCATTTCGAGACCATCCGCAGCCCGACGGATGGCAATTGCACCACCACGTTCCGCATCATCACCAAGGCGGGTGAACCCCGCTGGATCGAGCATATCTGTCACCCCGTCCTGCGCGCCGACGGCACCTATCTCGGCCGCCGCGCCAGCAACCGCGACATCACCGAGCGCAAGCAGGCCGAGGAAAAAATCAACGTGCTCAATGCCGCGCTTGAAAACCGGGTGGACGAACGCACGGCCCAGCTCGAAGCCACCAACAGCGAACTGATCCGTGCCCGCGATGCCGCCGAAGCGGCGAACCGGGCAAAAAGCGTTTTCCTCTCCAACATGAGCCACGAACTGCGTACGCCGCTCAACGCCATTCTCGGCTTCGCCCAGATCATGGAACGCGACAAGGCCATTCCGCCGCACGAGCAGCGCAATCTGCAAACCATCAACCGCAGCGGTCGCCACCTGCTTTCGCTCATCAACGATGTCCTCGAAATCGCCCGCATCGAGGCCGGTCGCACCACCGTACAGAACGAGGCCTTCGACCTCAACGCCACCCTCGCCGCCGTCGATGAAATGATCCGCGTCCGCGCCGACGCCAAGGGTCTGGCATTTGCCATCGAACGCCATGGCGAATTGCCGGGCTTCGTGCTGGGCGATGCCCATCATCTGCGGCAGGTGCTGATCAACCTGCTGGGCAACGCGGTCAAATACACCGATCACGGCCAGGTCGGCCTGCACATCCACGCCGCGACGGAAAAAGGGATTCATAGCGAGGGAATCGATGGCAATGTGATCGATGGCGATCGCATCCGCTTCGACGTGACCGATAGCGGCCCCGGCATCGGCGCCGAGGATATGGAACATATTTTCAGCGCCTTCTTCCAGACTGCGGGCGGTATCGCCAAGGGCGAGGGCACCGGTCTCGGCCTGAACATCAGCCGCGGCTTTGTCCGCCTCATGGGTGGCGAATTGACGGTCGCCAGCGAACCGGGCAAGGGGTCCACCTTCAGCTTTGCCGTACCGCTACCGCCGACTTTTCCGCCGCCGGGCGCAATCCGCAGCGGCCGCGTCCTCGGCATCGCCGCCGGGCAAGCGCCCTGCCGCGTCCTCATTGCCGAAGATCACCCGGACAACCGTGAACTGATCGTCAGCCTGCTCGAAAGCGTCGGCTTCCAAGTGCGCGCCACCCGCAACGGCCGGGAAGCCGTCGCCGCCTTCAAGGACTGGCACCCGCACTTTATCTGGATGGACATGCGCATGCCGGTGATGGATGGCTACGAGGCCAGCCGCGCCATCCGCGCCCTGCCGGGCGGCAACGCCGTCCGCATCGCCGCGCTGACCGCGACAGCCTTCAACGAAGACCGCGCCGCCATCATCGCCGCCGGTTGCGACGAAATGGTGCGCAAACCCATCGAAGAAAGCCGCCTGTTCGAGGTCATGGGCCAGTTGCTCAATCTGCGCTTCCGCTACGAAGAAGACGGCAATCCAGCGGATTCGTCAGCCGACGACGATTCCGTCAGTCTGGCCGCCCTCCCCGCCAATCTCCGCGCCGAACTGGCCGACGCCGCGCGATCCCTCGACAAGCAAGCCACCCTCGCCATCGTCGAACGCCTGCGCCCCGGATTTCCCGCCGAGGCCAGCGCCATCGCCCGCTTGGTCGATGCCTATCGTTTCGACCGGCTGCTTGAGTTGTGTCAGAACTAATGCCCACGCAAAAACCCACGCCACTGCTGGCCTCCTTTCCGGGCTATCGCAAGCTCCTGCATGGCGGCGTGACGGCCGCCATTCTGATCCTTGCCATCGCGGCCGGGGTGGCCGTGTTGCAACTGCGGCAAATGGCGGAGATACGGACCACGCTGACCCTGCAAAATCTGGTGAGGTCCACGGAATTGAACCTGGAGGGAATGATCGACACCATCGATGTCTCCCTGCTGGCGGCGGCCGACGAGATCGGCCGGCGAATCGCCACGGGCGATGCCGACGCCCAAGCCATCACCCAATTCCTGGTGCGGTTGCAGCAACGCCTGCCCAACGTGGCCCATTTGCGGGCAACCGATGCCCGCGGCGATGCTCTCTATGGCGAAGGCCTGCCCTCGCCGACCGCCAACTATGCCGACCGCGAGGCGTTCATCCGGCTCCGCGACAACCCGCAGGCCGGCTTTATCGTGGGCAAACCCATCCTAGGCCGCATCAATGCCAAATGGACCTGGCCGTTCTACCGCCGTATCGACAAGCCCGATGGCTCGTTTGGCGGCATGGTCTTTGCCGGCGTGCTGACGGACCGGCTCGAAGAGATCATTTCGCAAATCCAGCTCGATTCGGGCGGTGCCGTGGGCTTGCGCGATGCCGATCTGGGCTTGATTGCCCGCTATTCCACAGTCAGCAAATCCACGACCCCCATTGGCGACAAGCAGCTGTCGATGCCCTTTGCCGCCGCGCTCAAGACCAACCCGCGGGAGGGCAGCTACATCAGCGGCGCCTCCAGCGTCGACGGCATCAGCCGCGCGCAATTTTTTCGCCGCAACGCCAAGTATGGCTTCCTCATCAACATCGGTGTTGCCCGCGATGCCGCGCTGGCCGACTGGCGCCAGCAGGCGGGTGTCATCGCCGGCCTGGTGGTCGCCTTCATCCTGGCATCGCTGGCGTTTTCACGCCTGCTCGGCCGCGCCTGGCGACGGCAGGAAAAAGACATGGCAGCGCTCCTCGCCAGCCAGCAATCCTTGCACGCCAGCGAAGCCCGCCTGCGCACCATCATCCAGAACGAACCGGAGTGCATCAAGGTAATCGACGCGCGGGGACGCCTGCGGGAAATGAACCCCGCCGGACTGGCGATGATCGAGGCCGATTCGCTGGCGCAGGTCGCCGGGCAGCCGGTGCTCAATGTCATCGCGCCAGAATTCCGCAAGGCCTACGCCGATCTGCACAAGCGCGTGATCGCCGGCGAGACAATGCAGATGGAGTATGAAGTGATCGGCCTCAAGGGCGGCCGCCGCTGGCTGGAAACCCACGCCGTGCCCTTGCGGGACAACGATGAAACGATACACCTCGCCGTCACTCGCGACATCAACACCCGCAAGCAGGCCCAAGCCGAACTGAATGAATACCATCACCACCTTGAAGAACTGGTGAACCAGCGTACCGCCGAGCTTTCCGCCGCCAGGGACGCCGCCGAAGCGGCCAACCGCGCCAAGAGCGTGTTCCTGGCCAACATGAGCCACGAGTTGCGCACGCCATTGAACGCCATCCTCGGCTTCGCCCAACTGCTGGAGCGCGATTCACGCATTCCGGAAGAGTCCCGCGCCAGCCTGAGCACCATCAATCGCAGCGGCCAGCATCTTTTATCGCTCATCAACGACATCCTCGAAATCTCCAAGATCGAGGCCGGTCGCCTGAGCGCGCAAATGGGCACCATCGATCTGCACGGACTGCTCTTCACCCTCGCCGAATCCATGACCCTGCGCGCCAAGGAAAAGGGGCTGGCGCTGCACCTCGACCTTGCCGCCAGCCTGCCGCGTCACATCGACAGCGACGTAGCCAAGCTGCGCCAGATACTGCTCAATCTGCTCTCCAACGCAGTCAAATACAGCAGGGCGGGCGAGATCATCCTGTCGGCCAGGGTCGTTTCATCCGACATCATCTCGTCAGACAAGCAACACGTTTTCCTCGAATTCACCGTAACGGATGACGGCGACGGTATTGCGCCGGACGAACTGGAACGTATCTTCGCCGCCTTCTATCAAACCGATGCCGGCGCCCGGCAGGGCGAGGGCACCGGCCTGGGGCTGACCATCAGCCGCGAATACGCACGCCTGCTGGGCGGCGAACTAAGCGCCGAGAGCACGCCCGGCAAGGGTTCGGTGTTCCGTCTCAGTCTCCCCGCCGATCTTGCCGAAGCGCCGGCCGCCCCTCAGCCGCAAGGGCATGTGCGCAGATTGAGCCCCGGGCAGCCCGCTTATCGCATCCTCATCGCCGAAGACGAACCGTTGAATCAGGCGCTGTTGCAGATGCTCCTGAATGATGTCGGCTTCGAGACGCGGATTGCGGCCAATGGCGCCGAGGCGGTGGATCTCTTCCAGCAATGGCAACCACATTTCATCTGGATGGACATGCGCATGCCGGTGATGAACGGTTTCGAGGCCACCCGCGCCATTCGGGCGCTGCCCGAGGGCAAGTCGGTACCCATCATCGCTTTTACCGCCTCGGCCTTCGAAGAAGACCGGCGGGCGATTGTGGCGGCGGGCTGCAACGACGTGATGACCAAGCCGCTCGAAGAAGAGCGCCTGTTCGGCCTGATGGCGCGCCATCTCGACGTCCGCTTCGACTACGACACGCCGCCGGCGTCCGATACGGCCGCGGTCGATTTCGCCGTGCTGCCAGCGCCGACTTTGCTTCGGCTGCGCGCGGCGGCAGACCAGTGCGACGTGCAGGCGATTCGCGACATGGCCCGCGAACTGGAGAACGATTTCCCGACGCAAACCCGCAAGTTGCTCGAATGGGCCGACGGCTACCGCTTCGACCTCATTCTCGACGAGGTGGGACAAACGTAACCCGCCTTCAAAAAAGTCGGCGCTAGCGGTACGGCAGGCAGGCCAGAGATAAAAGGTGAAAGTACTTGAATAAGCCACGCAATCTGCGTACAGTTTGAGCATGAAAGTCCTGTTCGTCGAACTACCCGCCTTCTCCAGATTCCGGGCCGACTATTTAAACGACGAAGGCTTGCGCAGCCTTCAGAATGCCCTACTGAGGAATCTGGAAGCTGGGGATGTTATTGAAGGCACGGGCGGACTGCGGAAGTTGCGCCATGCCGATCCGAGGCGAGGCAAGGGCAAGCGCGGTGGGCTGCGTGTGATCTATTTCTTGTGGGAATCCGGCCAGCAGGTCTGGTTTTTTACCCTGTACGACAAAGACGAGATGGACGATTTGAGCCCAAAGGAACGGAAGGTGCTCAGGGACATGCTGAAAAGGGAACTGGAGGCACGACGATGAAGAAACGGAACCTGTTTGCCGAGATCACCGAAGGCTTCGAGGCGTTGGCTGACGAGCGGGCCGGCAAACGCACCTTGCGTACACACGAAGTCGATATGAAGCCGACGCCGGAGGTCAGTGCCGAGGAGTTGATGGCCCTGCGGGAGCGTCTGCACCTGTCCCGGCCGGTGTTCGCCCGCTATCTGCGCACCAACCCACGCACCTTGGAGAACTGGGAACAGGGCCGGGCGCGGCCGAATGCGCAGGCCGCACTGCTGATTCGTCTGGTCGAGCGTTACCCGGATACCGTCGAGCGGCTAGCGGCGGTTTGATCGCAATTGATTCTGATCTGGACGATGCCGTTAGAATGACGCGATGGAGTCCTCGCGCAGAACGTTCCTCCTTCGTTCACCCGGCCTGCTTGGCTTGCCGCTATTGCCACTATTGCCGCTGCTGGC
>JAIFMO010000009.1 GCA_020048435.1 Sulfuritalea sp.
GCCTGCTTGAACCAGCCAGCGTAGTAGCCCTGGACGCCCAAGCCAATCAAAGCCAGCAAAAGGAGAAACAGCAAGGCCTTGTTGGTGGAATTCCTGGGCGGTGGCGAGACATGCCTGGTCGTTTCTGCTTGCATTGTCATTCTCCTGATAGCCGCACTTGGCGGTATTTTGCGGTAATGGTGGCTGCTATTGTAACGATTGCCACCACCGTCCCAATAGAAAAACCATCACAACCATCTGATTTTCCGCGCATATTAGCCACGCCTAACACACTACATGTAGTGGTACGAGACTTGCTGCACCACTAGCGGCCATTCTAAGTAATTGTTTTATAAAGAAGCCTATTTTCGTGCTTCCCATTTTTTTTTCAGGGGAGTATCTTTCCGCCCGCACTCTATGCAAACGACACGAGCCCCACGTAATCCCCTGGATAATAATACATGACCACCACTACCGAAAAACCCGAGGAAATCGTTAATCATCAACAGTTTGGGCTTTTATTGCCACAGGAAATATCCGGCGAAGTACTGCTTGAAAAGTACGCCAAGGGCAACGAACGCGACGTGCGCGACGTGCGTACCCGCGTTGCCCGGGCGCTGGCCTCCATCGAGAGTGAAGACAAACGTGCCCATTGGGAGGCACGCTTCCTTGATGCCCAGGAAAACGGCTTCGTTCCCGCCGGCCGCATCAACTCGGCCGCCGGCACCGATCTCTGCGCCACCCTGATCAACTGCTTCGTCCAGCCCGTGGGCGATTCCATCTCCGAAGTCGTCGATGGTCGCCCCGGCATCTACACCGCCCTGCTGCAAGCTGCCGAAACCATGCGTCGCGGCGGCGGCGTCGGTTACGATTTTTCCTCCATCCGTCCGATCGGCGCCCATGTGAAGGGCACGCAGTCGCGTGCCTCCGGCCCCGTTTCCTACATGCGCGTGTTTGATCGCTCCTGCGAGACAGTCGAATCGGCGGGCGCCCGCCGTGGCGCACAAATGGGCGTTCTGCGCTGCGACCACCCGGACATCGAGGAATTCATCCACGCCAAGGATGCCGGCGACCTGACCAACTTCAATCTCTCCGTCGGCGTCACCGATCCCTTCATGCAGGCGGTGGAAGCCAACGTCGAAATCGAACTCACCCATCGCGCCACGCCCTCGGCCGACATCCTGGCGGCCGGTGCCTACCAGCGCGAGGACGGCAACTGGGTCTACCGCAAGGTGCGCGCCCGCGACCTGTGGGAGCAGGTGATGCGCTCGACCTACGACCATGCCGAACCGGGCATCCTTTTCCTCGACCGCATGAACAAGGATAACAACCTCAACTATTGCGAAACCATCGAGGCGACCAACCCCTGCGCCGAACAGCCCCTGCCCCCCTACGGCTGCTGCTGCCTTGGCTCGATCAACCTGACCCGCTTCGTCAAGCATGCCTTCGAGGAAGGCCGCAAGGGCCATGGCGGTCATCATGGACACTCGGCTCACCATGGCGCCGAGTTCGATTTTGCCGCCTTTGGCCGTGAAATCGACACCTCCGTGCGCATGCTCGACAACGTGCTCGACGTCACCCACTGGCCACTCGCGCAACAAGCCAGCGAAGCGGCGGCCAAACGCCGCGTCGGCCTCGGCTTCACCGGCCTCGGCGACGCGCTGATCATGCTCTGCCTCAAGTACGACACGCAGGCGGCACGTAGCATGGCAACGAAGATTTCCGAGTACATGCGTGACCGCGCCTACCAAGCCTCGATCGAACTGGCCAAGGAACGTGGCGCCTTCCCGCTTTTCAATGCCGACCTCTACCTTTCCGGCGGCAACTTTGCCTCGCGCCTGCCACAGGAAATCAAGGATCAGGTGCGCAAGCACGGCCTGCGTAATTCGCACTTGCTGTCGATTGCCCCCACCGGCACCATTTCGCTGGCCTTCGCCGATAACGCCTCCAACGGCATCGAACCGCCCTTCTCCTGGACCTACACGCGCAAGAAGCGCATGGCCGATGGCACCTTCAAGGAATACGCGGTCGAAGATTACGCCTGGCGCCTGTACAAGCACACCGGTCGCGACGTCACCAAGCTGCCCGACTATTTCGTCACCGCGCTGGAAATTTCGGCGCAAGCTCATAAGGACATGGTCGCGGCCGTCGCGCCCTATATCGACACCGCGATCTCCAAGACGGTCAACGTGCCCGAGGACTATCCCTACGCCGAATTCGAGGATCTCTACCTCTCGGCCTGGAAGGCCGGTCTCAAGGGTCTGGCCACTTATCGCCCGAACAAGGTGCTCGGCTCGGTGCTGTCGGTCGAACCCAGCGGCCACGCGCAGAAGCAACCGCAGGACGTCGTCATCGATGGCGCCAACCGCCGTCTTTCCATCGGTTCGTTGCCGGCGCCCGTGCTGGCCTCGCTGCGCTGGCCCGGTCGCCCGCGGATGCACGAGGGCAACCTGGCTTGGAGCTACATGATCGAAACGCCCCACGGCGAATTCGCGCTATTTGTCGGCCAGATCGAGAACGGCCAAGGACGTCCGGTTCCCTTCGAAATATGGGTCAACGGCGTCGAACAGCCGCGCGGCCTCGGCGCCGTCGCCAAGACACTGTCGATGGACATGCGCGCCAACGACAAGGCCTGGCTCAAGCTCAAGCTCGACGTGCTCGCCCGCACCATCGGCGAAGAATCGTTCGATATTTCATTCCCGCCCGTGGGCGAGCACCGTGTCGTGCCTGGCTCCGTGTCGGCGCTGGCGCAGGTGGTACGTTACCGCTGCGAGCAAATGGGCGCCCTCGACGGCGATGGCACCACGCCGGTGCTCGACTGCATGTTCTCGCGCGACGAACCAAAGACCGGCACCGACGGCACGCTGTCCTGGACGGTCGACGTTTCCAACCCTGCCTCCGGCGAGGAATTCGTGCTCGGCCTCAAGGAAATCACCCTGCCCGATGGCGTCACCCGTCCCTACTCGGTCTGGCTCTCCGGCAACTACCCGCGCGCCCTCGACGGCCTGACCCGCCTGCTTTCGCTCGACATGCGCGTCATGGACCCGGCGTGGATCGGCATGAAGCTGCGCAAGCTGCTCAACTACCCCGAGCCGCTCGGCGATTTCATGGCCCGTGTACCCGGCTCCAACAAGCAGCAAAACTGGCCATCGACGGTTGCCTACATCGCCCGGCTCATCATGCACCGCTATGCGATGCTGGGCATCCTCGACGAAAACGGCTACCCAACGCGCGAAATGGGCATTCTCGAAACCCCGCGCGAGAAGGGCGAAGTCAAGGTCACCCAAGGCTCGCTCTGCGCCGAATGCGGAAACATGACGGTCATCAAGAAGGACGGTTGCGATTTCTGCACCGCCTGTGGCGCGGTGGGCAGTTGCGGCTGAGCACACCGGGGCTTTTTCTTGGGTGCGCCGTGCATGGCGCGTAGCGCCGTCACTGGCGCTGTTTGCTATTCTGTGGCAGCGGAGAGAACGATTCGAGACCCTGAAAGCCACCTCAACAAGGTCTCAAACAACTTATCGGGATCGACTGGCTTGCCGATGTGGTCGTTCATGCCTGCATCAATACAGACTTGCCGGTCCTCATCGAAGGCATTCGCGGTCATCGCCAGTATCGGCGTGTTTTCATAGCCCGGTAGCGCACGAATGGCCCGGGTCGCATCGACGCCGTTGAGATTGGGCATCTGCATGTCCATTAGAATCAGGACATAGGAAGTTTGTATTGCCATTTCCACTGCCATTGCGCCATCTTCGGCGAGATCCACCACGAATCCAACATCTTCCAGCAAGCCTCTTGAGACCTCCTGATTGATCGGCTCATCTTCGGCCAGCAGAATGCGGGTGCCGGCAAATGAGGCTTTCAGCTGCGCTTCGGCGGTGTCCTGAACAAACGTCGGCGCTGCCGGGACGGCGTCGGCAGACTTGCCCAGCCGGACGGTAAACCAGAACGTGCTGCCGCTATCGACCTGACTGTCAATACCAACATCTCCGCCCATCATTTTGATCAGCCGCTTGCTGATGGCCAAACCTAGTCCGGTACCACCGTACTTGCGGGTCATCGAGCCATCCGCCTGCTCGAAGGCGGTAAAGAGACGATGCTGATCTTCGGTCGAGATACCGATGCCGGTATCTTGCACTGCGAAGCGCAGCCATACATCTTCCGGGGCTTCCTCGGCGACCTGTACTTGAATGGTGACTGATCCATGCTCAGTGAACTTGACGGCATTCCCGGTGAAGTTAAGCAGGATCTGGCCCAGGCGCAGGGGATCACCCAGGAGCGAGAGGCGGGCGACATCCGGGGCGAGTTCGATCCGCAGTTTCAAACCTTTTTCCTGGGCCTTGTGGCCGATCAGACTGATGAGGTTTTCCAGCACCTCGCCGAGCTTGAAGCTGACCCGTTCCAGCGTCAGACGTTCGGCTTCGATCTTGGAAATGTCGAGAATGTCATTGATGACGTGAAGCAGATGCTGCGAGGCTTGGGTGACTTTGCCCAGCTGATCGCGTAGTTTCGGGTCGGTTGCCTTGCGCAAAGCCAAGTCAGTCATGCCCATGATGGCATTCATCGGCGTGCGCAACTCGTGACTCATGTTGGCCAGGAAGGTGCTCTTCGCCCGGTTCGCGGTCTCGGCCGCTTCCTTGGCCTGCCGGAGATGCTGAACCGCCTCCCGAAGCTCCGCAGTGCGCGCATCGACCAGGTTCTGGAGCTGGTGGTGATAGCCCTTGAGCTCCGTCTCCACGACGCTGATCCAGCGCACGATGATCCAGATGACGAGCAGCGACAGTACCCAGATGATCGAAGGCAGGACGATGGTGAGGGTCTTGATGATCCCGAAGCGCTCCTCCTCGTCCAGGTTGTGCCGACTGACCAGGCGATTGAGGTCCTCGATCAGGAAGTCCTCATACTGGGTCAGATAGACGATGGCGTTGTAGGCGGCGTTGAGCGCCACATAGAACTCGCTGGTGGCGTTCGCCTGGTAGTTCTCGCCCAGACGCCGCAGCAGTGGCTTGTCGATCATCTCGGTCGCCTGGAGCTTCGGGTGGGCGAGTAACTCCTCGGTCCGCTGTGCCTGGGCCCGTGTCACCCTCCAGAGGCCCTGGAGCTTGTCCATCGCCTCGGGATACAGGCCGCTCGCGGCCAGATTCGAGAACTCGCGGTCGAACTCCTCCACGGACCCCAGCCACACTCGTCGGCCTGCCCCCAGATTATTTGAGGTAAGTAGCTGCTCGGAGTGGTCCTTGAGCTTGAGCAGGGCGCTGTAGGTTTTGATCACCACCTGCCCGTCCCGGCGGATTGCCTGGAAGTTGACCAGTAGCCAGGTGAGCACCACCAGTGTCACCAGAAAGCCCACGACGAGCGAGATCATCCCGTAGAAGGAGAGCGTCTTGATGCTGTCGCGCTGCATACGAAAGATAATTTTCGGAACCCAGAGGGAAACACACCGCTCCCGGACCGATGCCCGGCCCGTCCTTGCTCCGAGTATAGACCAGTGGTATCGTCACCCTATGCTAGAGTTGGCTTGTAAGGGTGCCGGCGAGGGGGTGCGTGATGATCTCGAAGAGGACAAGCTATGTGCGGGCTGCGCTGTGGTCAGCGGTGATCATCCTGCTCGCCGGATGCGGTCGCGATCAGGCGGGGGAGAAGGCGGTGGCCCCCGCGTTGCCCTACGCGGGACAGACGGTCATGGTCGTCGCCCCCAAGCTCAACGCCGCTCTCATTAGCGGCCCGATCATCGAGGAGGCCGAGCGCTTCGAGAAACTTACCGGCGCCAAGGTGCGCGTGGTCACCCCAGGCTGGGGGGAAACGGTGGCGCGCATCCGCGAATCCCTGAGCGGTGCCGCGCCGCCCTTCGACGTCTTCGTGATTACCGCAAGCTGGAGCGGTCCGCTCTTCGCCGCGGACACCCTGGCCGAGGTACCGGAGGCGATCCGTGCCCAGGTCGGGTGGGACGACATCCTGCCCATCTACCGCCAGAACCTGCTGACCTGGAACGGCCGTCCCTACGCCCTGCCCTACGACGGGGACGTGGTTACCCTCTACTACCGCCGGGATCTCTTCGACAACCCCGAGTACCGCAAGCGCTTCCAGGCCCGCTACGGATACCCGCTCGCCTCTCCCGCAACCTGGAGCCAGTACGACGACATCGCCACTTTCTTCCAGGGCTGGGACTGGGACCAGGACGGAGAGATCGAGTACGGCATCGCCGGGAATCGGATGGTCAACGGCTCGGCCATGCTCATCTTTCTCGCCCGCGCCGCAGCCTATGCCAAACATCCGGATGATCCGGCCTACTACTTTGATTCGGACACCATGCGCGCGCGCATCGCGGATCCCGGCTTCGTCCGCGCCTTGGAGGACCACGTGCGATCCCTGAGCCTCGGCCATGGCCATCGATTGGGCCAATATCGGCATCGACGCTGCGGGCAGTCCCGTATCCGTGGTACGCGACAAGGTGGGCTACGCACAGCTGCCGGGCGCCGACCGGGTCTATGACGCCCGTGCACGGCGCTGGGACGTGCGACGCAACGCCGCCTCCGCCATGGTGGGAAACTACATCTTCCTGGTGAACCGCAAAAGCGCACACCAGGATGCTGCCTTCGCCTTCGCCGCCCACATGACCTCGCGGGCCATGACTCAGCGCCTCACAGTCACCCCCGGCACCGGCGTCAACCCCTCCCGCACATCGCACCTCGAGGACGCGGCGGCCTGGCAGGCCAACGGCTTCAGCCCCGAATCCGCCCGCGCCTACCTCGATACCCTGCGCGTGGCCCTGTCCAACCCGAACCACATCTTCGATCTGCGCATCCCGGGGTCAGACCGCTACTACCGCGCCCTGGACCAAGCGCTGCACGCCGCGCTGACCGGCGAGCTCAAGCCGCAGAAGGCCCTCGCCAAAGCGGCGAAGGAGTGGGAGCTGATTACCGACGAGTTGGGCCGCGACCTCCAGGGCGAACTCTATCGGGCCTCGCT
This sequence comes from Sulfuritalea sp., assembly GCA_020048435.1. Lineage (GTDB taxonomy): Bacteria > Pseudomonadota > Gammaproteobacteria > Burkholderiales > Rhodocyclaceae > Sulfurisoma. The sequence continues at coordinate 6,946 of JAIFMO010000009.1, forward strand.
TTCTCCCAAGGGCGGCTGATTTTCGGGATACGTCGAACAAGTCTGCGCACGGCGCAGCCAATGCGCCTAATGCATCCAATCGCGCTAACTGACCTCGAGTGCGGCCAGTATTGCAGCGCCATAGCGTTCCGCCTTGGCGGCGCCGATGCCGCTGATATTGAGCAGGTCGGCCATGGTTTGCGGGCATTGGGCAGCGAGTTCGTGCAGGGTGCGGTCGTGAAGGATGACGTAGGCGGGCACACCCTGTTCACGGGCGGTGGTGGCACGCCACTGGCGCAGGGTTTCGAACATGCCTGCGTTTTCCGGCGTGGTCGTGGTGGGTGGCAGTAGCCCCGATGGCGCGGCGCGGCGGCTGGCCGTTTTCTTGCGCGGGGCTTGCCGCCGCAGCATCAGCGTGGTTTCGCCCTTGAGCACGGGGCGGGCGTCGTCGGTAAGCTGGAGCGCGCCGTATTGCTGGGCATTGGCGTGAAGCAGGCCGGCGGCGAGTAACTGGCGGGCGACGCCGCGCCAGGTGGCCTCGTCGAGGTTAGCGCCGATACCAAAGGTGGGCAGACTGTCGTGGTTGAACTGAGCGACCTTTTCCGTCGCCTTGCCGCGCAGGATGTCGATGAGGTGACCGGCGCCGAAGCGTTGGCCGGTGCGTAGCGCAGCCGACATGAACTTGCGCGCCGCCTCGGTGCCGTCCCACAGTTCGGGTGGGGAGACGCAGGTATCGCAGTTGCCGCAGGAGGGATGGGACTCGCCAAAATAATTGAGCAGCAGGGTGCGGCGGCAGCCGGCGGCTTCGCAAAAGCCGAGCATGGCGTCGAGCTTCTGCCGCTCGATGCGTTTTTGCTCGTCGGGTGCGGCAGATTCGTCGATGCGTTGGCGGTGGATGACAACGTCGTTGAGGCCGTAGGTCATCCAGGCCTCGGCGGGTTCGCCGTCGCGACCGGCGCGGCCGGTTTCCTGATAGTAGGCTTCCAGGCTCTTGGGCAGGTCGAGGTGGGCGACAAAGCGGACGTCGGGTTTGTCGATGCCCATGCCGAAGGCGATGGTGGCGACCATGACAACGCCGTCGTCGCGGACGAAGCGTTGCTGGTGGATGCGCCGCGTGCCGGCGTCGAGACCCGCGTGGTAAGGCAGTGCCGCGATGCCCTGCCCTTGCAGCCATAGCGCGGTCTCGTCGACCTTTTTGCGCGAGAGACAATAGACGATGCCCGCCGCGCCGCGATGGCCGGTGAGGAAGGCGGCGAGTTGCTGGCGGGGATTGTCTCGGTCGACCACGCTGTAGTGGATGTTGGGGCGGTCGAAGCTGGACACGAAGACGCGGGCCTCGTCGAGGCCGAGACGACGGCGGATTTCCTCGCGGGTCAGTGCGTCGGCGGTGGCGGTGAGCGCGATGCGCGGCACCCGTGGGTAACGCTCATGCAGGATCGAGAGCTGCATGTATTCGGGGCGGAAATCGTGGCCCCATTGCGAGACGCAGTGCGCTTCGTCAATGGCGAACAGCGCTACCCGGTTGTCGCCTTCGAGGCGATCGAGCAGATTCAGGAAGCGGTCGGTCAGCAGGCGTTCCGGCGCGACGTACAGCAGATCGAGATCGCCGGCGAGAAGTTTTCTTTCGGTGGCCGCCGCCGTGGCGCCGTCGAGGCTGGAGTTGAGAAAGGCGGCCTTGACGCCAAGCTGGAGCAGGGCATCGACTTGATCCTGCATCAGCGCGATCAGCGGCGAGACGACAATGCCGCAACCGGGGCGCAGCAACGCGGGCAACTGGAAACAAAGCGACTTGCCGCCGCCGGTGGGCATCAGCACCAGGGCGTCGCCGCCGCCGGCCATATGATCGACGATTTCGGCCTGGGCGCCACGGAAACTGTCGTAACCAAAGAGGGTACGCAGCAGGGAAAGCGCGGTGGCGGGCGTGGCGTTCATCGGCCGACGGTTGTGGCAGAGACGCTTGGCGGCCATTCCAGCCAGCGGCAGCCGTTAGCGTCGCAGGCAAGGGCGTTGCCGCTGGTGTCCCAGTCACCGAGCACCCAGCGTTCGGCGGCGCTGCCGTCGATGGCCAGTGGATGGTGGGCGCGGCGGTGGGTATGACCGTGAATCAGCCGCGTTACGCCGTGGCGGCGCAGAGCGGCGGCAACGGCGGCGGCGTTCACATCCATGATGGCATGGGACTTGGCCTGCTTCTCGCGTTCACTGTGCTGGCGCAGTTGCTCGATGCTGGCGCGGCGCGCGGCCAACGGCAGGGCCATGAAATCGTGTCGCCATTGCTCGCCGCGGACGCGTTGGCGAAATTGCTGGTATTCGGCGTCGTCGGTGCACAGCGTGTCGCCATGCATCAGCAACGTGCGGGTGCCGGCAATATCGATAATGGTTTCGTCTGTCAGCAGTTGCATTCCGGTCGCGGCGAGGAAGCGGGGGCCGACGAGGAAGTCGCGGTTTCCGGGCAGGAAGTAGAGTGCCGTACCGCTAGCGCCGACTTTTTGCAGACTCGCGCACAGGCTCGCGTGGAAAACGTCGGAGGGATCGTCCAGGATGTCGTCTCCCGGCCAGGCATCGAAGAGGTCACCCAGCAGGTAGAGCGCACCGGCTTCCCGCACGGGACCCGCAAGAAAGCGCTCGAACAAATGCACTGTGCCCGGACGGGCCGGGCACAGATGAAGATCGGAAGCGAGGAGGATCAACGTGCTCAGATCACTTCCGCCTTCACGATGAGTACGTCCTCGACCGGCACATCCTGGTGAAAGCCCTTACTGCCGGTCTTGACGGCGCGAATCTTGTCGACCACGTCCATGCCATCGACGACCTGGGCGAAGACGCAGTAGCCCCAGCCATTGCCGCTGGGCGCCTTGAAGTCGAGGAAATCATTGTCCACGACGTTGATAAAGAACTGGGATGAAGCTGAGTGCGGATCGCTGGTGCGCGCCATGGCGAGGCTGCCGCGCTTGTTCTTGAGGCCATTGTTGGCCTCGTTCTCGATCGGGTCACGCGTCGGTTTCTGCTTCATGCCGGGCTCGAAGCCCCCGCCCTGAACCATGAAACCGGAGATGACACGGTGGAAAACGGTGTTGTCGTAATGACCCGCCTGCACATAATCGATGAAATTCTGCGCGGACTTGGGTGCCTTCTCGGCGTCAACTTCGATGGTGATGTCGCCGTGGGAGGTGGTGAGCTTGATCATGGATTATCCTTAATTCTTTTCGGGAAGCAGCTTGATGGATTCGATCACAACGTTATCGACCGGTACGTCGGGGTAAGGCGCTTTGATGCCCGTCTTGACGATGCGAATTTTATCGACAACGTCGATGCCGGCTGTGCCCTTGCCGAAGACGGCGTAGCCCCAGCCACTTCCGCTGGGTGCCTTGAAATCGAGAAAGTCGTTATCGACGACGTTAATGAAGAACTGGGCCGTGGCC
>JAIFMO010000118.1 GCA_020048435.1 Sulfuritalea sp.
CACCGCGTGCTCGGCCTCGCCCAGCGCGCGCGTTGCGTCCTGGGCGGCATGGGCGGCGATGGCCCGCGCGAAATGCGCCTCGGCGACACCGATGTAGGGCATGGTGACCTGATCGACAATAGACAGCACTTGCCGCTTGTCCGTAATCCGCGCGAGATTGCGGTTGAGCAACAGCAGCGCGGCCGGGGCATTGGCGCCCTCGGCTTCAAGTTGCCGGGTGATATGGGCAGCCAGTTCTTCAGGCCGCGCGCCGAGCGTCAGCAGGCTGGTCAGCATCTGCCGCGCCTGTGCTGACTGCGGATCGAGTTCCAGCCAGAGCTTGCCCGCTTCCAGCGCCAAGTCATAGCGGCGCGAAAACAGCGCCACCTGCGCTGCCCGCTGGGCAATACGCGGATCACGGGTTTTGCGCGCCAGATCGGTCAACGAGGCAAGCGCGGTATTCACCTGGCCCCGGCTACCGGCAATCTCGGCAAGCAAAAACTGATAGAGGATGTGCGGCGTCAGTTCCTGCAGCGGCAATACCCCGGATTTGGCTGGTGGCGCTTCCTTCGCATCGCCTTGACTATCCGGCGCGGCGGTGGGGGCGGGCGCCGACGCATCCTCCGCCCGCGCGACGGCAAGACTCAAGCCCAGATCGAGGCCGAAACCGAGGAAGGCGGCAAGCAACAGGGGAATCAGGCGATGTTTCATGGGCGAGCCGAGATGGGTGACGATTGAGTAAGATCGTGGATGTTAGCAGTTTCACAAGCCCCCGGCCTCTTGAACCCATGCCCGAACTGCCTGAAGTCGAAGTAACCCGTCTGGGAATCGAACCCGCGTTGAGTCACCGGCGAGTGACGGACGTCGTTTTGCGCGCCCCGGCGCTGCGCTATCCCATGCCGGCCGAACTGGCGGGGCGACTGTGCGGCCGCACGCTCGCTGGCGTAAGCCGACGCGGCAAGTATCTGTTGTTCGACTTTGGCGGCAGCCATCTTCTGTTTCATCTTGGCATGTCCGGCACGCTACGGCTGCTGCCGGTAGGCACGCCGCCGCGCAAGCACGACCACGTTGATATTTTGTTCAGCGATACTGTGTTCAGCGACACCCCGTCCGACGATTTGATTTTGCGGATGAACGACCCGCGCCGCTTTGGCGCCCTGCTGTGGATTGATGGCGACCCGGCAAGCCACCCGCTGCTGGCCAAACTGGGCATGGAGCCGCTGGAGCGCGGCTTCACGGCCAGGGCACTGGCCGCGCGGCTGGCGGGCCGCACTGCGGCGATCAAGCAGGTGATCATGGATGCGGGCATCGTCGTTGGCGTCGGCAACATCTACGCGTCGGAAAGCCTGTTCCGGGCCGGCATCGACCCGCGCGCGCCAGCGGGCAAGGTTTCGCTGGCGCGGCTGGATCGACTGGTGAAAGCCATCAAGGAAACCCTGCGCGCAGCGATCCACGCCGGTGGCAGCAGTCTGCGCGATTTCTTCGGTTGCGACGGCGACCCCGGTCATTTTCAGTTCGAACATCGCGTCTATGGCCGTGAAGGCGAACCCTGTCGCCAGTGCGGCGCGACGATCCGTCTGATCCGGCAGGGGCAACGGGCAAGCTATTTCTGTCCTCGCTGCCAACGCTGAGATATGCTCGGATTCGGCCGCCGCCCTCCGGCAAAACCGCTATCGCTACATGAACTTCGACCAGATCGCCGAAGTGGCGGATACGGCGACGGGGTAAATAAGCCGTCCCGCTAGCGCCGACTTTTCACAACGCCCGGCATGTTCAGGTTTGAGTGGGGCTACCAGAAGGCAAAGCGGACGTCCCGCAAACAGGCCGCTGTTAAGCATGATCGGTTGTCTCGAGCCTGGCCCCTTTGATGCTTATGCCGGGGAGTGCGACTTGATCCAGTCCGCCAGCGCCTCATTCATGCGCGACTGCCAGCCCTTGCCAGTGGACTTGAAGGCATCCAGCGTGGCGTTATCGACGCGCAGTGCGATCTGCGTCTTGGCCGATCCTGCCGGGCGGCCGCGCAATCGCTTGATCTCGGCGCGCATGGCACCGGCGAGATTTGGGGCATCCGGATCGTCCGGTGCGGTGTCGGCCAATTGTCGTGCCCGCGAGAAATCGGACTGCGATTCACCGCGCGCCCTGGCGGCACGCATTTCAGCCAGCGTCATCGAACTCATTGGCGAGCCACTCATGATAAACCTCCCGTTCGTCAGGATGCGCCGCACGAAAGCTGATGATGCGATGGGTGGCTCCGGGCGCGTGAACCACCAGCAGGACATGCAACACCTCAAACACATAGGCGAAAGATGCGCTACGCAACTCGCCTCCGCGCGACGACGGCACATCGAAGCGGTAAGGACTTAGCAACACCAGATCGGCATCGGCAAAGTCCAGTCCGCGCTCAGCGATGTTCTTCTGCCGCTTCGCTTCGTCCCATGTGTAACGTGTTTCCACAGAATAATTGTATATGCAAAACCCCAGGGCGCAAGGATTATTTGCATATATGTAAATAACTCGGCGCTGGCGAGATGGTGCCACGTATGAAGGGGCCAGGCTCGATTTAATCCGGTAAGCAATCAGGCTTGCCAAGGATCGAAGACCTGCGGGTAAAAGCGGAAATCCCATGTGTTGCGTGTGACGACCGTTACCAGAAGGCAAAGCGGACGTCCCGCAAACGGGTCGCTGTTTAGCATGATCGGTTGTCTCGAGCCTGGCTCCTCTCCAGGCTACAGGCGGTGATGGGAGTGCGCTGCGGAAAGTTTTCTGGCGGACCCTGATACTTTCCGGTGCGAAATCGGCAATTGACTGCGGCACACGGCGCCAGTCATACCGTCCCGATAGCCCATTGGATTTCCTGTCCTTTAGCCGGGGCGCCGTTTGCGACCGCGAAGGGGTTTTCCGTAGATACCTAATACGGTATACTTTCCCTATGAGTTTCCCATCCCGCCAAGAACGTCCGCTGCACTGGATTGGTTCCGCCAAGCGCGATCTTCTGGATTTTCCCGGCGACGTGGTGGGTGACTTTGGTTACGGCTTGGGCGTCGTGCAGTTGGGTGGCCAGCCGCCCGCGGCAAAGCCTTGGAAGGGCGAGGGGCCGGGGGTGTTCGAGTTGGTCGAGGATCATCGGGGTGATACGTACCGGGTGGCTTATACGGTGCGGTTCGCGAAGGCGGTGTATGTGCTGCATTGCTTTCAGAAGAAATCGCCTTCCGGCATCCGTACTGCCAAGACCGATGTCGACCTGATTCATGAACGATTGAAGTTGGCTCGCAATGACTACGAGGTGCGCTATGGCAAAGAAGACTGAACTGGTGGACGTGGGCACAGGTGACGTGTTCAAGGACCTTGGCTTTGCCGATGCCGATGAACGCAAGTTGCGCACGCAACTGGCGATGCGCATCAACGATCTGATCAAGGAACGCAAACTGACCCAGACGGCGGTCGCCGAAATTTTCGGCATCCCCCAGCCGCATATTTCCGAACTGCGGAATTACAAGCTCAGCCGTTTCTCGTCCGAGCGTCTGCTGCACTTTATTACCCAGCTAGACAGGGACGTGGAAATCGTGATTCGCCCGAAGGCGGCGAATCATGCGGCGGGCTTGGTGTCGGTGCTGGTGGCGGCCTGAGTTCCGGCCGCACACGCGGCTTATTTCGCCGCTCGCTTGCGCCGTATCGGTGTCACCGTAGCCGCCGCAGTCTCGAGCAGACGCTGTGATATCGCACCTTCCACCGCTATCTCGACTGCGGCATCCTCGCCCACGGCTTCGCCCGCGCCTGGTGTGACACCTGCCAGCACGAATTCCTCATCGCCTATTCCTGTCCCACGGGGATTTCCTGCGGTCATAACACACGGCGCATGGTCAAGACGGCAGCGCATCTGGTCGATCACGTGTTTCCGCCGCTACCGGTGCGGCAGTGGGTGCTGGCGGTGCCCAAGCGCTTGCGTTACTTCCTGCGCGATGATGCCGACCTGCAAGGCGCGGTGCTGCGCATTTTCCTCGCGGAGGTGGAACGCTGTTTGCGCTACCACAGTGCCGGCTGTGGTGACGCGGCGCGCAGCGGGGCGGTGGTCTTTATCCATCGCTTCGGCTCGTCGCTGAACGAGCACGTTCACTTCCATTGCTGCGTCATCGACGGGGTGTTCGAGCCGGCCGAGGCGGGCGACACCGACGCTGCGCCCGGCGTGGTGTTTCATGCGGCGGTAGGGCTGGATAATGAGGCCATCGCTGCAGTGCAGGCGCAGGTGCGGCGGCGCGTCCTGCGAACTTTCGTCCGGCGCGGCCTGATCGAGAAGTGCGACGCTGAAGAGATGGCGGCTGGGAACACGGTGGCGGGTTCTCGGTGGATGCCGCGGTGCGCATCGCCGGCGCCGACCGGGCGGGACTGGAACGGCTGCTGCGTTACTGCGCGCGCCCACCCTTCGCGCTGGAACACTTGCAGCAACGGGATGCCGAACATCTGGTCTATCGTTACTACGGCGTGCTGGCGCCCAACGCACCGCTACGGGCGGCGGTGACGGCGCTGGCGCCTGCCGCCATCACTGCCGTCCCGCCAGCGCCGACTTTTACGGCAAACAGCGAAGAGCCTAGCCACCGCGCTGCGGCACGCTATCTGTGGGCGATGTTGCTGGCGCGGATCTATGAGGCATTCCCTCTGGTCTGCCCGATCTGTCATGCCCAGATGCGCATCATCGCCTTCATCGACGAGGCGGACACCGTGAAGAAGATTCTCGAACACATCGGCGAATCAACCCAGCCGCCGAGAATCGCCCCGGCGCGCGGGCCGCCACTGTGGGAGGTTGCCGCCGGGGCGGAACCGGTGGGCAATGAGCCGCAGTGGGATGTGTCCGCCCAGCCGGGTCCGGAGATCGAGTTCGATCAGCGCAGCGCCTGGTAACAGGCCGGCCGGGGCAAAATCAGGACAAGCCGTCGCTCGTCAGGGGTGGCTCGCGCCTGTCGCCCGGAAAGTCGCCGCCAGCGGCTCCTTCCCGGGCGACAGGCGCTGCTGGGGGAAGGTTTTCTGGCAGATTCCGATGCTTTCACGTGCGAAATCGGCGATTGACAGGGGCGACCAGTGGCGAAGATACTTCCGGATGTCGCGTTGAATTTCCTATCTTTCCTTCACCTTGCCGATGACATCGCCAGCGAGCACGCCATGAAGACCATCCTGATCGTCGAGGACAACGACAAGAACTTGAAGCTGGCCCGTGATGTGCTGCAGGCCAAGGGCTATGCCACGCTGGAGGCCGTCAACGGCCTGGACGGCGTGGCGCTGGCGCACCGGCCCGACCTGTCCTGATGGACATCCATCTGCCCGACATCAACGGCTACGAGGCCACGGTGCGCCAGCAACTGGGCGAGGCCATGTGATGGGCAGCCCCGCCCGCATCCTGGTGGTCGACGACACGCCAGCCAATGTCAAGCTGTTGGTCGACGTGCTGGTGGCCAAGGGCTACGAGGTGGCGACCGCCACCAATGGTGACGATGCGCTGGCGATGATCGCCGCCGCGCCGCCCGACCTAGTGTTGCTCGACATCATAATGCCGGGCCTGTCGGGCTACGACGTCTGCCGGCGCCTGCGTGCCGACCCGGCCACCGCGCTGCTGCCGGTGGTGCTGTGCACCTCGCTGGACGCCACCCAGGAGCGCATCAACGGCATCGAGGCCGGCGCCGACGACTTCCTTACCAAGCCGGTGAACCGGGCCGAGCTGTATGCCCGGGTGAAATCGCTGCTGCGCATCAAGAGCCTGCAGGACGAAGTGAAGCAACAGACCGCACAGCTGGCCGAGTGGAACGCCACGCTCGAGCAGCGGGTGCAGGACCAGCTGTCGCAACTGGAGCGGCTGGGGCGCCTGAAGCGCTTCTTCTCGGCGCCGCTGGCCGAGGCCATCATCGCCGGCGGCGACGCGATGCTCAAGACCCACCGACGCGAGATCAGCGTGGTCTTCATCGACCTGCGCGGCTTCACCGCCTTCACCGAAAGCGCGGAGCCCGAGGAGGTGATGGAACTGCTGCACGACTACCACGCGGCCATGGGCGCCATCGTGGTGGCGCACGAGGGTACGCTGGAGCGCTTTGCCGGCGATTCGGTGATGGTGTTCTTCAACGACCCAGTGCCCATAGCCCGCCCGGCCGAAGCGGCGGTGCGCATGGCGCTGGCGATGCAGGCTGCTTTCGTGCCGCTGGGCGAGGCCTGGCGCAAGCGCGGCTTCAGCCTGGGCCTGGGCTGCGGCGTGGCGCAAGGCTATGCCACGCTGGGCACCATCGGCTTCGAGGGGCGCTGGGACTATGCAGCCATCGGC
>JAIFMO010000195.1 GCA_020048435.1 Sulfuritalea sp.
CTGAGATCGCCGAGCAGGAGCACGAACTCGTCGCCGCCAAGGCGCGCCACCGTGTCGCCGGCGCGCACGGTGACGTTGAGGCGGTGGGCGACCTCGCGCAGCAGCAGGTCGCCGGCATCGTGGCCCAGCGTGTCGTTAACCGCCTTGAAGCCGTCGAGATCGAGGAAGCATATGGCCAGCAGCTTGTCGCGCCGGCGCGATTGCGACAGCGCCTGGTTGAGGCGGTCGGAGAGCAGGCCGCGATTGGGCAGGCCGGTAAGGATGTCGAAGCTGGCGAGCTTTTCAAGGTGCGCCTGGGCGTCCTTGAGCGAGGTGATGTCGCTGAAGGTGCCGACGAAATGGCTGACGCGGCCCTTGCTGTCCTTGACGCTGGAAATTTGCAGCATTTCCGCGATGACGCGGCCGTCGCGGGTGCGGTTCCAGATTTCACCGCTCCAGTGGCCGTGCTGGAGCAAATGAGCCCACATGTCGCTATAGAACCGCGGTTCGTGGCGGTCGGATTTGACCAGCCGCATGGTCTGGCCAATGGCCTCGGCGCGGGTGTAGCCGGTAAGGCGGTTGAAGCTGGGGTTGACATCGACGATGCGGCCGATCGGGTCGGTGATGACGATGCCTTCCAGCGCCGTCTCAAATACGCCCACCGCCAGGCGAACGCTCTCGGTCAGCCGCGAATGTTCTATGGCCATGCCAGCCAGCGTGGCGAGCCGGTGCAGCGCTTCTCTGTCCTGGTTGGCCTCGCCGGGCGCGATGGCTACGAGGAATTCTCCCAGTGGCGCGCCCGCGCCATCGTGAATCGTCTCGCGCTGAAAAGTCGGCGCTAGCGGTACGGCAGGTGAGCCCGCGGGGGCCTCGGCTAGCACCGTGCCGAGGGCATCGGCCGCTTCGGCGGTCGCCACGGCGAGGCCGTCGAAGCGGGCGAACCAGGACGCATCGAGCGTGCGTTCGCCCGCGATGTAGTAGTGGTCATCATGGCGCACCAGAATGGCGATGGCGCTCACGTGGCACGCTTCCACGCACATTTCGATGATGGTGTCGAGAACGCGGGGCAGCGGCGTGTCGTGCGCCAGCAGATCCAGCACGCGGTTTTCGCTGGCCAACTGGCGTTCGGCGTGCTGGCGGGTTTTGACTTCGGCGGCCAGGCAGGCGCTGTGTTCGGCCGCCAGCGTCATCTGGCGGGAAAGGGCGCGGCTCAGGCGGGCGAAGCGCCGGATGAAATAGCCGGCGACAGCAAGAAGAAAGAGCAGGCCAGCGAGTATTTCGCGGTCGTGCTTGCGCAGCGTTTCCTTCAGCGTTGCTTGGCGCGTAGCGTCGTAGGGCGGTGCGCCCAGCGCCTTCATCATGTCGTGCACCGCGTTGTAAGACAGCGGCACGGCCCAGCCATGATAGCTGCCGCGCTGCGCCACCTCGCCGCCATGAGGCATTTCAAGCAGCGCGACGGCGACCCGGTTGGCCAACGCTTCTTCCGCGCGAGACAGAGTTGCAAAGGGCCATTCCGGATAGAGCGGCGTCGACACCAACGCTGGGTAGCCAGGCCATTGCCTGAGCCCGATGCCGCGAAAGTCAGCAAGCTTGATCTTGCCCGCCCGGGCCATGGATTCGAGCACGCCGGCGCGAACGAAGCCGGCATCGGCGCGCCCTTCGGCGACCGCCGTGACGATGTTTTCTTGCGGCAGGCCGACAAACAGGGGCGAGAAGTCATGGCTATCGATTCCCGCTTGCAGCAGTTCGTAGACCTGCATCTGGTAGCCGCCGAAAGCGTTGGGCGCCACGCCGGCGATGCGGCGACCGGGCAGGTCGGCCAGCTCGCGCAGATCGACGCGGTCGGCGCGGGTGAAGATCAGGCCGCCGAATTCCTTGGATGGCCGGCCGCCGTCGCTCGCGACCAGCGTGGCGATGCGCGTCACATGGTGGCGCGCTTCGAGCACGATGTAGTTCTCGGGATTGGTCAGGACGAAATCGACGCTGCCACGCTTGACGGCGTCGGTCATTTCCGACAAATCGAGCGGCACGATCTCGAAGCGATGGCCGGTGACGGTAGCTGACAGATAGTCCGCCGTCGATTGCCACTGGGCCAGCGCCTTGTCCTTGCCGCGATAGGCGAGTACGCCGATGCCGTGACGGGTGTCCGCGGCCTGCGCCGGGGAAATGCCCATTGTGCTGTCCGGGACGCCGCTCGGAGTAACGCCCAAAACAATGCCTGGCGCGGCGAATAACGTCGCCAGGCAGGCCAGGAGGGTGAGAAGAAGTGCGCGGGACAGAATGGGCACTTGGCGTGGGTAGGTGGAAAAGATACTCGGAGGCGGCCGGGCCGGCGGGCGGCCATGCGGCGCCGCCAAGTATTTTGCTGGCATCGATTCTAGCCCATTTCACGCGGGCGTCTTTGGGCTACCATTGGCGGGCACCGATGGAACTTGTTCAGCCGAAACTCAGCCGAAATTCAGCCCAACCCGCGGCCATCACTGAAAGCGCAATCATGAAGCTCAATACCCTGCTGCCAGACCTGCATGCGCGCATCGCCGCGCTGCGCCGAGACATTCACAGTCATCCCGAACTGGCGTTCCACGAAAAGCGCACCGCCGAGATCGTGGCCAGCCACCTCGAAGCGCTCGGTATCGAGACGCATCGCGGCATCGCCCGCACCGGCGTGGTCGGCAAGCTCGTTTGCGGCGCCGGCGCGCGCGCCATCGGCCTGCGCGCCGACATGGATGCGTTGCCGATGAGCGAACTCAACACCTTTCCGCATCGATCGAAACATGAGCAGAAAATGCATGCCTGCGGCCACGACGGCCACACAGCCATGCTGCTCGGCGCCGCCGAGGCGCTGGTGGCCATGCACAAGCAGGGTGAGACCGCCACTGGCGCAGGCGGCTTTGACGGCACCGTCTATTTCATCTTCCAGCCGGCCGAAGAGTTCGAGGGTGGCGGCAAGGCGATGGTGGCCGATGGACTGTTCGAGCGTTTTCCGATGGAAATGGTGTTTGGCCTGCACAACTGGCCAGGCATGGCGGCCGGCAGCTTCGCCGTGATCGAAGGTCCGGTGATGGCCGGCGCCGACCGTTTTGAAATCACCCTCACCGGTCGCGGCGCACACGCCGCCATGCCGCATCAGGGCACCGATACCGTTCTTGCCGGCGCGGCGCTGGTGCAGGCGTTGCAAAGCCTGGTCAGTCGCGCCACCGATCCGATGGAGCCGGCGGTAGTCAGCGTCACCCGTTTTCATGCCGGTCATGCCGACAACGTCATGCCCGAAAAGGCGGTGCTCGGCGGCACGGTGCGCAGCTTCCGTCCCGAATTGCAGGATGCGCTGGAGGAGGGCATGCAACGCGTCTGTAACGGCATCGAGACGACGCACCGCGTGCAAGTGGCGCTCAAATACGAGCGCGGCTACCCGCCGACCATCAACGCAGCCGAGCCCAGCTTCATTTGCCGCGAGGTGGCGCGGCAGGTAGTCAGCCAGACAGCCGCTCAGGTTGAGGGCGGTGGCGTGCATGCCCACATGAAGCCGAGCATGGGCGCGGAAGATTTTTCCTACCTGTCGCAGGTCGTGCCCGGTTGCTATGTCTGGCTCGGTAACGGGCTGGGCGAAGGTGGCTGCACGCTGCACAGTCCGCACTACGATTTCAACGACGACATCATCTCGACCGGCATCCGCTATTGGGTGCGGCTGGTCGAGAAGGTGCTGGGCAAGCCGCGGTAGTCGATAGTCGCCGTTCCCGATAGCGTCGTGGAAATCGCCAGTCTCTTCTTGCTTGCCGTGCTTGCCTGGTTGTGGCTCGACAGCCTCAAAGCCCGCGAGATCGGCATGCAGGCCGCGCGCCGGGCTTGCGACGCGGAGGGCATGCAGTTGCTCGACGACACCGTGTCGATTGCCAGCATCAAGCCCTCCCGCGACGACGACGGCCAGATGGCCTTGCGGCGCGTCTATGAGTTCGAATACAGCGATACCGGCGATGATCGCCGGCGCGGCAGCGTGGTGCTGCTGGGTCACGCGGTGATTGTCGTCAACGTCGGCGCGCGGCCGCCGCCCGTGAGCCTGTCGTTGTATTGATTGGCGGCTTACAGTACCAGCCGTCCGCCCGGACAGGATTTCGAGCGAGCCAGCCGCGTCAGCGTGGTCAGCAGGTTGAGGCCGGTGTCGCGCTTCAAGTTAACGGTGTTTTCCCGCAGTTCCTCCAGCGTCTGATCGATTTCCTCGCCCGCAGCGGCGACGGCGACGGTATTGCCGCTGTCGCAGGAAGGAAAGGCGAGCGCGCGGCCATCGAATGCTTCGGTCAGGCGCACGATGGTATTGCGGAAATCGCGTCGGCTCGACAGCAGGTTGGCGACCAGCAGGCCTTCATCGCTCAGGGCGGCCTTGGCGTTGAGGTAGAAGGGCAGGCTGTCGAGCATGCCGGTGCGGGCTTCTTCGTCATAGCCGTCAGTCATGATGAGGTCGAAGCGTCGGCGCGTTTTCGCCATGTAGTCGGCGCCGTCGCCAATGACAATGTCGAGGCGTTCATCTTCATCGGGCAGCTTGAAATACTGCCGGGCGGCGGCGACCACTGCCGGTTCAATCTCGACCACGGTAATGCGCGTGTCCGGCCGGTGGCGGTGCAGGAACTTGGTCAGCGACGCCGCGCCGAGGCCGATCAGCAGCGCGCTGCGCGGCCACTGCGGCTCCGGGCGCAATAGCAGGCCAGCCATCATCTCGCGGGTGTAGTCGAGTTCCAGCGCCCAGGGCCGGGCGATACGCATGGCACCCTGAATCCAGTCGGAACTGAAATGGAGGTAGCGGACGCCCGCTTCCTCGCTGATATTGATGTCGACGCTCAATGGAGGGTGTGGCTGGGCTGTAAGGTTTCGGGGCCGAAGAGTTGCTGCAGCACTTCGCGGCCGAAGTGATATTCATGGTTGCAGATGTCGTCGTGGATGGCGATGGCGTCGGCGTCGGCCAGCGCCGCCTCGATTTCGTCGCGGCCCAGCGTGCGCAGCATGTCGAGCACCTTTTGCTCGTCGCGCGGGCAGTGATGGCTGACCGGGCGCGGGTCGAACAGACGCACCGCCTCGTCGGGAAACAAGCGGGAGAGCAGGGTCGCCGGCGGCAGCGCCAGTTCGGCCGGGCGCACCGTCTGAGCCAGCAATTGCACACGATTCCAGCCGTCGGCGTCCTGCGCGCAATCCTCGTGCATCCCATTGAGCAAACCCTCATGCAGCGCGTCGGGCAACTTTTGCAGGAAGAGGCCGCAGGCGTGGTGTTCGTCGGCGGCGAGCCATAGCCGCGTGGGCGTCTGTTCGGATTGCGCCAGGTAATGCTCAAAAATGGCTGCAAGGCTGTCGCCTTCGAGCGGGACATGGCTCTGGTAGGGGTGCTCCGTCGCGGCATTGGTTTGCAGCGTGAGCAGCAGGTGGCCATCACCGAGCAGATCGCCTACGCAAAAAGTCGGCGGTAGCGGTACGGCAGCAGGCGTGTCGTCCGCTGTCCTGGCCAGGCCGCGCAGTCGCAACTGCTCGTCGCAATCCATCACCAGCAGGCGCACCGGCCCGTCGCCGCGTAGATGGAAGCTCAAGCGCCCCGGCGACTTGAGGTTGCTGGCTATGATGGCGGTGATGGCGGCCAGTTCGCCCAGCAGGCTGCGTACCGGCGCCTCGTAATCGCGCACGGCTTGCAGTTCGTGCCAGGCCGGCCCCAATTGCACCAGCGCGCCGCGGATGTTGAGGTCTTCGAACAGGAAGCGGTGGACGGCATCCATCACTTGAGGAAACTGCCGAATATCGCCGGATCAAAGCCGACCAGCAACTGGCCGCCGGCGGTTTCGACCACCGGCCGCTTGATCAGGCTGGGAAATTCCACCATCAGCGCCACGGCCTTGCTCTGCGTCTGGATGTCCTGCTGCTCGGGAGTGAGCTTGCGAAAGGTGGGCCCCCGGGTATTGACCAGCGTTTTCCAGCCGGCGGCACCACACCATTCCACCAGCCGATCACGCGGCACCCCGGCCTTCTTGTAGTCGTGAAACTCGTAGGCAACGCCATGTTCGTCGCACCAGGCGAAAGCCTTTTTCATGGTGTCGCAGTTCTTGATGCCGTAAATGCGAGTCATATCGTACCTAATATTCATGCGAAGTCTTTGATCCTTGTATAACTATCGTACCATCAGGGCACATACTGTAGGGATGCCCAACGGAGTAATCGCTTACGCAGAAACAATAATTATCGGACGTTGAGGTTTGAGCAGCGAGCGCTGCGTAAT
>JAIFMO010000006.1 GCA_020048435.1 Sulfuritalea sp.
CCAGCGAAGTCAGAAAACTCGCCCAGCGCAGTGCAACCGCCGCCAATGAAGTCAAGACACTGATTACCGACGCCTCGTCCCGGGTGGAGTCGGGCACCCGATTGGCCAACCAGGCCGACACGATCATCGAACAGGTCGTGACTTCCTTCCAGTCCGTCGCAAATCTGGTGACCGAAATCAGCGTCGGCAGTCACGCGCAGAGCCAGGGAATCGAACGCATGACCCGCGCCGTGGCCCAGATCGAAGAAGCCACGCAACAGAACGCGGCGCTGGTCGAGGAAGCAGCCGCCTCGGCGGAAGCCCTCGGCGGCGAAGCCGAAAAGCTGGTCAGCGTCGTAAATATTTTCGTACTCGCCGAATCAGCGCCCGCTGCACTCGCCCTGCACACCATCCGGCTTGATCCATGACAATACCGCCCTGCCCGCATAAAGGCTATGCTTCATAACGTGGATTCCGACAATGCCGGAAGGGGGCGCAGATGACTCCATATTGGGCTAACGGGTTCCCGGGGCTACCCAGAAATCGCCATGTGTTGCTCGTCCTGCTGCCGATCTTTATCGTGGCCTACGCCGTTCTGGTCGCGATTTACTACCAGAAGACGGAAACCTATGCGATCAGCGAGGCGCAAAAGGCCGCGCTCGATGCCTTGTTGAGCCACAAGGCGGTGCATCGTTACGTCACTGAAACGCAGCGACCGGAAATTTATCGCCTCCAGGGTGAGGGGTTGCTCTACAAGGAATATTTCTCGCCCAAGGTGATGTCTTTCACCTTCATCGCCCGCAGTGTCAAGGAGTTGATCAACAACGAGCGGGAAAAAGTCGGGCTGCCGCCCGTCTACTTCAAGCTCGCTGCCGACAACCCGCGCAATCCGGTCAACCAGGCCGATGCGTATGAGAGTGCCTTGCTGGCACGGATGAATCGTGGCGAGATCAAAGAGATCCGCGAGGTCGTACAGCTGGATGGCGAACCGACGCTGCATGTTGCCGTGCCCATCGACCGTTCGAGCAAGGGCTGCCTGAAATGCCATGGCGATCCCAAGGACGCGCCGGCGGAACTGCTCACCCTCTACGGCAGCGAAAGAGGCTTTCACGAGAGCCCCAACAGCATTCGTGCCCTGATCTCCATCCGGGTGCCGCTGGCGCCATCGATCCGGGAAGCCAACCAAATCGCCGGGATGATTTCTCTGATCACCCTGTTGATCATGGCGACGATCTACGGCCTCGTCTATTTCTTCGTTCTCAGAATCGACCGCGAGCAACGGGCGGTTATCGCCAGCACCCAGGCCAAGACGAATTTCCTGGCGACCATGAGCCATGAAATCCGTACCCCCATGAATGGCATCCTCGGCATGGCGCAGCTGCTCCTGATGCCGGCATTGAAGGAAGAAGAGCGCCGCGACTATGCGCGGACAATTCTCAATTCCGGCCAAACCCTGCTGACGCTGCTGAACGACATCCTTGATGTCTCCAAGATCGAGGCAGGCAAGATCGCGTTGACCCCGGTGATATTTTCTCCCGACCAACTGCTGGACGAGATCAAGTCGCTGTTCGCCGAAATGGCCCATCAACGGGAATTGGGTCTCGAATTCACCTGGCAAGGCGCAGAAAATCAGCGTTACCGTGGTGATGCGATCCGCCTGCGGCAGATGCTCTCGAACCTGGTGAGCAACGCCATCAAATTCACGGACCGTGGCGGCATTCAGGTCCGGGCCACGGAAATCGAGCGCGACGCAACGCATGCGTCGTTGCAGTTTTCGGTGACGGATACCGGCGCGGGCATTCCGCGGGACAAGCAAGCGCTCTTATTCCAGACATTTTCTCAATTGGGCGACGCCGCGGCCGGGAAATATGCGGGAACCGGCCTAGGTCTTTCCATCGTGCGCAGTCTGGCCGCCGCCATGGAAGGAAGTGTCGGCGTCGACAGCACCCCCGGCCAAGGTTCAACTTTCTGGTTCCGGGCAAAAGTCGCGATTGTTAGCGGCGAAGATGACAGCCGACAAAGGCAAAGAGCGCCAGAGAATCCCGCGATCCAGCCGATCAGCGGGAAACACATCCTGGTCGTCGAGGACAACCGGACCAATCGTAAAGTCATCGAGATGCTGCTGGCAAAGTATGACGTCAAGGTCGCCAGTGTCGAAGACGGACAGCAGGCCCTGTCGGCCATCACGGCAGGAACGGATTTCGATCTCGTGCTTATGGATTGTCAGATGCCGGTGATGGACGGATTCCAGGCAACCGAACGCATTCGGCAGTGGGAGGCGGCCTCCGGACGACCACGGCTGCCAATCATCGCCTTGACCGCCGGTGCATTCGAGGAGGATCGCCAGCATTGCCTGGCCGTTGGCATGGATGACTTTCTGACCAAGCCGATCAATCTGGCCGACCTGACGTCAGCGCTCGGCAAATGGCTGAATATGCCAGTGTAGGCATTTATCATGAGAAAAAAATTCCGGCAACTCAGCATCAAGGCGAAGATCACCAGTATCGTCCTGTTGCTGTTTGTCGGCAGTTGCTGGCTGCTGACGTTTGCGATTGAACAAAGTCTTGAGGAGGACATGGTCGCTCTCCTTGAAAACCAGCAATTTTCCACGGTCTCCTATATTGCGGCTGACATCGACACCAAGATGCGGCAGCGCATAGACTTGCTCAATCTGAATGCCCGGCTGGTTGCGGAATATATCGACTCACCAAGCAAGACGGGGGAATTCCTCAAAGGGCGCATCGGCCTGCAAGCGCTATTTCAGGCCGGCCTGGTGGTCATCGACAAAAACGGCCAAGGCATTGCCGACTACCCGGTGGTTGCCGGCCGGGCAAATGCATCCTTTAGCGATCTCGACTATTTCAAGAAAGTCATCGCCACCGGTAAAACCGCGATTGGCAAACCCCGTGTTGGTCGCTTCATCAATAAACCACTGGTGCCTATCGCATCACCGATTCGCGACAAATCCGGAGAAATCGTCGGCTTGATCATCGGTCTTGCAACCCTTTCCGACCGGAGTTTGTTCGGCCAAGTCGAGCAGAGCAAGGTTGGGAAAACAGGCTGGGTGCTCATTAGTTCGCCACAAGATCAACTGATCGTGACCTCCAGCGATCCAGCGCGGGTATTACAACCGCTCCCCCCGCCAGGCACCAGCAAGTTGCTTGATAGTTTTATCGCCGGCTACGAAGGGTCAGGCCAAGTGACAAGTCTGCAAGGGATTGAGTTGCTCTTCTCTACCAAAGGGGTTCCATCCGCGGGATGGTTGGTGCATATGGCGCTCCCCACTGATGAAGCCTTTGCACCGATTCGGGACATGAAGGAGCACGCCTATGGCACCGCCACCGCGCTTGTCGTGCTGGCGACCTTGATCATCTGGTTCCTTATCAGACGCTCACTCATGCCGCTGGATAAAGCCACAGGACACATTCGCGCAATGACGACAGGCAAAGAAGAAATGCACGCCCTGGATCTGTCGGGCGATTGTGAAATTCAAGATCTCCTGACCAGCTTCAATACGCTGGTCGGCCAGCGCAAGCAAGCCGAGCAGGATATTTTGGCAGCCAAGGACTATGCCGAGAACCTGATTCGCACCGCCAACGTCATCGTGGTGGAATTGGATCTGGCGGGCAAGGTGAAACTGGTGAATCCTGCCGCGGAACAGATCACCGGCTATCAGGCCAGCGAACTGCTGGGGCGTAACTGGTTTGAAACCATCGCGCCCAGGAACCTCTATCCCGCCGTCTGGAAGATGTTTCAGGAAATATCCTCCAAAGGAATTCCCCCGCACGTCGAGAACCCGATATTGACGAAGGCCGGCACAGAACGCTACATCATCTGGCAGAACAGCGAAATGATTGAAAACGGCCAGACAGTAGGCGTCATCAGCTTTGGTATCGACATGACCGAGCATCGCCAGATCAGCCAGCGCCTGGCCGAGCAGGATCTGATGTTACGCAACGCGCAACACATCGCGCACATGGGGACGTGGCGACTCAACCATGCCGACCAGACCCTGACCTGGTCGGATGAGATGTTCAACATCTACGAAATTCCCTATACCGTCGGCCCGCTGCCCATTGAGACCTGGTTAGACGCCATTCACCCGGAAGATCGAGAGCGTATTAAGCGGGCACTCGAAAATTCGCCGGGCGAAGGCGCTCATTACGACATGACCTACCGCTTGCTGTTGGCTGACGGCATGGAAAAGTACGTCCATGAGCATAGCGAAAGCCAAGCAGGCAATGATAGCCACACACGCACCTCCATCGGCGTCGTGCAGGATGTGACCGAGCAGGTTCTGACCGAGCAATCCATCCGGGAAAGCGAAGTGCGCTTCCGCACCATCGTCGACTACACCTACGACTGGGAATACTGGCAGGGCTTGCAGGGCGAAATTCTTTACATCAATTCGGCCTGTCAGCGGGTCAGTGCTTATTCGCAAGCAGAGTTCATTTCCAGGCCGGCGCTGCTTGACGAGATCGTGCATCCCGATGATAGGCAGCTGTTCCTCGATCACCATCATGAAATTCAGCACGAGACCCTGTCCAGCCTGGAGTTTCGCATTGTGACCAAGGATGGGCAGGTGCGCTGGCTATGGCATGGCTGCCGCGCAGTATTCGGGCCGGAGGGTCAGCCCGTGGGACGGCGGGCCTCGAATCGCGACATTACGGCCCGGAAGCAAGCTGAAGCCGAACTTGAGCAGCATCGACATCATCTGGAAAACATGGTGGCAGAGCGCACCGCCGCCCTCTCTATCGCCAAGGAAGCCGCCGAAGCGGCCAACCGCGCCAAGACCGCCTTCCTGGCCACCATGAGCCACGAATTGCGCACCCCCATGAATGGCATCATGGGGATGACGGGTTTAGCACTGCGCAATGCCACCGACCCCAAACTGGTGAATCAACTCAGCAAGGTCAAGCAGTCATCGGAGAAACTGCTGGCCATCATCAACGACATCCTTGATTTTTCCAAGATGGAATCCGAACGCTTCACCCTGGAGGCATCCGACTTCAGGCTCGATTCCGTCATGCAATACGTGCTCGACCAGAAAGGTCCGCAGGCAAGGGACAAAGGGCTGCAACTGGTCACCGCCCTTGCGCCCGAGCTTGCCACGCTGCTGTTGCATGGTGACGCCCAGCGCCTGAGTCAAGTGCTCGGTCACTTGACGAGTAATGCCATCAAATTTACCGCCAATGGATCGGTCACCGTGCGTGCGCGGGTGGCGGACGAAACGGCCACCGAGGTCCTGGTGCGTTTCGAGGTACAAGACACCGGCATCGGTATTTCGGCGGAAGATCAGCAGCGGATCTTCACCTCGTTCGAGCAGGCGGATGGTTCGATGACCCGCACGCATGGGGGTATCGGCTTAGGCCTGGCGCTCAGCAAACGGCTGGTTCAGGCGATGGGCGGCAGTATCGGTGTCGGCAGCACGGCAGGTTCGGGCTGTACGTTCTGGTTCACCGTCAGCCTGGGCAAAACGGCGGACACCGCCGTTCTGCCAGCGGATTGAAGGGGCCATGATGCTTTCAAATCTGCCCGATTTACTGCGCTGCTGCGTGCTGCTACTCGTTGGTTTGGCCAGTATTTCCCATGCCGGCAGCAGCACCGCGCCTTTGACGACAGCGGAACGCGCCTGGCTCGCGGAGAATCAGTCACGCATCGTCCTGGCGGTTGAAACCGGTTACGCGCCCTTTGTCTTTCTGGATGCGCAGGGCCAGCCCAGCGGTCTTGCACACGATTACCTCCGCCTCATCGAAACCAAGATTGGCGCCACCTTCAAGCAACAGCAGTTTGCCTCTCTCAACGACATCTTTACCGAGGTGCGTAGCGGCAAAGTGCAGATCGTCAATGCTGTGACGCAGACCCCCGCGCGGGCAGAGTTCCTGACATTCACGGAATCATTCATCACCGTGCCCAATGTCATTCTCGTGCGTAAGGACCGCACAGACTCTCTGCGCGAGGAAAAACTCTCCGGATTGAGGGTCTCGCTGGTCAAGAGTTATGCCGTTACGGAACAGCTCACCAAAAAATCGCTCGGCCTGCTGCCCGACCTGGTGGCGGACGATCTCACGGCACTGCTCAATGTCTCCTTCGCCCGTTCGGATGCGGCGATCGTCGATCTGGCCACGGCCTCATATCTGATCTCGCAGAAGGGCATCACCAATCTGCGTGTCGCCGGTGAAGTTTCCTTGAGTATCCGGCTAGCGATCGGCACCCCGAT
>JAIFMO010000098.1 GCA_020048435.1 Sulfuritalea sp.
CGTCGCGAAATTACGCAGAGACGGCTGACCCACTTCCTCGCCATCGCCCGCGAAACCGATACGACTTCGCGCTATTGATAGCATCCCGTCAGCCCATGCCGCACCTGTTTGTCGACATTTCCTCCCACGGCTTCGGCCACCTGGCACAAGCGGCCCCGGTCATCAATCGGCTGACGGCAATGCTGCCGAACCTGCACCTTACGCTACGCAGCGGCCTGCCGGAAGCACGCATCCGCCAGCGCCTCGCGGCCGGGATTACCTTCGACTTCATCCCCACCGCCAGCGACTTCGGCTTCGTAATGCTCGACGCCCTCCGTATCGATTTCGCCGCCACGGCAGCGGCTTACCGTACCGCTAGCGCCGACTTTTTGAAAAACGCCGACGCCGACACCCGAATGCTCACGCAAGGCGGCGTCGACTGCGTGCTGTCCGACATAGCGTTCGTGCCGCTTGCCGCCGCCACCCGCGCCGGCATCCCCGCCGTGGCAATGTGCTCGCTCAACTGGGCAGACCTTTTTGCTTACTATTTCGGGCATGAACCCTGGGCGGCAACGATCCACGCCGAAATGCTGGCAGCCTATCGCGGCGCCACCTTCCTGCGCACCACGCCAGGCATGCCGATGCCCGCGCTCGCCGATATCTTCACTATCGGCCCGCTCGCCGCCCAAGGCCGCGAGCGCCGCCACGAACTGCGCCAGCGGCTGGGCATCGCGCCGCACACCCGCGTGGTTCTGGTCGCCCTGGGCGGCATTCCGCTGCGCCTGCCGGTCGAATCCTGGCCGAAACTACCCGACACCCACTGGCTGATACCGGCGGCCTGGCGTGCCGCGTCGCCCGACTTTTCCGCCATCGAAGCACTGGACTGGCCTTTCGTGGATTTACTGTGTTCGATCGATGCCGTTGTCACCAAACCGGGTTACGGCACCTTCGCCGAGGCGGCTTGCAACGGCACGCCGGTGCTCTACCAGCGTCGCGAAGACTGGCCGGAACAGGACTGCCTGATCGATTGGCTGCACACCAACACCCGCTGCACCGAAGTCGATGAGGGCACGCTGCAAGCCGGCGACCTGGGGCCGGCGCTGGCCCGGTTGCTGGCCGCCCCGGCCATGCAGGCGCCAGCGCCAACGGGCATCGCGGAAGCCGCCGAGTTCATCGCGCAACGCCTGGGCGGGTTTACCGGCTCGGCGACATCCAGGCGCGACTGAAGTCTGCGGCGGCGACGGGGCGACCGAAATGGAAGCCCTGGAATGAATTGCAACCGGCTTCGCGCAGGAAATCGGCCTCCGCGCGCTGTTCGACACCCTCGGCGATGGTGCTCATGCCGAGGTTATTCGCCAGCGCGATGATGGTGCGCACGATGGCGGCGTTGCGAATATCGAGATGGACATCGGTCACGAAAGAGCGATCGATCTTCAACTTCTGCACCGGCAGGCTCTTGAGATAGGCCAACGACGAATAGCCGGTGCCGAAATCATCCACCGCAAAGGCGAAGCCGGCTTCGCGCAACACGGCAATCTTGCGCTGGGCGCCATCGATATCCATCAGCAGCAGGCTTTCCGTCACTTCCAGTTCAACCCGCTGCGGTGCCACGCCAGCGGCGGCGACCACGGCGATACACCGCTCGGCAAAGCCTTCTTCATGAAACTGGCGGGCACTGACGTTGACCGAAAGCATGGGCAGCGTCGGCGTGCCGGTGACTGCATCCGGCAACTGGCCGAACCAGCGCATGCCGTCGCTCAGCACCCACTCCCCCAGCGCGACGATCAGCCCCAGTTCCTCGGCCAGCGGAATGAACTCGCCCGGTGCCACCATGCCGCGCTCGGGATGCAGCCAGCGCACCAGCGCCTCGGCGCCGAGCAGGCGACCGTCGATGTCAACCTGCGGCTGGTAGTGCAGGATGAACTGCCGTTCGTCGATGGCGCGACGCAGTTCGCGGCAGAGTGTCATGCGCCGGGTGGCATCGCTCTGCATCTCGGGACGATAAAAATGAATCAGGTTGCGGCCCGCCTGCTTGGCCCGCGACATGGCCAGTTCGGCATGCTGCACCAGTTCCGCCGAATTGCCGCCGTCGCCCGGATGCAAGGCAATGCCGATGCTGGCGTTAAGCTGCACCTCGTGTCCCGCCACGATAACGGCCCTGGCCGTCACCTCGGCCATTTGGGTGGCCAGGGCGTGGGCCTCGGCCGCCGCCCGCTCGGCATCGTCGCTCAGATCAAGCGCCAGCACCACGAACTCATCGCTGCCCCACCGACAGAGAATATCGCCGCTGCGCAGAGCCAGGGCCATTCTTTCCGCCGACGTCTTGAGGAAGGAATCGCCGGCTTCATGGCCGAGCACATCGTTGATCTGCTTGAAATGGTCGAGATCGATGAACAGCACGGCAAAGCCGGCGGCGTGACGGTCGGCCCGTTGCAGTTCGGCCTCGACCCGTTCGGTCAGCGAGTTGCGGTTCATCAATCCCGTCAGCTCATCGTGATAGACCATGTAGGCGATGCGCTGATCGGCATAGTGTCGGGCAATGCTCATGCTCAACACATCGGCTGCCTGTTCGAGCAAGCGCTGCTCCTCGGCCGTCACCTCGTGGGCGCCCTCGATGGTATGCATCAGCACGCCCAGAGTGAGCTTGCCCGCCATCAGCGGCAGGGCAATGCGACCGCGCGGTGTCGTATCGGGGAAACGCAGTTCGACCGGGCACTTCGAGGCAGCGACATTGATGACCTTCTGCAAACTCGCTGCTTCTCCGCACAGGCAATCGCCGTAGGCCAGGCGGGCGCAGGGATTCAACTGTTCGGCCGGCATGCCGATGCTTGCCTTCAGTTCCATTTGATCGCTGCGGCCGTTATTGCGGGTCAGGAAGACCGCGGACTTTCGCTGCGGCGGCAACCAGCCGAAAACCTTGGATATCCATTCGAGACACTGTTGCAAGTATTCGCCGATGTCGAGCGAGGCGTGCGAGAGCGTCAGCAGGTGGCGCAGGGCCTGTTCGTGCCGCATGGCCAGTTCCAGCCGGGCATTGCTGACCGTCAGCGCCTGCGTGCGGGCCTCGACCTGTTCTTCGAGGTGGTCGCGGGCCTCCGCCAGTTGCCGCCGCGACCGCGACAGGTCGACGTGGGTGCGCACCCGGCTCAACACCTCTTCGGCGTGGAATGGCTTGGTGACGAAGTCCACCCCGCCGGCGCGGAAGGCCTGCACCTTGTCTTCGGTTTCCTGCAAGGCGCTGATGAAAATAACGGGGATATCCTTGCCGGCCGGCATTTCCTTGAGCCGTCGGCACACCTCGTAGCCATCCATCCCCGGCATGCGTACATCGAGCAGCACGACATCCGCCCGCACGGTCCGCGCGGCGCGCAAGGCGCTCTCGCCGCTCAGCGCGGGCAGAATGCGATAGCCGGCGGCCGCCAGAATGCCTTCCAGCACCCGCACATTGGCGGGATTGTCGTCGACGACGAGAACGGTGGGCAGGTCGGAATGGGTCAAGTGAGGCCACCCGTGGCGGCCGGAAGAAGCGGGTTATAGAAATGAGACTCGTCCGCCTTCCGCGGGACAGCCAGCGACACCACGCCGGCCAGGGCGTGGAGATTCCGTTGCATTATCCAGATGTTTGCAATGGCTGCCACAACTCCCCCCTCCAAGGGAAATGCGCAACACGAAGCGGGCGAGGATACCCGATTCGTCGTCTTTTTAGCTAAAAATATGCCCGGGAAAACAGCCCCGCCGTACCGCTAGCGCCGACTTTTTGCAAGTTTTTGGCTAGCCCGTTTCACGCCAGCCCTCAGCGAACCCAACTGGCAACCCATAGCAGGGCAATCAGCAACAGACCCAGCACCAGGGTGCGCCAAACCAGGCCGACCGTACTTTGCATGAAATCGGCATCGGCATCATCGCCGGTGCCAAGTATCGGCCGGTTATCCTGGTCGAGATCGGACGGCAAGGGCATGCCAAGCCGCACACCCAGCGCACCGGCGCCACTGGCCAGCAGGATGCCTGCCGCTGCATCCGGCCATAGCCGAGCCTGGGTCCGCCAGCAATAAACGGCGTCTTCGAAATCGCCGACGATGGCAAAGGCCGTGGCGGTCAGCCGCGCCGGCAGCCAGTCGATCAAGCGGAAAGCCTGCCGCGAGAACAATGCAAAGGCCGGCGACACGCGGTCGGCCTGCTCGCCCCACGCGCGGAAAAACACCAGCGACAACCGGTACAGCAGCGCGCCCGACGGGCCAAGAAAAGCGAAAAACAGCAAGGGCGCGAAGACATGGCGATGCGAATACAGCAGGGCCTGCTCGATGGACAAGCGCGCAATCTCGCTGGAACTCAGTCGATCCGCACCGATGCCGCGCCATTCGCCGAGCAGCGCGCGCGCGCGGTCGAGTTCGCCAGCGCGCAGCGCCAGATGAATATCAGTGAAGTAATGGCTGTATTGCCGGAAACCAACGGTCAGATAGAGCACGCCGACATTGAGCACGAGCACCATCAGGGGGGCGAAATACGCCAGCACTTCTTGCAACACCAGCACGAACAGGGCCGGCGCGGCCGCGCCGACACACCAGGCGATCAGGCCGTGACGCCGTTGGCCGGCATTGAACCAATCTTCGAGCTGGTGCGCATGAAGGGCCAGCCAGTGATCGACGCGCACCCCGGAAAGCGGCCGGGCTTGTTCGATGGCGAGCGCGAGAATAATGCTGAAAAGACTCATGACAAGGTGAAATGGCAAGCTGGCGGGATGTCGCCAGCGGCGTGAAGATAGCACATCCGGCATCGACCGATGCCGCGCCGCAATGGCAAAAAACCACCGCTGCTGATACCGCTGCCCGATTTCATGGCGCCCCGGTTAGGACTTTGTGCAAACTTACCAGCATACCGGCTGTCGCGCCCCAGATATATCGATCCTGCCAAGGCATCGCCCAGAACTCGCGCGGGGCACCCTGCCAAACAACCGTATCGCGCCGATGGTTGGCCGGGTCGAGGAAGAAGGACAGCGGCGGCTCGAAGGCTTCGGCCACTTCGAAGTCATCGAGTCTGAGATTCAGCGGCGGCTCCACCAGACCGACCACGGGCGTTACGGCAAAGCCCGTACTGGTGAGGTATTCAGGCAACAGACCAAGGATCTCGATCCGGCGACGATCCAGCCCAACTTCCTCTTCGGCCTCGCGCAGCGCCGTGGCCACGGGATCGGCATCTCCCGCTTCATGGCGACCGCCGGGAAAGCTCACCTGTCCCGCATGATCACGCAGATGCGGCGTGCGCAGGGTCAGCAGCAGCGTGAGGCCGCTTGTTCGATTGACGATGGGCACCAGCACGGCAGCCGGGGTCGGCGGGCCGAGGCCTTCGGCGCCCGCTTCGACGATTGCAGGCGCGACAAATCCCGGCACGGCGTTGGTGACGGCAAAGCGTCTCCGCAGTTCCACCGCCGAGAGTGAATAGAATCCGTGTTCGGGTCTGCAATCGTCCAATCGTTTTTTCACCACGGCGCCCCGCCACCACGCGACCACGCCAACATTTTCCGAGAGTTCAAGCATGAAACCTGTCGCCATCTTCCGCCACTCCGCCGGTGAGGGGCCCGGTTATTTTGCCACTTTCCTCGATGCCCGATCGATCCCATGGACGCTCGTCAAACTTGACGAGGGCGCCGCCGTCCCAACCACCCCCGACGAATTTGCCGGCCTCTGCTTCATGGGGGGGCCAATGAGCGTAAACGACGACCTGCCCTGGTTGCCTCCGCTGTTCGCCCTCATCCGCGTGGCAGCGGAACGCAACATCCCGCTGATCGGCCACTGCCTCGGGGGCCAGTTGATATCCAGGGCGCTCGGCGGCAGCGTGACGAAAAACCCGGTCAAGGAACTGGGCTGGGGCGAGGTGACGACCACTGGCGCAGCCGCGACCGAATGGTTGGGCGACTTGGCGCGATTCGACGCTTTCCACTGGCACGGCGAAACCTTCTCCATCCCACCTGGCGCCACGCGCATCCTGAAAAGTGCCTGGTGCGATAACCAAGCCTACATTTTGGGCCCACACCTTGGCTTGCAGTGCCATGTCGAAATGACCGAAGCGATGATCCGCCTTTGGTGCCGCCAGTGGGCCACCGAATGCGCCATGCCTAGCACCTCGGTGCAGACCCCTGCGCAGATGAACGAACGGATGGCGGAGCGCCTCGCTGCAATGCGTATTGCCGCCGACCGGCTTTACACGCGCTGGAT
>JAIFMO010000071.1 GCA_020048435.1 Sulfuritalea sp.
TCAGGCGGGGTCGGCGCGACGGTAGCCAGCACTCGCAGCAGGGCATCGGCGCCGCCCAAGCCCCGACCTGCCGTGAGGCGATGGACGCGGTCGCCGACGAACATCAGGTCCAGCAGGCTGTCGGCGTCGCGTGGCCGGGCCACCAGCCACGCCGCCATCGACACCGCCGCCTCGAATGCCGGCGCGAACGGATACGGCGCGGCGGTATCGAGCACCAGCGCGTGCCGCGAGAAAAACTCCTCCTGGAATTCGCGCACCACGGGTTTGCCGGTGCGGGCAAAGCTGCGCCAGTGGATGGACCGCAAGGGATCGCCCGGCCGGTAGTCGCGCAGGGAACGAAACTCCTCGGCGTCGCCCACATGCTGCGCGAGCGAAATCCCACCCGGCTGCAGCAGACGTTGGCCGGACACGGGCGGCAGTTCCAGCGGCAGCCGCGTCGGCAGCACCGGCAGCGAGGCTTCGACGACCGCGACGGCCACGCGCGTTTCAATCAGCCCGAGCGGCCCGGTCAGCACCAACCCGAGACTTTCGAGCACGGCGAGCCCGCGCGCGGTCGGCCGTGCTGGCGCCTCGATGTCAACACGCTGCCCCGGTAGCAGGGTCGGCAGTGCGATCCGGTCTACCTCGATCGCGCGCAGTCGTCGCAGCATGTCGAGGAAGGCTGGATAGCCGATTTTCCGGTCGAAACGGTTGGTCGCCGCCGTGCCCTGTGAATGTTCCAGTGATGCCGGCGATGGCCAGGGCTGGCGCAGTTGTTCGACCAGGCCGCCGGCTTGGGTGGGCTTCGTCCCTTCATTGCGTACTTCGATGCGGTAGCGCGCCGCCGCGCCGGAGGTGACGAAGTCGGGCAGATGGCGGCGCGCCGATAGCCGGGGGGCGCCGCGACGCAGCAGGGTCATGGCGATGGCGTCGACCGCGACGAGGCTGGCACCGAGGGAAAACACCATGTGCGCGAGATTCAATTGGGTGTCGAGCCCGAAAGCGGCGGCGAAGCCGGTGAGGGTGACGATAAACAGTCCGGCCGGCGTCAGCCGCTCGCGCAGCCAGCGCGAGGAAACGAAAACGAAGCGGAAGAGCGCAAGCTTGCGCATGGCCGCCGGCTACCGCCTTCAGACCGGCACGGGTATCCGCGCCAGAATGTCGCGCACCACCTCGGCGCCGGTGGTGCCGGAATAGCGCGCCTGCGGGTCGAGCGCCAGGCGATGGGCCAGCACATCGGCGGCGATTTCCTGGATCGCATCCGGCGTGACGAAAGGTTCGCCATCGAACAAGGCCAGCGTTCGGGCCAGCTGGAACAGCGCAATCGAGGCGCGCGGGCTGGCGCCCATGTGTACCGCCGGGTGCGTGCGGGTGGCTTGCACGAGGGCGACGATGTACTGGCGCAACGCGGGCGCAACGGTAATGTCGGCGGCGGCGTCACGCGCCGCCAGCAGATCGGCCACGGTGGCGCAGGGCGTGAGTTGATCGAGCGGATGGCGGGCGGCGGTGTAGTCGAGCAGGCGCGCTTCTTCCTCGGCGCCGACATAGCCGAGGCCGAGCCGGATGCCGAAACGGTCGAGCTGGGCCTCGGGCAGGGGATAGGTCCCGGCCTGCTCCACCGGATTCTGGGTGGCGATGACGAAATAGGGTTGCGGCAGCACGCGGCGCTGGCCGTCGACCGTCACCTGCGCCTCGGCCATGGCTTCCAGCAGCGCCGATTGCGTGCGCGGCGAGGCGCGGTTGATTTCGTCGGCCAGCAATACATGGGCGAATACCGGACCTTCGTGAAAGCGGAAGGACTGCGTCCGGGCATCGAAGATGGAAACGCCGACGATGTCGCTGGGCAGCAGGTCAGGGGTGAACTGTACCCGCGAGAACGTAGCCTCGACCGCGCGGGCAAGCGCCTTGGCCAGCGTCGTCTTGCCGGTGCCGGGGAAGTCGTCGAGCAGCACATGCAAGCCGGCGATCCAGGCGGAAACGATCTTGCGCACATTGGCCTCTTGCCCGTGCAGCACGGTGGCAAGCCTGGCCGCGATGGCGCGGGGCGTTGCGTTGGCGGGACTCTTCACGCGCGATATTCCTCCTGTTACTCCGCTGCCTTTTTCCGGTGTTCAGCGCGATTCCTTGACCAGGCGGCTGTTGGACGGCTGCACCGGGCGGGCGTTGTTGCTGTAAAGGCGCGAGAAAATCGCCAGTTGCTGCTCGGAGATCTGGATGGGTTGCTTGAATACCATCCACAGCACGTTCTCGGTGCAGGGCGGCGTGGTCAGCGATCCCATGTAGGTGTAATAGGAACGATCCTGCGGCAGCAGATTATTGATATCCAGAACCGTGCTTGGTATCAGTTCCTGGTTCACCTCCAGCGGCATGCTGTTCCACAGCGACTGGATGATGGGATGCTCGACGCCGCGTCGCTCCATCAGCACGGCAATCACGGCGAGGTTGCCGTCGTAATCCTTGTGCACCATGTGCATCACCATGTCGAAGGTTTTGCCGCGCACGCGCTCTTCGGACGGACGATGGAAATGGAACTGGATCAGTTCGTAGGTGCGGCCCATGATCGTGATGGTGCTGCCTTCACCGACATTGGCCTGAATGGTATGACCGTTATTGATGATGGCAAACTGGGTCAGCTTGTAGTTGAACTTGATTGGTTCGAGATCAACCTTGATGCTCTCGCGGATGTCGATCGGCGACTGCCGATTGCCCATGGCGCAAACCGCGTTTTTCGGATCGAGCTTGCTCCAGTTGGATGGCGAACCCTCGCCTTCGTAGCTCCAGTGAATATTGCGGTGCTCGTCCATGGCCGCATGACTGGACTTCTTTTTCGGCGCCTTGCGCGGGCCGGAGGTGGCATAGACACGTTCGAGATCCTGACGATTTGCGGCCGGGGCGCCATGATCCGCGGCGGCGGCGGCGGCTTTGGCGACCTCGCGAATATCCGGCGCCGTGACCGGCTTGGCTGGCTTGGTTTCTTTTGCCGGTTCCGTCTTGGCCGCTTTCGCGGGTTCTGCGGCCTTGGCCGGTTCGGCGGTCTTGCCCGCGGGAGCCTTGTGCGGATCTTCCAGCTGCGATTTATCGATTTTCGGCAGTTCGATGAAACGCGGTTTTTCGGCGCCGGGCGCTTTCTCGCCATGGGCGGCCTCGGCCGGCGCAGCCACGGGCACGGTCTTCGCCGCGACGGTGTCCGTCGTCTTGCGCATGTCGGCGTGCATCACGCCGGGCTTGGTTTCCTGCGTCAGGGCTTCCGCCAGCGCCGCATTACCCTTGCCCTGGCAGACTGCCGCCAGCATCTTTGCGTCGGGCGTGCCGGCCCCGACGCGCAGTTCCTGCGGCGCGGCGACGCGTTCGTCGCGCACCTGTTCGGCATCGTGGCGCCAGATTCGGCGCAGCGTGGTAAAGCTGCCGCGAGAACAATCGTAGCGGTTGAATGCCTCGACCGCCGTGTAGCGCATGCCATATTCGTCGACATAGATGCCGTCGCGCGTCAGGCGGCTCCATGCGTTGGTGGAGCCCTTGACCATCGGTGCGATTCGTGTGCGGTCGACCTCGATGCGATCACCGCCATTGGCCGCAACCGCTTCCCACTTGATGGCCGGGCTTGCCGCCACAACTGCGCCACCGACTCCCGTGGTCACGCATGCGACCACGGCCGCCGCAAAAATATTCGCGTATCGGAAATTCATGAGCTTCCCCTTCTTGTGCGTTCTTGTCGTAACGACAATTACAGATAAAACTTTAATATCGCTACACAACCCCCTGCGACATTCCCTTCCACATACCCCATGCGCCCTTGTATCCCATTGAACCTTACTGTCAATGAGGTTGCATTCCCGACGGGATTCCAGTAGCTTCCGGCAATTCCGCAGGAGTTTTCCCCGCATGAACGCAAACGAACAATTCATCGCCGCCCAGGCGCACGTCGACGCCGCCGCGATCCAGCCCCTCCCCAACTCACGCAAGATCTACGTATGCGGTTCGCGCCCGGATATTCGCGTGCCGATGCGCGAGATCGCGCAGACGCCGACCGAAAACGAGCCCAACCCCTCGATCTGCGTCTACGACTGTTCCGGCCCTTACACCGACCCGGCGGTGAAAATTGACATCCGCGGCGGCTTGCCCGCCCTGCGCGCCGGCTGGATCGCCGAGCGCGGCGACACTGAGGAGCTGCAGGGTCTGTCGTCCGATTACAGCCGGACCCGCGAGGATGCCGCCGAGCTTGCCGGTCTCCGCTTTGACCTAAAGCGCAAGCCGCTCCGGGCGAGAGTGGGTGCTAACCTCAGCGGCAATGTCACCCAGATGCATTACGCCCGAAAAGGCATCATCACTCCCGAGATGGAGTTCGTTGCCATCCGCGAGAATCAGAAGCTGGAGGGTCTGTCCGAACTGCTGAAAAGCCAGCATCCCGGCCAGAGCTTCGGCGCAAGTATCCCGCGCGTCATCACGCCGGAATTCGTCCGCGACGAAATCGCCCGTGGCCGCGCCATTATCCCGGCCAATATCAACCATCCCGAAGTCGAGCCGATGATCATCGGCCGCAACTTCCTGGTCAAGATCAACTGCAACATCGGCAACTCGCCCATCGTTTCCTCGATCCAGGAAGAAGTCGACAAGATGACCTGGTCGATCCGCTGGGGCGGCGACACAGTGATGGATCTGTCGACCGGCAAGAACATCCACGAGACGCGCGAATGGATCGTGCGTAACTCGCCCGTGCCAATCGGCACTGTGCCGATCTACCAGGCTTTGGAAAAGGTCGACGGCAAGGCCGAAGACCTGACCTGGGAAATATTCCGCGACACACTGATCGAACAGGCCGAACAAGGCGTGGATTACTTCACCATCCACGCTGGCGTGTTGTTGCGCTACATCCCGATGACGGCCAAGCGCATGACCGGTATCGTCAGCCGCGGCGGTTCGATCCTCGCCAAGTGGTGCCTTGCCCACCACAAAGAGAACTTCCTCTATACGCACTTCGAGGATATCTGCGCGATCATGAAAGCTTACGACGTTGGTTTCAGCCTTGGCGATGGCCTGCGCCCCGGTTCGATCTACGACGCCAACGATGCCGCCCAACTGGGCGAACTGGAAACACTGGGCGAACTGACGCAGGTCGCCTGGAAGCACGACGTGCAGGTGATGATCGAAGGTCCTGGCCATGTGCCCATGCACATGATCAAGCACAACATGGACGAGCAGTTGCGGTTGTGCGGCGAAGCGCCCTTCTACACCCTGGGCCCGCTGACCACCGACATCGCGCCGGGCTATGACCACATCACCAGCGCCATCGGCGCGGCGATGATCGGCTGGTACGGTACCGCCATGCTCTGCTATGTCACGCCCAAGGAGCACCTCGGCCTGCCCGACAAGAACGACGTCAAGGACGGCATCATGGCCTACAAGATCGCCGCCCACGCCGCCGACCTCGCCAAGGGCCACCCGGGCGCCCAGATGCGCGATAACGCGTTGTCGAAGGCGCGTTTCGAGTTCCGCTGGGAAGATCAGTTCAACCTTGGCCTCGATCCCGACAAGGCGCGCGAATTCCACGACGAGACGCTGCCCGCGCATGGCGCCAAGCTGGCCCACTTCTGCTCCATGTGCGGGCCGCACTTCTGCTCCATGAAGATCACCCAGGACGTGCGCGAATACGCCGAAAAACTGGGCATCGCCGAAAGCGAGGCGCTGGCGAAGGTGGCCAGCGAAGGCATGGAAGCCAAGTCAGTTGAGTTTGTCCAGACCGGCAGCGAGGTCTACCGCAAGTCCTGACCTGTGTCAGCGCAATGGCTCACCACCGTCGCCGCGGAAGGCAGGCCAGCCCCCGCGCTTTCAGCCGAAGACAAGACGCGAATCACTCCGTCCGGAACCCGGCCGTTGCTGGAATGCCGCGAAGGTTGCGGCGCCTGCTGCATCGCGCCGTCGATCAGTACGCTTGGCAAGCCCGCCGGAGTGTCGTGTATTCATCTCACAGAGAATTTCCGCTGCGCCATCTTCGGCCAGTTGCAGCGGCCCATGTGCTGCAGCGGGCTACGGCCATCGCCCGAAATGTGTTGCGAATCGCGCGAGCAGGCGCTGGCATGGCTCGGCACGCTTGAACAGGCAACGGCGCCCGGCAAGCGGACGTAACTACTTGCCTCGTTATGCCTTTTCGTCCAGCGCTGGCGCGCCGGATGGTTTCTTGTAGCGGTTGTAA
>JAIFMO010000065.1 GCA_020048435.1 Sulfuritalea sp.
CCGACCTGCCTTTACCATCCACATGCCAAGTCATTCCTGATCACTGAGGCGATGCGTGGCGAAGGCGGCATCCTGCGACTGCCGGACGGCCACCGCTTCATGCCGGATCACGACTCGCGCGCCGAACTGGCCCCCCGCGACGTTGTTGCGCGCACCATCGACTACGAAATGAAGCGGCATGGCCTCGATTGCGTCTTCCTCGACATGACTCACAAGGGCGAAGACTTCCTGCGCGAACACTTCCCGAATATTCTTGCCCGCTGTAATGAACTGGGCATCGACATCGCGCGGGAACCGATTCCCGTGGTACCGGCGGCGCACTACACCTGCGGCGGCGTGGTAGCCGACCTGGCCGCGCGCACTGATCTGCCCGGCCTTTACGCCATTGGTGAAACCGCCTGTACCGGCCTGCATGGCGCCAACCGCCTGGCCAGCAACTCCTTGCTCGAATGCGTGGTTTTCGCCGATGCAGCGGCAACCGACATCCTCGCGCAAAAAGCGCCGAATCTGCCGAAATTGCCACAATGGGACGAAAGCCGCGTCACCGACGCCGACGAAGAAATTGTGATTGCCCATAACTGGGACGAATTGCGACGTTTCATGTGGGACTATGTTGGCATCGTCCGCACCAGCAAGCGGTTGGAACGCGCATTGCACCGGATCAAGTTGCTCGAACGCGAAATCGACGACTACTATGCTGCCTTTCGCGTCAGCAACGATCTGCTCGAACTCCGTAACCTGGTACAGACAGCGCACCTGATCGTGAGAAGCGCCCAGCGCCGCAAGGAAAGCCGCGGACTACACTTCAGCCGCGATTATCCGGAAACCTTTGCCAAGGCGAAGAACACGGTGTTGCGACCGGGACTTTAACCCGTCCGCCCCGCCCACCCGCATTCAGGCCACTTTCCGGCTCCCGCTCAGTTGCGTGTGCTGGCGCCGGCCCAGAAGGTCTTGTCCATGCAGAGAAACTCGTCCCAGGGCACGTAATGCGATCCATCGCAGGAAAAAGTCACGCCGACGATACCGTTGAAGAGATTGATCGTGCCTGAGCGCAGGTAGAACATCTCGTCCATTTGCCGCAACCCCCGGAAATTGTCCAGAATGGCCCGGACCTTGTCGGCCGGAATCAGCACATCGGGCGGATAGGACTGGCGTGGATAGGCGAGGCAGATATCGGGCGCCATCAGCGCTTCGATATCAAGCAGTCGGTAGCGGTAGGGATCGGCAAGCTGCCAGATGACGGCGCGGCTGCTCGAAAAGTGCAGAATCACATGATAGAAACCGTGGTAGACCATCAACTCACTCACGACCCCCAGCACCGTGTCGAGATTGCGATCCATAACACTGTCCGTGCGGCATTGGTGAAACACCGTTCCCCGAATCGATGGATCGCCCCGGATCTGCTGCCAATGGCGCGGCTCGTCGTAGAGTTGGCGGGTCAGCGGCAGATCGCGCAAGCCAAAATAGGCGCCGATGTAACCAAGCAATTCGCCTTCTCCGTCGCGCACCACCTGCAAGGCGGTCAGGGAAGGACGCTGTTCCCGCAAGCTGATGTAGGCATCTGAAAGGAACAGCCCGGTTTCCGCGTCGGCCTGACCAATATAGGGCCGATCGGAACGATTGCGGCCAAAACCTTCAAGCAGGCCATCGTGGCTGACGTTATCGGTGATCTGCACGAAACGACTATCAATGGCGTAAAGATGCTTGCAATACGGCAGATCCTTGAGCCCTTGGCCCAGCACTGCATCGAGGCGATCACGGTCACCCCATGCGGACGTGGCATCCATTGCAAGCCGCTGCATGGGTTCGCGCAAAAGATCCATCAGCGCCTCGCGCTGACGGGTGACACTTTCCTGCAAGTTACTGCCCTGCATTGGCGGCATGGCGTCGATCTAGGCCGTTGCCGCGCGCCAGCGCAACCAAATTCGCAATTGCCGATGCGCGGCGCGGCCTATGGCATCCGTCGGAAGTGGTAGCGCCAGAAATTTACCCTTGACCCGGAGCAGGAGGACGATCAAACCCGGCATGACCAAGGTTTGCGGATGCACGGTAGCCGTGTCACTACCGCCGACTTTTTGCTCGATGAGCATTTCGCCCTGGTTTCCCAAGTGCAGAGCGGCGAACGGACCTTGGCCGAGTCGCAGCAGACTGACATATCCCGCTGCGAGCAGCGCAACAACGAAACCCAGCCTGAAAATCAAGGGCAAGGGTAGCAACCCGACGACCAGCATGGCCGCAAGGTAGGCCAAACCGATGCCGAGCAGCAGTGTCCGCGATGGTTTCAGCTTGATCGTGATGGGCAGCCGCACGGGCCTGCCCCCGTCAGACGCGGCGGAAGGCCAGCGTGCCGTTGGTGCCGCCGAAGCCAAAATTATTCTTGATCGCAATATCGATCTTCATGCTCCGCGCCGTGTTGGCGCAGTAATCGAGATCGCAAGCAGGGTCTTGCGCGAAGATGTTGATCGTCGGTGGCGAAACCTGATGAAAAATAGCCAGCACCGTCAGCGCCGATTCGAGACCGCCGGCACCGCCGAGCAGATGGCCGGTCATCGACTTGGTCGAATTGACCACCAACTTGCGGGCCGCGTCGCCCATGGCCAACTTGATCGCTTCGGTTTCGTTCTTGTCCCCCAGCGGCGTCGAGGTGCCATGGGCATTGATGTACTGCACCTCGTCGGCGTTGATACCGGCGTCCTTAAGCGCATTCATCATGCTGCGCTTGGGGCCGTCGGTATCAGGCGCCGTCATGTGGAAGGCATCGCCACTCATGCCGAAACCGACCAGTTCGGCATAAATGCGCGCACCCCGGTTTTTGGCGTGTTCATACTCCTCCAGCACCACGACGCCGGAACCTTCGCCAAGCACAAAGCCATCGCGATCCTTGTCCCACGGACGACTCGCCGTTGCCGGATCGTCATTGCGGGTAGACAAGGCTTGTGCCGAGGCAAATCCGCCAACCGCCAGCGGCGTCACCGTCGACTCTGAACCGCCGCAAACCATCGCATCGGCATCGCCATACTGGATCATGCGGAAACTGGTACCGATGGCGTGCAGGCCTGTTGTGCAGGCCGTCACCACGGCAAGGTTAGGACCCTTGAGACCAAGCATGATCGAGAGGTTTCCCGAGATCATGTTGATGATCGTGCCGGGAATGAAGAAGGGCGAGATTTTGCGCGGCCCGCCGGCGAGGTAATCGTCGTGGGTATTTTCGATCATCGGCAACCCGCCGATGCCGGAACCGATGTTGACGCCGATACGTTCAGCGTTCTCGGGGGTTGCGACCAACCCGCTGTCTTTATAAGCCTGAATTCCCGCCGCCATGCCGTAATGGATGAAGGTATCCATCCGGCGCGCCTCTTTTGGCGACAGATAAGTGGCGATATCGAATCCCTTGACCTCGCCAGCGATACGCGATTTGAAGGCGGTGGCATCGAACCGGCTGATAGCGCCGATGCCACTCTTGCCGGCAAGGATGTTGTCCCAGGCTTCTGCAACAGTATTGCCTACCGGAGAGATGATGCCCAGACCGGTGACGACGACTCTACGACGCGACAAGGCGCACTCCCGCGTGACGGTTGGTGATAGGGATGGAACCGGACTTGAAAACGGAAGAAATTACTTGACGTTGGCCTTGACGTAGTCGATGGCCTGCTGAACCGTGGTGATCTTTTCGGCATCTTCGTCCGGAATCTCGCACTCGAATTCTTCTTCGAGCGCCATCACCAGTTCGACGGTGTCCAGCGAATCCGCGCCCAGATCATCGACGAAGGACGACTCGTTTTTAATATCGGCTTCATTGACGCCCAGTTGTTCGGCGACGATCTTCTTGACGCGTTGTTCGAGATTCTCCATTGCCTGCTCCTATGGTGGGAAAACTGCTGCATTCTACCAAACTCGGCGAAGTCGCCGCGCTCGGCGCTATTGTTACTATTAGTTCATATACATTCCGCCGTTGACATGCAGGATCGTGCCAGTGATGTAACCGGCACGGGCACTGGCGAGGAAAGCCACGGCGGCGGCAACGTCATCCGGCGAACCGGCACGGCCAACCGGGATTCGCGAGAGCAGAATGCCTCGGTGAGCCTCTGGCATATCCTTGGTCATGTCGGTATCGATAAATCCCGGCGCGATGCAATTCACGGTGATATTGCGGCTGCCCAGTTCCTGCGCCAGCGAGCGGGACATTCCCTCGACGCCCGCCTTGGCCGCGCAGTAGTTTGACTGCCCCGGATTACCCGAACTCGCCACCACCGAGGTCACGTTGATGATGCGGCCAAAACGCGCCTTCATCATGGCACGCATCACCAGCCTGGACATGCGGAATACCGCTTTCAGATTGGTGTCGATCACGACATCCCATTCGTCGTCCTTCATGCGCATGGCGAGGTTGTCGCGGGTGATGCCGGCATTGTTAACCAACACCGACACCGCGCCAAACTTTTTCTCGATTTCGCCAACCAGACTCTCGCAGGCAGCGGCGGCGGTGACATTGAGCATGGCGCCCATGCCGGGAATTCCCGCGGTATCGAGCGCCTGCTGGATATCGTCCGCACCTGCTTGCGTCGTTGCCGTACCGATGACGGTGGCGCCTTGGGCGCCAAGTTCAAGTGCAATGGCGCGACCGATGCCGCGCGAAGCGCCGGTAACCAGAGCAACCTGCCCCTTCAGTTCATTCGACATCTGCTACCCCTTTACCGCAGCCAGTGTTGCCGCCACGGCGGCCAGATCGCTCATCGCTGCGCCGGCCATGCCATCGGCACAGCGCTTGGTCAGGCCGGCCAGCACCTTGCCCGGGCCACATTCATAAACATGCGTGATTCCCGCAGACTGCATGGCACGGATGGTCTCGACCCAGCGCACGGGCGCCGCTGCCTGACGTACCAGCGCATCCCGAATCATTTCCGGCTCGGTAACCATGGCTACATCAACATTATTCACTACTGGAATGTTGGGTACCGCCAAACTAAGTTTGGCCAGACCCTGCCTCAATTTTTCGGCGGCGGGTTGCATCAGGGCACTGTGAAACGGCGCGGAAACCGGCAGCATGACGGCACGCTTGGCGCCCTGCGCCTTGCAAGCATCGGCGGCACGCTGCACTGCCGAAGCATGGCCGGCGATCACGGTTTGCTCGGGTGAATTGAAGTTGACCGCCTCGACGATCTCGCCCTGTGCATTTTCAGCGCAAATGACCCTGACCCGTTCGGCCTCCATGCCGAGAATCGCCGCCATCGCGCCGGTGCCGGCAGGCACGGCTTCCTGCATTGCTTTCGCCCGCAATTCAACGAGCGGAACGGCATCTTTAAGTTCGATGACACCGGCAGCCACCAATGCCGCGTATTCGCCGAGGCTATGCCCCGCCAACAACGCGGGCCGAGCCCCCCCCATGGCCAACCACAGGCGCCAGACGGCGATGCCCGCGGTCAGCATCAGCGGCTGGGTATTGACAGTCTGGCCGAGCGCCTCGGCCGGACCTTCGCTGGCCAGTAGCCACAGATCGCGACCAAGCGAGGCGGATGCTTCGTCGAAGGTAGCGCGAATCACGGGATTGTCGCCGTAGGCGGCCATCATTCCAAGCGATTGCGAGCCCTGTCCGGGAAAAACAAACGAAAATTTCATGGTGGTCAAGATCAGAATTTGAGAAGGGCCGCGCCCCAGGTAAACCCGCCGCCAACACCCTCAAGCAATACCGTGTCGCCAGCGCCGACTTTTCCGGAACGGACGGCTTCATCAAGCGCCAGCGGAATCGATGCCGACGAGGTATTGCCATGGCGATCAACCGTAACGACACATTTTTCCAGTGGCAGGTGCAACTTCTTCGCCGTCGCTTGCAGGATGCGCACGTTGGCCTGGTGCGGAATCAACCAATCGAGTTGATCAGCGGTCATGTTCGCGGCGTCGAGCACCTCGCGGGCGACTTCGGCCAGCACTTTCACCGCAAACTTGAACACCGCCTGACCGTCCATGCGCAGGAAGGGGTCGCCTATCGCCTTGCCGCCACAGAGTTGACCTGGCACCGCGAGGATGCCGTGGTGGCTGCCGTCGGCGTGCATGGCCGTGGCAAGAATGCCGGGCGCATCTGATGCCTCCAGCACCACCGCGCCAGCACCATCACCGAACAGCACGCAGGTGCCACGATCATTCCAGTCGAGTATCCGTGAAAACACCTCGGCGCCAACGACCAGCGCACATTTGTGCGAACCGGAGCGAACAAACTTGTCGGCCACGTTCAGGGCATAGACGAAACCGCTGCACACCGCCTGTAGGTCGAAAGCGGCACCGCCGTTGCCAATCCCAAGTTTGGCCTGCAGCAGCGCCGCCGTACTGGGGAAGATAAAATCGGGCGTAGTGGTAGCGACTATCACCAGATCGACATCGTTGGGCTGCCGACCGGCTGCGGCCAAAGCCCGCTGGCAGGCAACAAGGGCAAGATCACTTGCCGCCACGTCGTCTGTAGCCAGATGTCGAAAGCGAATGCCTGTGCGGTCAACGATCCAGGCGTCCGAGGACTCAATTCCCCTGCCGGCGATCAGCGCATCGTTCGAAATCGGCTCTCCCGGCAGAAAACTACCCGTGCCGGTAATACGGGAATGGGTGGGCGCAGTCATGCCGCGAGCACCTGTTCGACTGACGGCGCGGCTGGCTGCATCGTGGCTGGTGAAGAATGCGCAACGGTATTCCGAGTCAGCGCCATGCGCGCGGCGATTTTCTCCGGCAGGCGTTCACGGGCTGCCTCGGCAGCGCGCTGCAACGCACAGCGGAAAGCAAAGGCATCGGCCGAGCCATGGCTCTTGAAAACGATCCCCTTCAGCCCGAGCAAACCAGCGCCATTGTAGCTACGGTGATCGAAGCGACGCTTGAACGCCCTGATGACCGGCAAAGCGGCCAGCGCCGCCATTTTTGTCAGGATGTTGCGCGAGAATTCTTCCTTGAGACCGCCCGAAATCATCTGTGCCAACCCCTCCGAGGACTTCAGCAAAACATTACCGACGAATCCGTCGCAGACAACCACGTCGGTGGCGCCTTTCCATATATCAGTGCCTTCGACGTTACCATGAAAATTCAGATCGCTGTCCTTTAGCAATTCCGCTGCGCGCTTGACCACATCATTACCCTTAATGGCTTCCTCGCCGATATTAAGCAAGCCTACCGACGGCCGCTCATGGTGCTCAAGCGCTGATACCAGCAACGCACCCATGATACCGAACTGCTGGAGATGCTCGGGCTGGCAATCGACGTTGGCTCCCAAGTCCAGAACGTAGATATGCCCCGTACTGGTCGGCAGGATACCGGCAATGGCCGGCCGATCAATACCCGGTAACGTTTTGAGGACAAAACGGGAAATAGCCATCAGGGCGCCGGTATTGCCCGCCGACAGACCGGCCTGGGCGCTACCGTCCTTGACCAGATTGGCCATGACGCGCATTGAAGAGTCCTTCTTGTTACGCAACGCACTCGCAACCGGCTCATCCATACCAACGACCTCGCCGGCATGATGAAGATGGAAACGGTCGCGGCACTCAATGATGCCAAATTCGGCGCTTGCCGCGAGTATCGGCGCACGCAGCGCCTCCTCGCGTCCGATCAGAATGACTGAACAGTCACGTTCACGGCGCAGGAAGTCGAAAACGGCGGGCACGGTAACTGCGGGGCCATGGTCGCCGCCCATGCAGTCCACCGCGATGGTGATTGCCATCGGATGAGGAACCAGCTTACAGGGAATGAGGAGATTGCCGGCGCACCGCAAAAACTACATAGCGACGCCAACCGTGTCCTGAACAGGCCTATTCGCCCTTGGTTTTAAGGACTTTCTTGCCGCGGTATACGCCTGTCGGCGAGATGTGATGACGCAGATGAACTTCACCCGTGGTCGGTTCGACGGCCAGTGGCGGATTGGTCAGAAAATCATGTGCGCGATGCATGCCACGCTTGGAAGGCGACTTCTTGTTTTGTTGTACAGCCATATCTATGCTCCTTGCTTCAATGCTTTTTTAGTTTAGCCAGCACCGCGAACGGCGACGACTCATGTTCATCATCAAGTGCCACGGGCGATTTGCACGCTGCGTGCCGTGGCACGATCGGCAAGGCCAGCAGCACCTCATCCTCAATCAAGTCAGACACCACCAACCGCGTACTCGCCTCGATAGCGTCCCACTCGTCGTCGGGATCGTCTTTGTCCGACTCGCCATTCGCCCCCGTGGCATCGGGCTCCTCATCTGGCCAAAGTTCACCTTCTCCGACGAGAATCAGGTAACTCGTCACACGCAGCGGGAAGTCCAGAATTTCGAGACAACGCTGGCACCGCAACTCCAAACCACCCGTAACTTCCAGTACCAAGCCGGGTTTGCCATCCCACCGTTGCACGCCCTTCAGAGAATACTGCAACATACCCGAGGGTGCGACAACCACATCGGCCAAACGCCGCAAAGAGCCGACTGCAATCTCCCCGGCAAGCGAGCCGCTCGCTCGGGAAAACTCGATACTATCAATCACGACGCCATCAGGCATGGTATTCGTATCCATCTGGCGCAACAAAAACGGCGGATGCTATCATGCCAGGCCTTTCAGAGTCAAAACAAAAACATGTTTGCCGCCACACCCTCCGCCCACCAACTGGTACTCGCATCCACATCCCCTTTTCGTCGCGAATTGTTGAGCAGACTTGGCCTCCCCTTCGAGGTATTTGCCCCCGATACCGACGAAACAACTTTGCCGAATGAGACACCCGTGGCAACAGCCGAACGCCTGTCGATCGCAAAGGCTGCGGCTGTTGCCAACCGATTCCCTGCCGCCCTGATTATCGGCTCCGACCAGGTTGCCTACATCGCCGGCACCGCGCAATGTTTCGGAAAACCGGGGACGCGTGAGAATGCCACCCAACAATTGCGCCTGATGCGCGGAAAAGAGGTCATTTTCCATACCGGACTGTGTTTACTGAATGCTGCCAGCGGCCGTAGACATGTGCGGGGCATTCCGACCGCAGTACGCTTTCGTGAGCTTTCAGACGATGAAATCCAGCGTTACCTCGACAAGGAAGATGCGCTCAATTGCGCCGGTTCTGCACGATCGGAAGGACTCGGCATCTCACTGCTGGAATATCTTCGCGGCGACGATCCCAACGCATTGGTCGGACTGCCGCTGATCGCGCTCTGCGAAATGCTGCGGGCCGAAGGCCTGCAACTACCTTGATCCGGCATCCTCTTTTTTAACGATGACCGGCACCTTCTACCTGATTCCCGTCGCCCTTGGCGATACGGTCTGGCAGGGTTATCTTCCGTTGGTAACACGTGACATCGCCTGTTCGCTCGGCCACTTCGTGGTCGAAAACGCCAAAACGGCGCGAGCAGAACTCAAACGCATCGAACACCCCACACCACTGCGCGACATAAATATCGAAACGCTGCCGGAAAAACCAACGTCGGCGGATATCGACCGGCTGCTCGCGCCATTGCTGGCCGGCCAC
Organism: Sulfuritalea sp.; assembly: GCA_020048435.1. GTDB lineage: Bacteria > Pseudomonadota > Gammaproteobacteria > Burkholderiales > Rhodocyclaceae > Sulfurisoma. Next base: position 9,461 of record JAIFMO010000065.1, read on the forward strand.
GATCTGGGCCTCATGTCCGAAGCCGGTTGTCCCGGCGTCGCCGATCCCGGCGCCCTGCTTGTGCGGCGAGCCCATGAACTGGATCTCAAGGTGCGGCCGCTGGTCGGCCCCTCGTCATTGCTGCTGGCGCTGATGGCCTCGGGTCTCGAAGGCCAGCGATTTGCCTTCCACGGCTATCTGCCTGCGCGCGAACCCGAACGTAGCCGCCGCATCGTCGAACTGGAGCGCGAATCAGCCCGACTGGCCCAGACGCAACTATTCATCGAAACACCGTATCGCAACGTAGTTCTTTTTGACGCCCTGCTGACCACTTGCCACCCGCGGACCCGCCTCTGTGTCGCCAGCGAGATTTCGCTTCCTGCTGAAAACGTACACACTCGCACTATCGCCGACTGGCGCAAAGCGGAGCAACCAATGCTGGACAAACGCCCGTCGGTATTTCTCCTTCTGGCCTGACTTGTGGTCAGCTTGGCGTTGTCAGTGCGTAGCACTGTCAGCGTAGGCCGATGCGCGTCATGACGCCGGCTGCCCCCTCTGCCGCAGTAGCGCCAAACTTCTTGGCAAACCTTTCGGCGAAGTTGGATTTCACTGTGTAGTCACGGACATCCTCGGCCTTAAGCACGTCGCGCGCAACCGAATCGAGGGTGCCATAGCCGTCGGCGAGGCCGAGTTCGATACTCTTGGCGCCCGTCCACATCAGACCGGAAAACATTTCCGGATCTTCCTTGAGTCGCTTGCCACGCCCCTTACGCACGACATCGACAAACTGTTCGTGAATCTGATCGAGCATTCGCTGGGCGTGGGCCTGATGCCCAGCATTTTGTGGCGAGAATGGGTCGAGAAATCCCTTGTTTGCTCCTGCCGTTAGCAGCCGACGCTCGACGCCAAGTTTGTCCATGCTGCCGGTGAAGCCGAAACCGTCCATTAACACACCGATCGAGCCGACGATGCTGGCCTTGTCGACATAAATCTTGTCCGCCGCCACGGCGATGTAATAGCCACCAGAGGCACAGATATCCTCGACCACGGCATAAACCGGGATTTCGGGATGAGCGGCACGCAGCCGGCGAATTTCGTCGTTGATCATGCCGGCCTGCACCGGACTGCCGCCTGGGCTGTTGATGCGCAAGACGACGCCTGCGGTGTGCTTGGCCTTGAAGGCCGAATCGAGGGCAGCAATTACGTTCTCGGCATTAATATCGCCCTTGGCCTGGATAACGCCGTTGAAATCGATCAGCGCCGTGGTTTTCTTGCCGTCAGTGAGGTCAGCCGAATCACCCCAGTCGACAGCCAAAGCCAACACCGTCGTCAGGTAGGCGAATCCGAGCAGTTTGAAGAAAATGCCCCACCGGCGCTGCCGGCGCTGCTCGACGACACCTTCAAGCGCGATTTTTTCCAGCACCTTGCGTTCCCAATTCGCCTCGCGATTTCCTTCACCATATTCCGACACAATCATCCTTCCATGAGAAAAACTTCACCGTCGTGCTCGACCACTTCCAGGGGTGTAAGCCCCTTGCCGTTGCAGGGACCGCAGATGCAATGCCCCGTCGCCGGGTCATAGAGAGCGCCATGAACGGCGCAGATCAAGTATAAACCGCTCATATCGCGGAACCGGCCCGGTTGCCAGTCCATTTCGACAGATACATGGCCACATCGATTCAGATAGGCGTAAACCTCGCCGTCATGGCGAATCACGAACGCCGGCGCCCTGCCCTGCTGGTCGTTCATTTCAAACCTTGTGCCATCGCCGCCGTCGACCAGGTCACGACTGGCGCAGATCAGGCGTTGTTGCCGAGCCATTGGCGCAACTCCTCGATATTCCCGGCCAGATGTAGTGGATTGGCTGCCGCCAGCGCTTCGACACTATGCGCGCCATGCGTGATACCGACGGCGCCGACCCCGGCGTTTTGCGCCATCTGCAGGTCGTGTGTCGTGTCGCCGATCATCAGCGTCGTCGCCGGCAATACTGCAAAATCCCTCATCAACTCTTCCAGCATCTGCGGGTGCGGCTTGGAATGACACTCGTCGGCGCAACGGGTAGCATGGAACAGGGGGCCCAAGCCGCTACTGCCCAGCACTCGGTCCAGACCCCTGCGCGATTTGCCGGTAGCGATAGCCAGCCAGTAACCGGCTTCGACCAACTCGCGAATCAATTCTGCCGCACCATCGAACAGGACGATATCTTCGTCCCGAGCCAGATAGTGATGACGATAGCGTTCAGCCAGATCCTCGTGTCGCTCCTCCGCCAGTTCTGGCAGCGCCAGCCGTAGCGCCTCGCCCAACCCCAGACCGATGACATGGCGCGCCCGCGCCTCGCTGGGTGGTTCGAGATCGAGATCGCGAGCGGCGGCCTGAATGGAGGCAACAATGGCGCCTGCCGAATCCATCAGCGTGCCATCCCAGTCAAACACGATCAAATCAAAGCGCTTCACCATATTCCCTCGTTTCGTTGGCATCCAGCCGTTTCAGGAAATCCCGCAGTTCCGGCGGTAAAGGCGCCTCCAGTTCCAGCAGTTCGCCCGTCAGCGGATGCGTCAACTTCAACCGCACGGCGTGCAGGAACATGCGCTTGAGCCCGGTCTTTTGCAAGTCCTTGTTGAGCGAAAAGTCGCCGTACTTGTCATCTCCGGCCAGCGGAAAACCCAGATGAGCCAGATGAACGCGTATCTGGTGGGTACGGCCGGTTTTGAGCTCGACCTCGACTAGGCTGAAGTTAGTCCAGCGCGCCACCAGTCGCACGATGCTATGGGCTTCCTTGCCTTCGCGCGAGACGGCTACCCGGCGCTCCCCGTCTTCCGTCAGGAACTTTACCAAGGGCAACCGCACATGCTGAACCGTGTTCAGCCAGCGCCCCTTCACCAGCGCCAGATAGCGTTTGGCAATCCTGCCCTCGCGGAACATGTCGTGGAGTTGCGTCAGTGCCGAACGCTTTTTCGCCACAATCAGCAGGCCCGAGGTTTCGCGGTCAAGTCGATGGGCCAGTTCAAGCAGTTTTGCCGTCGGTCGTGCCCTGCGAAGTTGCTCGATCACCCCGAATGAAACGCCGCTGCCGCCATGAACCGCAACGCCCGATGGCTTGTCGATCACGATCAGCCCCTCATCCTCATGGGCGATGGCAAATTCGCGGGGAGGAATAGCGGCAACCGCCTCGGCCGACTTTTCAGACACCCGGATAGGTGGCACGCGAACGCTATCGCCCTCGACCAGACGGTAGTCGGCGCCGATCCGTCCCTTATTCACCCGCACCTCGCCGCTCCTGAGAATGCGATAGACGTGGCTCTTGGGAACGCCCTTGGCGAGTCGCAGCAGAAAGTTGTCGATACGCTGGCCGGCGGACTCTTCTCCAACCTCAAGCAGCGTCGCCGAATCTTTTCTCAAGTCATTCATTTTGCAGTACACTTGCCAGCGGTTTGCCGTCCCGAGACGGTGTGCCCGGCGGCCCGAAGTGGCGCCGGCGGCATTGTTCCGGGACGTTGATTTTCCGGCCCCGCCGCCAACATTTTTGCAGTGGCCCGGTACTCGAAAAGAAATGGACGGAACCCGGCTTGATGTTGCATCGCCGCCCATCCAGCAACCCAAAAGGTTTGACCAAACGGTTATCTCGCTCGCCCGAAGCAGCGATACTACTTGATTGCGCGCACTTGCAGAAATCAGTGCGTCGCCGACATACCGCAGTGTGACTCGCATTGCGACGCTCATTGCGATAGTCGGTGCCGCCCAGAATCGACACATCCGACTACCGGTTGCCAATAGTCCATTTCTTTTCATTCCGATGGCCCTGAATCCGACAATCCGCACCGTCTAAAGTCCGCCGCCCCCAAGGGCGGCGGACACTGTGTCGTGTCCTGCGTTGCGCGCGGGAGCACACATGAAACGCATGCTGTTCAATGCGACGCAAGCCGAGGAACTCCGCGTCGCGATCGTTGATGGTCAGAAACTGGTTGACCTCGACATCGAATCGGCCGCAAAAGAGCAACGCAAGAGCAACATCTACAAGGCAGTCATCACCCGCATCGAGCCCAGTCTCGAAGCCGCCTTTGTCGATTACGGCGCCGACCGCCACGGCTTCCTGCCCTTCAAGGAAGTCTCCCGCAGCTTTTTCAAGCCTGACCTCGAACCCGGCCGCGCAAAGATCCAGGACGCCCTCAAGGTCGGCCAGGAACTGATCGTCCAGGTCGAAAAGGACGAGCGCGGCAACAAGGGCGCGGCACTCACCACCTTCATTTCGCTGGCTGGCCGCTACCTGGTGCTGATGCCGAACAACCCGCGTGGCGGCGGCGTGTCGCGCCGCGTCGAGGGTGAGGAGCGGCAAGAATTGCGCGAAGTCATGGACCAGCTCGACGTCCCCGGCGGCATGAGCTTGATTGCCCGCACCGCCGGCATCGGCCGTGGCACCGAAGAACTGCAATGGGACCTCAACTACCTGATGCAACTGTGGCGTGCCATCGAAGGCGCGGCGCAGGGCCAGTCCGGCGCTTTCCTGATCTATCAGGAATCCAGCCTCGTCATCCGGGCCATTCGCGACTACTTCCACGCCGAAATCGGCGAGATCCTGATCGATACCGACGACGTTTTCGAGCAGGCCCAGCAGTTCATGGCCCATGTCATGCCAGGCAATGTCTCGCGGGTAAAACGCTACCAGGACGACGTACCGCTGTTCTCGCGCTTTCAGATCGAACACCAGATCGAATCGGCCTATTCAAGACAGGTCACGCTGGCTTCCGGCGGCGCCATCGTCATCGACCACACCGAGGCGCTGGTCTCGGTCGACGTGAATTCCGGTCGCGCCACCAAGGGTAGCGATATCGAAGAAACCGCCTTTCGCACCAACTGCGAAGCAGCTGACGAAATCGCCCGCCAGTTGCGCCTGCGCGACCTTGGCGGCCTGATCGTCATCGACTTCATCGACATGGAGTCGACCAAGAACCAGCGCGAAGTCGAAAACCGCCTGCGTGACGCTCTGTACTTTGACCGTGCCCGTGTCCAGACAGGCAAGATCTCGCGCTTCGGTCTGCTCGAACTCTCGCGCCAGCGCCTGCGCCCTGCCCTGGCCGAGACCAGCTACATCACCTGCCCCCGCTGCACCGGCACCGGCCACATCCGCTCCACCGAATCGGCCGCGCTGCACATCCTGCGCATTCTCGAGGAAGAAGGAATGAAGGAAAACACTGGCGCGATCCACTGCCAGGTGCCGGTGGATGTCGGTACTTTCCTGCTCAACGAGAAGCGTGCCGACATCGCTCGCATCGAGTCACGTCATCGCGTCAATCTCGTCGTCGTGCCCAATCGCCATTTAGAAACGCCACAGCACGAAATCGTGCGTCTGCGCCACGACCAGTTGAACGAGGAAGGCGTCACACTCGCCAGCTACCAGATGGCCGAGAAAGCCGAAAAGGCCGTCGAGGACGCCACCTACCAGCCGCCATCGGCTCAGAACGAACCCAAGGTGGCAAAGCAGGAAGCGGCGGTCAAAGGCATCACACCCGACCAACCCGCGCCGAATATTGAGCCGAAGGTGGCGCCGTTGCCGCCCGTCAAGGCCGAACCGGGCCTTTTCGCCCGTATCGTTTCCTTCTTCACGGGCGGTTCGCCGGCTGAACCAACGCCGGAACCGAAAATAGAGACAAAGCCACCTCGTCGCGAACGTAGCGACAAGTCCGATCGCGGTGATCGGGGCGGGCGCGACCGCGGTGGCCGAACTCGCCGCGATGGACGCGACGGCCGTAGCGAACAACCCCGCGGCGAACCACGTCCACCAAAGCGCGAAACGGCCAGCGAGGATGCCGAGCAGCAGCGCGAGGTGCAGCGTGATAATACTCAGCGTGAAACCCCGCGTGATGCTCAGGCGCCACGCGATGGCCGCAATGAAGGTCAACGTGACGGCCGTCGCCCGCGTGGCGGCAAGGAACGGAGCGAGCGTGCTCCCCAGGCGCCGCGGACGGAAGCGACAACTGAACTAGCCGCCGCCCCCGAAGCCGACGAAAACATGGCATTGCCGACAGCCTCGGGCGAAGTCCAGGGCCAGAATCAGGCGCAGGGTGAAGGTAGCCGCCGTCGGCGCGGACGTGGCCGTGGTCGCACTGAACGTCGTCCCGAAGACGGGGCCGCGCCGCTTGCAATCGATTCCACAACCGATATGGCGACAGATTCGACAACTGACGTTGCCATCGAGTCGGTCGCCAACGCAGAAATCGTGCAACTTGCGATGGAACCCGCGACAATCGCCGCGACTCCGGCAATCGAGCGCATTGCTGCCGTACCGCTAGCGCCGACTTTTTCAGCGACGCCCACCGTTGAAGCCACCGAACCAGTCGAAGCGCAGATCACCGCGCCCACGGCAGTAGTCGTCGCCGCGGTAACGCCCGTAGCGGTGATTCCGGTGATACCGGTTGCGCCAGTGGTGCCTGTGGTGCCTGTAATGGCTCCGCCCAAACCGGAAGAAGCCGCCACTCCCATAGCGCCACCCACCCCCGTTAGCGTCACACCGATCCATGTTCCCGCCCCCGCCCCCATCGACATGTCGGCGTCGCTCCAACAGGCTGGGCTGGTGATGATCGAAACCTCCAGCGACAAACCGCCGGTGGCGCCGCCCGAGCAACCGTCATCACCACTGGGACGCAAACCCCGTGCCGTCGAAGTGGTTGCCAGCGAACCGCTGCAAATGGTGGAAACCAAGCACGACTGATCCGTAACCGCAATCAGTCCGACGGGCACGCCAAGGCGTGCCCGTTTTTTCGTCCAGACAATAGTCAGTAATCGCCCGCGAGCTTGACCGGCCCCTTGCCCGAGTAGCGATCAAATGCCAGGTAAATCACCGGGGTAATGAACAAGGTAATCACCTGAGAGAACAGCAATCCGCCAACGACCGAGAGGCCCAGTGGTTGCCTCAGTTCGGCGCCCGCCCCCAGGCCAAGGGCAATCGGCATGGCGCCCATCAGGGCCGCCAGGGTGGTCATCATGATCGGTCGGAACCGCAGCAGGCAGGCGGTACGGATCGCTTCCCGGGCGTCCATGCCGCGATTGCGTTGCGCATCGAGCGCGAAGTCGATCATCATGATGGCATTCTTCTTGACGATGCCAATCAGCATCAGGATGCCGATCATCGCAATGATCGACATCTCCATATTGAATAGCCAGAGCATGGCCAGCGCCCCGACCGCTGCTGACGGCAGGCCGGAAAGAATGGTCAGCGGGTGAATGTAACTTTCGTAAAGCACCCCCAGCAGCACGTAAATCACCAATAGCGCGGCGACTATGAGGATGATCTGGCTGGCTTGCGACGACTGGAACGCCGCCGCATCGCCGCCATAGCTGGTGAGAATGCTGGCGGGGAACTTGAGTTCGAGCTTGTGTTGCTCGATGCGCCTGGAAGCATCGCCCAGTGCGGCACCCGGCGCGAGATTGAACGACACCGTCAGGGCGTCAAGTTGTCCGGCGTGATTGATGGCAAGCGGCCCCACCTCGCGCTCGACAGTGGCGACACTGGAAAGCGGAACCAGCGTGCCGCCCTTGGCGCGAACAAATATCTTGCCGAAAGCACTTTCGTCGGCGCGATCATCGGCACTCATCTGCATGATCACCTGATAACTGTCGCTGGAAGTGTAGATGGTCGAGACTTGTCGCTCGCCAAAGGCGCTGTAGAGGGCGGAACGGATATCGGCAATCTGCAAACCGAGCTGATTGGCCTTGTCGCGGTCGATGTTGAGACGGGCCTGCAGGCCTTTCAATTGGGCGTCCGTCGTCACGTCACGAAAAATCGGGTCGTCACGCAGACGCCCGATCAGACCATCCGCCGCCGCACGCAAATCTTCTGATCGAACGCTGCGCATCACATATTGATAGCGACTCTTGCTGATCCGCCCCCCCAAGCGCAGGTTCTGAATCGGATTGATGAAGACATTGACGCCCGGTATCGCGCGTACCTCCCGGCGCAGACTCTCGACCACCTTGTCGATGGGAGGTCGCTGGCTGCGCGGCTTCAGGCTCATGAAGAGGCGGCCGCTATTGCTGTCATTGGCATTGACAATGAGCGTGTCGACCGCTGGATTGGCGCGGATCACCTCGCCGGTGCGCTGTAGCAGCGCGGCCATCGCCGGAAAAGAGATGTCCTCGACAGCCTCGACGGTGATCAAGGCCTGGCCGATGTCTTCGTTGGGAAAAAATCCCTTGGGCAGCAGCACAAAAAGCGCCCAGGTGGCGATGAATGTTGCCAGTGCCAGCGCCATGACGCTACGCCTGTGACGCAGCGACCCGTCGAGCATCCGTTCATACAGCGCCTGCACGCGGTTGAAACCCCGTTCGAACCACGCCGTCCAGCGCATGCCGGGGCCGTTGGCCTCCTCGTGTTTTACGAAGCGACTGGCCAACATCGGAATCAGTGTGAGCGACACGACCGCAGAGACCAGGACAGCGATTCCTACCACTGCGGCAAACTCATGAAACAGCAGGCCGATCACGCCCGGCATGAAAAATATCGGGATAAAAACCGCGACCAGGGACACCGAAATCGAAATGATGGTGAAGCTCATTTCGCGAGAACCGATCAGGGCGGCCTGTAGCGGTGGTTCACCATTCTCGATGTGACGAACGATGTTTTCAAGCATCACGATGGCGTCATCGACCACCAAACCTACGGCCAGGGTGATGGCCAGCAGCGAAATGTTGTCAAGGCTGTAGCCGAAGGCACTCATCAACGCCACCGTGCCCAGCAACGAAATTGGCAACGACAATGCCGGGATCAGCGTGGCACTGGCCTTGCGCAAAAACAGAAAAATCACCAGCACAACCAGGGTGATCGTGACGGCCAGGGTGATCTGAACATCGTGGATCGAATCGCGAATCGACTGTGAGCGATCATTGCGCAGCTTGAGTTCGATCGACGACGGCATCTGGGCAATCAATCCGGGCAGGGCCGCGCGTATCGCATCGACCGTGGCAACGGTGTTGGCCCCAGGCTGACGCAGCACCGACAGGGTGATGGCACGCTCACCATTGGCCCAGCTGGCGGTTTTGACCGACTCCACGCTGTCCTCGACCTCGGCCACCTCGGCCAGGCGTACCGAGCGACTGGCCGGCGCTGGCGTTGTAGCCACAATCAGGTTGGCAAATGCCGCCGCATTGTTAAGCTGTCGATTGGCCTGGATGGTCAGGGTCTGACGCGGTCCCTCCAGCGTACCGACCGCGGAATTGGCGTTGGCGCTGCGCAGGGCAAGCGCAATGTCATCGACGGTCAGGTTGCGCGCGGCAAGGGTCTCGGCATTGAGACGAATCCGCACCGCAAACTTTTTCTGGCCATTGATATTCACCTGCGCCACGCCATCCAGGGTGGATAGCGTTGGTGCGATCAGCCCGTCGGCGAAACTGTTCAGGTCGGATAGCGACATCGACGGCGACGTCAGCGAAAGGAAAATGATCGGGGAGTCGGCCGGATTGACCTTGCGGTAGGCCGGCGGCGAGGTCATCTCGATCGGCAACGACCGCTGCGCCCGCAGGAGGGCAGCCTGAACATCAATGGACGCGCTGTCAATGTTGCGATCCTGATTAAATTCCAGGGTAATCGATGTATTCCCCAGCGTGGAAGTGGAACTGATGACCGACACGCCGGAAATGGAAGAAAACTGCCGTTCAAGAGGCGTTGCCACCGACGATGCCATGGTGTCCGGGCTGGCTCCCGGCAAGCTGGCGGTAACTGAAATGGTCGGTGAGTCATAACTGGGCAGGGCCGCAATCGGTAACTGGCCATAAGCGATGATGCCAGCGACGACGGCCGACGCGGAAAGCAGCACCGTCATCACCGGACGACGAATGCACAGTTCCGAGAGATTCACGGTTTGTCCTGCTTTTTCGCCGGTTTCGCGGGCTCGTTCGCGGCTTCGCTCACCATGCTGCCGGGGCGCAGGTTCTGGGCGCCTTCAACCACCACACGGGTTCCCGCATTGATTCCCTTACCGTCGATCACCGCGCGGCCATCCTGGATCAGAAGCACGCGAATCGGCGCGACGCTGACCTTGCCCTGGTCGTCGATGACGTAGATAAACTTCCTTTCGGGCCCGGTTTGCACAGCCTGCACCGGAACGGTCAATGCGCCGGCGATGGCACGGGGAGACAAACTCACATTGACGAACATGCCAGGCCACAGCCGACCATCGGCATTGGCGAAGTTTGCCTTCAGGCGAATCGTACCGCTGGCACTATCGACGCTGTTATCGACAAAACCCAGTCGCCCGCTGCGCGCCTGCTGCCCCACCCCATCAACCAAGGCAATGACGGCAACGTCGCCCTTGGCGATGGCGTCCTGCAGCGCCGGAAACTCGCGCTCGGGCAGGGTAAAGCTGATGCTGATGGGGTCGAGTTGTGTAATGCTGACCAGTGCGGGGCCCGTCGGCTGCACCAAGCTTCCCGGATAAACGGCCACCGCGCCGGTGCGTCCGGCAATGGGGGCAGTGATTTCGCCAAAACCGCGGGCGACGCGACTGCTATCCACCGTCGCCAGGTCGGCGGCAATTCTGATTGAACAACTCGCGTTGGCGCTGCAAGTTTCTTTCGGCGTTGGCAAGGTCGGCCTGGCTTTTCACCACCTGGGCTTCGGTCTTGCCGAGATTCGCGGCTTCGGTGCGCACATCAAGCGAGAACAGCCGGTCGCCGCGCCGAACAAATTGCCCCTCCTTGATGTGCACCGCCTTGATCGTTGCACTGATCTGCGCCCGGACATCGACCGACTGAAGCGCCGTCACCGTACCGTTGGCATTCAGGCGCACCGAAACATCCGAGGCCGTTACCAAGGCACTGACCACGGGAATCACGCCGGGGCCCTTGGGCTTTGTCGTCTCGGGTCGCTGCCGCCAGAACCAGAATGCGGCGATGAGCAACACCAATAGAACGAGGCTAATCGCGACAATCCGCCCCCGCTGCCGGGGGGCGGTTGCCCAATGCCTTTGAAAGGCGACGCTCATACAACTCCTTGACTTGGCCAAACTTCCGAGTGCCCGCAATCTGCGCCGTCAGCGTCGGCTGACGGCCGACTGCTGATCAGGCAAATAGCCAGGGTTGAGCGACCTGGTGCCGCCCCTCGAAGGCCCTGATTTCGTCGGCGTGCTCCAGCGTCAGGCCGATTTCGTCGAGACCGTTCATGAGGCAATGCTTGCGGTGCGGCGTAATGTCGAAATCGAAGGAATCACCCGCCGGCGTCGTCACCTTCTGGCTGGCCAGATCGACATTCAGGCGATACCCCACCTGAGCCTCGCATTCGGCGAAGAGTTTGTCCAGCGTGGCTGCGGGCAGAACAATCGGCAGGATGCCGTTCTTGTAGCAGTTACTGAAAAAGATGTCGGCGAAGGATGGCGCGATGATGGCGTGGAAACCAAAATCCTCGATGGCCCAGGGCGCGTGCTCGCGACTGGAACCGCAGCCAAAGTTATCACGCGCCAGCAGTATCTCGGCACCCTGATAACGTGGCTGGTTGAGGACGAAGTCGACGCGAAGCGGCCGCTGGCTGCAATCCATGCCGGGCTCGCCCTGATCCGCATAGCGCCATTCGTCGAACAGGTAGGGGCCAAAACCCGAACGTTTGATCGACTTGAGAAACTGCTTGGGGATGATGGCGTCGGTATCGACGTTGGCGCGATTGATCGGACAGACCAGGCCGTCGATATGGGTAAATGCTTTCATGAGCGGGCCTCCTGGAACTGGCGGATATCGACAAAATGGCCGGCGATGGCTGCGGCGGCGGCCATCGCCGGGCTGACCAGATGGGTGCGGCCACCGGGGCCCTGGCGCCCCTCGAAATTGCGGTTCGAGGTGGAGGCGCAACGCTCGCCCGGCTCCAGGCGGTCGGCGTTCATCGCCAGGCACATGGAGCATCCTGGCTCGCGCCACTCGAATCCGGCGGCGGTGAATACCTTGTCCAACCCCTCGGCCTCGGCTTGCCGCTTGACGATGCCGGAGCCGGGCACGATCAGCACCCGCTTCACGTTCGCCGCTTTCTGCCTGCCCTTGGCCACCACGGCGGCGGCGCGCAGGTCTTCGATGCGCGAATTGGTGCAGGAACCGATGAACACCTTATCCACCTTGATTTCGGTCAGCGGCGTGTCGGCCGCAAGGCCCATGTACTGAAGCGCCCGCTCGATGCCGGCGCGTTTCTGCGGGTCGGCCTCGTGGGCCGGATTCGGCACGCGCGCGCCGATGGGCAGCACCTGTTCCGGCGAAGTACCCCAGGTAAGCTGCGGTTCAATGCTCGCCGCATCCAGTTCGATCACGCTGTCGAAGACCGCACCGGCATCCGTCTTCAGCGTATCCCAGTACGCGACGGCCTTTTCCCAGTCGGCGCCCTTGGGTGCATGGGGCCGACCCTTCAGATAGTCGACGGTCTTTGCGTCGGGCGCCACCAAACCAGCGCGGGCGCCGCCCTCGATAGCCATGTTGCACAAGGTCATGCGGCCTTCCATGGATAGATCGCGTATCGCCGAACCGCCGAACTCAATGGCATGGCCGGTGCCACCGGCGGTGCCGATCTTGCCGATGATGGCCAGCGCTACATCCTTTGCCGTCACGCCAGCGCCGAGTTTTCCATCGACCTTCACCAACATTCTTTTCGAGCGTTTGGCCACCAGCGTCTGCGTCGCCAGCACATGCTCGACCTCGGAAGTACCGATACCGTGCGCCAGCGCCCCAAAAGCGCCGTGGGTGGACGTGTGGCTGTCGCCGCAAACAACGGTCATGCCCGGCAGGGTCGTACCCTGCTCCGGACCGATAACGTGGATGATGCCCTGATTGACGTGCTTGAACGGGAAATACACCAGCGCGCCGAATTCCTTGATGTTGGCGTCCAGCGTTTCAACTTGCAGGCGCGAGATCGGCTCCTTGAGGCCGCCATCCGCATCCCCCCAATGTTCTGTCGGCGTGTTGTGATCCGGGTTGGCGACGATGGAGGCGGAACGCCACGGCTTGCGTCCCGCCAGCCGCATTCCCTCGAAAGCCTGCGGACTGGTCACTTCGTGCATGAGATGGCGGTCAATGTAAAGCAGGCAGGTGCCATCATCTTCCTCGCGGACCAGATGCGACTCCCATAATTTATCGTAAAGTGTCTTGCCAGCCATTGCAGTTCTCGTTATTGGAAAAGTGTAGACAATACATCAACCGGGCACCGCTCCCCGTCATCTCTATAATCCGGAGCTTCATGTTTCAGGTCTCGCGCCACCTCCTGTTCGGTTATTTTCTCGTGTGCATCGCGGGCTGGGGGCTATTGGGAATGCAAGCCCTGCGTTTCGTCGACCAAGGACTCTACGACCTTCAGGCCCGCTGGCTGCGAAAAAGTGCGCCAACCCCGCTGTCACAGGACATCGTGGTTATCGGCTTCGACGAGGCCGCCTACGAGTCGATTCCAGAACCCTCGTCGCTTTGGCACCGCCATCTTGGCTCCCTCCTTTCCGGCCTGGCCGCTGCCCGCCCAGCCGTTGTTGGCCTGGCCACGCCGCTCCCGGTGCGGTCTTATGACTTCCTTGTCAGGGGGATCGACGCCGAATTGATCGCCGGTATCGAGCGGATGCGTGGCGTGGCGCCCCTGGTTATCGGCCTGCCGCCCGGCATTGGTGGCAAACTGCGGCCGATTGCCCCGACACTGGTTGCCGCCATCGGCCAGGAGTCCATCGCCTCACTGGCCGTTTGCGAGGATAGCGACGGCGTGGTGCGTCGATTGAACCAGAAGCGCTGTCGCACGACAGACCAGCGCGAACCGCTTGCCCTGGCAATGGCAAGACACATGGGCCGCCAGGGATCAATCTCGGGCATGATCGATTTCACCGTCGGCAGCGATATCGAATACACGCCCGCCCTCACCGTGCTTGGCTGGATTCGCGGCGGCGACGAGACCAAACTGCGCGCGCTGGTGCAGGGTCGCGCTGTCGTGGTGGCCAACCTGCTGCCCACCGAGACCCGCTATCACCTTCCCGTGCCACTCGCCGCATGGGATCTAGCCAACAGAAGCGACCCTGGCGCTGTGGTGCACATTCAGGCGCTGCGCTCGCTGCTCGCTCGCGGCCTGATCGAGCGCGCGCCGGAGCCACTGGTGCTGTTCATCGCCGGGATCGGCACGCTTTTCTGGTTCGGGAGCAACTGGCGCCGCAAGGGACTACTGCTGCTGGCCTTCGTCGGCGTGCTGGTGGCCGGATCGACGTTCGCCTTGTGGCACGGCAACTACCTGCGCGTTGCCAACACCGTCATTCTTGCGCTCATGGCCTTTGCTGCCCGTCAGGCCTGGGATTTCACGCGCGATTTTCGCCAGCGGCAATCCCTGCGCAGCATGTTCGCCGGGCACGTCAGTCCAGCCGCCCTGCGGGCTATCCTCGGCGGTGAACTGGCCGTCGACCAGAACGGCCAGCAACGACAGGTAACGATACTGTATGCGGGCATTCGCGGATTTAGTGCGCGCAGCGCAAGCGCCACGCCGGAGGCCATGATCGGACTGCTCAACCGCTTCCTTGCCGCCGCCAGCATGGCCATTCAGGGCAGCGGCGGGGCCGTGGATAAGTTTATCGGCGATGGTCTGCTGGCCACTTTCGGCCTGCCGCAACCCTTGCCGGCGCCATCACGCAATGCGCTTGAGGCCGCACAGCATCTGCTACTGTGCGTTGATCGGCTCAACGCCGAACTAAGCGCCGAGGGCATCGAACCCCTGCGCATCGGCATCGGTATCCACAGCGGCGAGGTCTTGTGCGGCTTCGTCGGTTCAGCCCAACGCCGCGACTTTACGGTCATCGGCGATACGGTCGGCCTCGCCGGAAAGCTCGAAGCCCTGAGCAAGGAATATCCGCACCCTGTCATCTGCTCGCACGACGTGGCCGCCGCAGTCGGCTTTGCCGGCGGACTCGTTGACCTGGGCGCGCCGACAGACGGCAGTCCGCATCTCTGGGGCTGGACGCCGCCGCTAACGGCGCCGCGCGGAGAAAAGCAGTGAGTACCGTCGCGTGAGTGCCTCGCCAAACGCAAGCATTAAGTCATCCAGCACCACCCGCATCGACCTCGGCGCCTATGTAACACTGGCCTGGTTCGCCGCCAGCCGCCATCGCGAACTGATCCGGCCGCTGCTACGGATACAACTTGAGCAGCAGATCCACAGCGCCGGCATCGCTGCCCTGCCCGTCCTCGTCGTACTGGCAATGCTAACCGGCGCCGCCATCACCACCGGAGTATCGGCTCTGATCGGCGCTAACAGCGATCTGACCCAGCGCATGATTTTCCTTGGCCTTTACTTCGAACTGGCTCCATTGCTCTCGGCGCTCGTGGTAGTGGCGCGCAGTAGTGCAGGCATTGCATCGGAACTGGCCGTAATGCACTTCCATGACGAATTTACCGCCCTGCGGCGTCTCGGCGTACCCGCCGCCGACTACCTGCTGCTACCGCGCATCGGTGCCCTGACAATTGCCCTACCGGCCGTAACTGCCTGCTTCCAGAGCTTCGCCATGGTGAGCGGCTGGCTTGCCGCGGCCCTGTTTGAAGGCCGCCCGCTACTAGAAACCGCCGGACACTTTCTCGATCAGGCCGACCTGTGGCTGGCCCTGCTCAGCCTGACCAAAAGCGCCCTGATGGGCGCGACCATCGGCATCATCGCCTGCCATCACGGCGGCAGTGGTGATCGCACGGCCCGCTCCATTTCCGCCGCCGCCATCCAGGCCGTTACGATCAGCCTGATCGCCGTCTTTGTCATCGATGTCGCCTTCGGCATCATCCTCTACGCCCTCGAATGAGCCCGCACTTTTCCGTCATCGTTGCCGCGCGCGAACTGACGCTGTTTGCCGACGGCGCGCCACGCCTGCGACTGCCGCTAGACGCCGGCGGCCGTCATCGCTTGATCGTCGCCGACGCCAGTGCCGCGCGACTGGTGGTGGAGGCACTGGAAACGTATGCCGGCGTCGGTGTACTGCCCGCAGGCGGTGGCCTGCTGGGCGCCCTGACGATCACGGAAAACTACACCCTTGCCCTCCGCTACAACAGCGACCAGCGGAGCGAGTGCAGCGACGACCCAGAACTTGACGCTGCGCTGACACTGTGCGGGCTGAGCGGAGAACGGATTGCCGTGCTCGCCGACACGCAGCCGATGCACCTCGAACGCAGCGAACGCTGGATTATGGGATTTGTCCGCTGGCTGCTGCGCCCACCCGAGGTGCTAGTCGTCGATCGTCTGTTTGCCGGACTTTCACGGCGCCAGACTTTGGCCCTGATGACCATCGAGGCGGCCTATCATCAACGCCATCCATTTCGCCCGGTGCTCTTTGTCGACCTCGACAGCCACGACCTGCCGGCGCTGCCTGACTGCCTAACCCTGACCGACCTTGCGGAGTCCACATCGCCATGTCCCTGCTGAGCCAATATGGCACCGATGCCGCCACGCTGCATCGCGGTACCCGCCGCTTCCTGCTTTTCTCGCTGCTGCTGGTCGTGGCGCTGCTGGTCGCCATCATCGTCCGCCAGGGGCTGTTTCGGCAAACATCGAATTTCAGCTTCGTCGCCGACAGCGCCCAGGACATCGCCCAGGGCCTGGCGGTGCGCATCGCCGGATTTCGCGTCGGCGCAGTGTCCAATGTCACCCTGAAGGAATCTGGTCAGGTCGCCGTCACCATGGAAATCGACGCCGCCAACCTGCACCTGGTCACCTATGATGCTCGGGTTGAATTGCGCAAGGATGGTCTGGTCGGTTCGCCCACGCTGGAAATCATTCCCGGCCCCGACAAGACCCGGCTGGCATCAGCCGATGCACGCCTGCCGTTTTCACGCGCCGATGGCTTGGGTGCGCTGGCCAATCAGGTGCGCGACGAATTCGTGCCGATCCTCAAGGACATCAAGGCCATCACCGGCGCGCTGGCCGACCCGGAAAAAGGCTTGCCAGGTACGCTAGCGCAGGTTCGTGCCAGTTCGCTGACACTCAACACACTGATGACCAATGGCAATCGCCACGTTGATGGCATCGGTCTAGCCGCAACGCGGGTGCTGAGCCGGACCGAGGAAGACCTCGCCCACCTCGGCAAGACGCTTGAAGCCGCTAATGCGCACCTCCCGGCCATGCTCGAACGTACTCAGCAAGTGCTCGATCACGCCGAAAAAATCACGGCCGAAGCCGCCATCAGCGTGCCGCCAGCGCTGCGCGATGGCAGCGCGGTCACGTCCGACGTGCGTGAGATCGTCAGCGGCGCCAAGCAGTCCTGGCCAATCCGTACTTTCGTGGATGCGCCAACGCCCGCCACGCTCAAGGCGGACAGCGCGCCGCGCGGGGAGACCGGTCATGCTCGCTAGTTCCGGCGCATACCCAGTGTCTGGCTTGCCTGCGATGCCGGGCGTACCCGTTGAGCACACTTTTCTCAAGGTGCCGCGTGCGCCGCTATGGTTCGGCGTACGCCCATCGCTCTCCTTGCTATCGGTGCATTCGTTATTATTGCTGCTGTTTCTCGCCGGTTGCGGCGGTGGCGCCCCGGTGGTTGCCGACCCGCCACGCATCAAGGCGGCGCTGGAGGCTGAAAGCGACGGTGCCAAACGCTACGAACGTGGGGACTACGCCGTGGCAGCACACCGCTTCGAGGAGGCAGCACGACTGTTTGGCAGCATCGATGACCGCGCGGGCGTCGGACGCAACCGGCTGCACTGGGCCCGTGCCGACCTGGCCCTCGGCCGTAGCGAAGCCGTCTTGCGCACGCTTGCGGCGCTGGGGCACGACAAGGAAAATACGCAGCCGCTGGAAATGCTCCTGCTCAAAGCCCAGGCGCAGCTAGACCTGGCCCGGCTCGATGCCGCCAGTCAAGACTTGGCGAGCGCCACCGACCTGTGTGGAAATACCTGTGCACTATTGCCCAGCCTGCATCTGCTCCAGTCCCGCGCCGCACTGGCCGCTCTGCGCGCTGACGATGCGCTGAGCCACGCCGAGGCGGCACTCGGCCTGTTGAATGGCCGGGACGAACCACTCGAAACGGCCAACGCATGGCGTCTTATCGCCGCAGCACGACTAGCCCGAGGTGATGCCAGCACAGCACTGGCTGCCGCACAGTCCGCGCTGAACATCGACCGCCGCCTGGCCCTGCCCGGCAAAATTGCCAGCGACTGGCTGCTGATCGGCGACATCCACAAAAAAGTCGGCGCTGGCGACACGGCTATAGCCGCCTACCAGCGCGCGCTGGGAATCGCCATCGCCGCCCGCCTCGACGAGGCTGAAAAAACGGCACGGCAGGCGCTGACCAGTAGCGGCGAATAAGGCCCCATACTCTCCCATCCCGATCCATCGCCCTTCCAACCGCAAAATCCCAAATGAACCCCGCAGACACGCCGCCCCCTGCCTCGCCCATCATCCACCTTACCGACTACACGCCTCCGGCCTTCCTGGTCGATAGCGTCGATCTGGATTTTGATTTTTGTGCCGGAGAAACCTTGGTCACCGCCACGCTGGCGATGCGGCGCAATCCTGTAGTTGCGGCGACCAATCCACAGGCGCCGCTCATCCTCGACGGCGAGGAACTGGAAACACTCGATATCGCCATCGACGGCCGCACCTTGGCAAGCAGCGCCTACGCGATAACTGCCGGCCAGTTGACCATCGCCAATCTTGCCGCCACCTTCACGCTGAAAACCGTGGTGCGCATCCGGCCTGACGCCAACACCCGTCTGTCCGGTCTTTACCGCTCCGCCGATGGTTATTTCACCCAGTGCGAGGCGCAGGGTTTTCGCCGCATCACCTGGTTCCCCGACCGGCCGGACGTAATGGCGCGCTTCCGCGTCACCCTTCACGCTGACAAGGCGGCGTTACCGCAACTGCTCTCGAACGGCAATCTCGTCGCCAGCGGTGACGAACCGGAAGGGCGGCACCGGGCCACCTGGCAAGACCCCTTCCCCAAGCCGTGTTACCTCTTTGCCCTGGTTGCCGCGAAACTTGACGTGCTGCGTGACACCTGGCGCACGCCCGCTGCATCAGGCAAGCCGGGCCGCGAAGTTCAACTCGCCATCTACGTCGAACCGGGCAAGCTCGACCAGTGCGACCACGCCATGGCCGCGCTGAAAAAATCCATGCGCTGGGACGAGGAAACCTTCGGCCTCGAATGCGACCTCGACCACTACATGATCGTCGCCGTCGGCGACTTCAACATGGGGGCGATGGAAAACAAGGGCCTCAACATCTTCAACACCAAGTACGTGCTGGCGCGACCGGACCTGGCCACCGATGGCGACTACGAAAACATTGACCGCGTCGTCGCCCACGAGTATTTCCACAACTGGACCGGCAACCGCGTGACCTGTCGCGACTGGTTCCAGCTTTCGCTGAAAGAAGGTCTCACCGTCTTCCGCGACCAGGAATTTGGCGCCGACATGCACAACCGGGCGGTCGCCCGCATCCGCGAGGTGCGCGGGCTGCGCGCGGGACAGTTTCCCGAAGACGCGGGGCCGATGGCCCACCCGGTGCGGCCGTCATCCTACATCGAGATCAACAACTTCTACACCGCCACTGTCTATGAAAAAGGCGCCGAGGTGGTGCGCATGATTCGCACCTTCATCGGCAAAGACGCTTTCCGCCGTGGCATGGCAATCTATTTCGAGCGCCACGACGGCCAGGCCGTCACCTGCGACGACTTTGTCGCCGCGATGGCGGCAGCGTCGGGTTTCGACTTCACTCAGTTCATGCGCTGGTATGAACAGGCCGGCACGCCGCACCTACAAGCCACCGGCCACTATGACGCGGCGGCTCGGCGCTACGTGCTGACCTTGGCGCAAAGCTGCGGCCCTTCGCCCGGCCAACCGGAAAAGCAACCGTTCCACATCCCCGTGGCCGTGAGCCTGCTCGGGCCGGACAGCGAACTGGCGCCCGAACGGGTGCTGTCACTGATCGAACCACGACAGGATTTCGTTTTCGAGAACGTGACCTGCGCCCCCGTGCCCTCGCTGCTGCGCGGCTTCTCGGCGCCGGTGATCCTCGAATTCGACTACACCGACGACGAACTCGCGCTGCTGCTGGCGCAGGACAACGACCCTTTCAACCGCTGGGAGGCCGGCCAGCGCCTGGCAGGCAGGCTGATTCTGGCCGCCACTCGGCAAATTCAAAAAGTCGGCGGTAGCGGTACGGCAAATGCACCGAAAAATTATTCGGAAAGCTGGCCGGAAAGCTTTGCCGCTGCCACCGCCCGCGTGCTCGATGGCGCCAGCGACGATCCGGCATTCGCCGCCGAAGCATTGTCGCTACCCGCCGAAGCCACGCTGGCCGAACAACTCGACAGCGTCGACCCCGACGCCCTCCACGCCGCCCGCAACGACCTGCGGCGGTTTCTGGCCCTGCGCCTCGGCCCGCAACTGCGGGCATGCTACGACAGCCTCGCGCCCAGCGGCCCCTATCGTTTCGACACCCGCGACGCGGCCCGCCGCGCCCTGCGCAATCTTTGCCTCGGCTACCTTGCCGAAGCCGGCACGACCGAATCACGCGCGCTGGCTTTGCGCCAGTTCGAAACCGCCGACAACATGACAGACCAGTACGCGGCACTGGCCACGCTGGCGCAATACGACGGCGCCGAGCGCGACAAGGCCCTCGCCGCCTTCTACCACCGCTGGCAGCACGAGGCGCTGGCGGTCGACAAATGGCTGTTGGTACAGGCCACCAGCCGGCGGCCGCAAACCTTGACCGAGGTGGAGAAACTGCTCGATCACCCCGCCTTCGACCTGAAGAACCCCAACAAGGTGTATTCGCTGCTGCGCGGCTTTGGCGGAAACCACGTCCGTTTCCATGCCGCCGATGGCGCCGGCTACCGCTTTCTCGCCGCGCAGATCATGCGACTCGACCCGATCAACCCGCAGGTTGCCTCGCGCCTAGCGCGCTGCTTTGACCGCTGGCGCCGGTTCGATGCATCCCGACAGGCCCATGCCCGTGGCGCGCTCGAATCGCTGCGCGATCATGCCGGACTATCGCGCGACGTGCTCGAAATCGTCGGACGTTCGTTGGCGTGAGCTCGGACGCGAAAGACCTCATGAAAATTTCCGCTTTCAAGAATCCCGTCATACCCACCACCGCCACCACCGCCGACATGGTGCCGTCCGGACAGGCGGCCCTGCTGATAACCGGTGCCTTGCAGACCGCGATTCTCAATAGCGCCAACTTTTCGAGTATCGCCACCGACGAGAGGGGCGTCATCCAGATATTCAATGTCGGCGCCGAGCGCATGCTGGGCTACGCAGCAGCCGACGTATTGAACAAACTTTCCCCGGCTGACATCTCCGATCCGCAGGAAATCATCGCGCGCGCCCAGGCATTGAGTATCGAACTCGACACTCCGATCACGCCGGGCTTCGATGCGCTGGTCTTCAAGGCCTCACGCGGCATCGAGGACATCTACGAGCTAACCTACATTCGTAAGGATGGCAGCCGCTTTCCGGCCCTCGTGTCGGTCACGGCGCTCCGCGATGATCAAAACGCGATCATCGGCTACCTGCTGATTGGTACCGACAACACCGCGCGCAATACCGCCGAACTGGCCGAAAGCAGAGACGCGGCCGAAGCCGCGAACCGGGCGAAAAGCATCTTCCTCGCCACCATGAGCCATGAACTGCGCACGCCGATGAATGGCATCATGGGCATGACCAGTCTGGCGTTGCGTCGTGCCACCGACCCCAAGCAGATCGACTATCTTGGCAAGGTAGCGCATTCTTCGGAGCGGCTGCTTACCATCCTTAGCGACATCCTTGACATCTCCCGGATCGAGGCCGGCCAGTTGACGCTGGAAGACAAGAATTTCTCCCTCGCGCAAGTGGTTGCCGACACGCTGAGCATGCAGGATGGGCCGGCGCAGGCCAAGGGTTTGAGCCTGTCTGGCGAAATACCCTCTACATTGCCCGATATGTTGTGTGGCGACAGCTTGCGCCTCCAGCAAATACTGCTCAATTTTGTCGGCAATGCCATCAAATTCTCCGAGCACGGCGGAATCGACCTGCGCGTTTTCGCCCTGGAGGAGGACAGCCACAGCGTCATGTTGCGTATCGAAGTGACCGATCAAGGCATCGGCTTGAGCCCCGAGCAGCAAACCCAATTGTTCCAGGCGTTTACCCAGGCGGATGGTTCCGCTACCCGCAAGTACGGTGGCGCCGGTCTCGGCCTGGTGCTCGCCAAACGCATCGCCAAGCTGATGGACGGCGACGTGGGCGTGATCAGCCAGTTGGGGCATGGCAGTACCTTCTGGATAACGGTCCGCTTGAAGTGGGCGGTCGATGACTAGCCGTCTGCTTGTCGTTCGAAAAAGAACATGCAAGTCGCCGTCGTCATGAGGACCACCCCGAATCGCCCCCTTCTTGACCAGGAATGCCTTACCTATTTGTAGTAATATGGGTACCCGTACAATAATTACTCGCGCAACTCAAAAGCCACCATGACCGCCTCGCTCCAAACCATAGATCATTCAACGCTCTCCACCTTGGTTGAGGCCGGTGCAGTGCGCACGGCGCAAGTCATCGGCCAGCCAGGCGGCTGGGGGGTTGTCGTCCAGTGTGGCATGGCACAACGGACCCTCGCCGCCAAGCGGGGTGCCGTGCGCATCTTCCGTCGCTTCGAGACGCTGACCGAGTACCTGCGGGGCTTGGGCATCGTCAAGTATCAGGTCGATGCCTCGCAGTACGATTCTGCGGCACTGCAGACCGGCCGCCGCGCGGATGCAAGCGCTCGACTCAAGCATGCCCACGAAGCGGCGGCCTACGATATCTGGTTGCGCGAGAAAGTTGGCGCCTCTCTGGCTGGATTGCAGGACGGCAGTAACGCGGTTATCCCGGCGGCGGAATGGGTGCAAATTCGTGAGCAGAAGCAGCGCTCACTGTGAAACGCAAGCACGTCGCCCGCACGGTGTCGTACCGTGCCGACCTTGACGCCATCGAGACCTACGTCGCCCAAGACAATCCGCGTGCAGCGGCAGAGTTATGGCTCCTGATTGACGAGCAGATCGATCAGTTGGCCGATCCCAATTTTCCGCGTCGCAAGGGGCGTGTGCCCGGCACCAAAGAACTGGTCGCCCACGAGAACTACATCGTCATCCTGCTTGAGGACGCCAACACGGTGACGGTGCTCAATGTGGTTCATGCCCGACAGCAGTGGCCACGATAGACCGCGCCCTCCTTCTCGGCATCACGTCTCTGACGGTGCAGGGCGGGATCGCCATTTCGGGAGGCAATGCTGCAACGGCTTCCCGGATACCAGTAGAAATTAGCAAGAAAGTGTACGTTCCTGATCGCGCAGCAGCTTGTATTCGATCGAATCCACCAGCGCCAGCCAGGAGGCGTTGATAACATCGGTGGAAACGCCGATGGTGGTCCAGTTCTCGATTTGGTCGGTCGATTCGATCAGCACGCGCACCTTGGCCGCCGTGGCCTTGTCCGAATCAAGCACGCGCACCTTGTAATCGGTGAGCCGGATTTCATTGATGGCCGGGTAGAACCGTTCCAGCGCGCGGCGCACCGCCTTGTCGAGCGCATTGACCGGGCCATCGCCCTCGGCGGCGGTGAGTTCTTCCTGGCCATCGACACGAATCTTGATGATCGCCGATGAATTGACGCCATTGACCGACGGCTCATTGACGATGACCTTGAATTCGACCAGTTCGAAAAACGAGGAAAAACGACCGAGCATCCGCCGCACCACCAGATCAAAGGAGCTTTCCGCCGCCTCGAACTGATAGCCTTCGTGCTCCAGTTGCTTGAGCCGCTCAACGATGCGACCGATTTCCGGCGAATTCTTCATCAGGGCCGGATCGACGGCGTTGATGCGCGCCAGCAGCGTGCTGCGCCCCGCCACCTCGGACATCAATACCCGGCGGCTGTTGCCGACCAATTCAGGATTGATATGCTCATAGGAATTCGGGCTCTTGACCACCGCGTCGATATGCATGCCACCCTTGTGGGCGAAGGCATGGCCGCCGACATAGGGCGCCTTGTCGTTGTGCGGCATGTTGGCGATTTCGCCCACCGACAGGGCGACGGAGGTCAAATGGCGCATCGCCCCCGCGGGAATGCACTCATGGTCAAGCTTCAATTGCAAATTCGGAATGATCGAGCAGAGGTTGGCGTTGCCGCAGCGCTCGCCCAGCCCGTTGATGGTTCCCTGCACTTGAGTGACGCCCGCCTGCACCGCACGGATGGAATTTGCCACCGCCATGTCGCTATCGTTGTGGCAGTGGATGCCGACCGTGATGCTGAAGCGCTGGCAGACCTCACGGGTGATGTCGAAAATCTCGTCGGGGAAACTGCCGCCGTTGGTGTCGCACAGGCAGATGCAGTCGGCGCCGGCATCGACCGCCGCCGCCAGCGATTTCAGCGCGTAGTCCGGATTGTCCTTGTAACCGTCGAAGAAATGCTCGGCATCAAACACCACTTCCTTGCCGTGCTGCTTCAGATAGCGCACCGTATCGCCGATCATGCACAGGTTTTCGTCGAGCGTGGTGCGCAGGATTTCCAGCACCTGATAATCCCAGCTCTTGCCAAAAATGGCGATGGCGGCGGTGCCGGCCTTGAGCAGCGAGAGAATATTGGCGTCGTCGGCAACCCAGATGCCGGGCTTGCGCGTGGCGCCAAAAGCGATCAGGCGCGCGTTCACCAGTTGCAGCGCCGCTGCCCGCGCGAAAAATTCCAGGTCTTTCGGGTTCGAACCCGGGTTGCCGGCCTCGATGTAGCTTACCCCCAGCGCGTCCAGTCGCCCGACAATCTTGATCTTGTCTTCGACCGAATAGGAAATTCCCTGCGCCTGGGCGCCATCTCGCAACGTGGAGTCGTATATGGATATCCGTGCCATTAATATTTTCTGTGATGCAGTGCGTCATTGATTGTACAGACTGAATTGCCGCATGTCGGTGGCGAACAAGGTTTTCGGTTGATAATCTCACGCCATGAATAGCGAGTCGATAATCCCGGGCGAAGGCGGGTCTGAAGCCCCAGGCTTGGCGTCCTTGTTGCAGCGGCTGGAAAACAAACCCGGCTTCCCCGCCCTGTCGGAATCAGTGGCGGCAATCAATGAAATCACCAATTCCGAGGACCAGAACATCGAGGGCTTGTCGGCCATCATCCTCAAGGACTTTGGTCTCACCAGCAGCATCCTGCGCGTTGCCAATTCGGCCAGCTACCGCGCCGCCAGCGGCAGCGGCATCACCTCGGTGTCGCGCGCGGTCAGCGTGCTGGGCTTTTCTACCTTGCGCGACATCGCCCTAACGGTCGTTCTGTTCGACCAGATAAAGAACCGCGCCGGTGCCCGCGAAATCAAGGAGTCGTTCCTGCGCGCCCAAATGGCCGGCACCATCGCCCGCGAAGCCGGAAAGCTGTTCCTGCCCCGCCGGGCCGAGGAGGTTTACACCTGCGCCTTGTTCCACAGCCTCGGTCAAATCCTCACGCTGATGTATTTTCCCGACGAGGCGCAACAGATACGGGATTTGATCAACCAGCATGCCCACACCGAAAACGAGGCGGCGACGAAGGTGCTCGGCATCGACTTCGCGCTTCTGGGCCAAGGGGTGGCCGAGCAGTGGCTGTTCCCCTCGACCATGGTGCACAGTCTGCAACCGCTACCTGACGGTTTGATCGAACGCCCGCAAACCCCGGAAGACATGCTCTGGCTTCTGTCCGGATTTGGCAATGAAGTCTGCGCCTGTCTTACTGGCGGCGCCAGCCAGCAACCTGGCGAAGGTTTGTCCGGTCTGCGCCAGCGATTTGCCGAGGTCATGGTATTTTCCGGTCCGCAATTGCACTCGATGGTGGAAAAGTCATTTGAAGACACCAAGGCGTTTGCCAGCACCTTGGGCGTGAGTCTTACCCAAAGCAGCTTTGTCAAACAGGTAACAGACTGGGTCAAAGCCGGCCCCGACGACGAAGCCGGGCAGAGCAGGCTCGCCCCTGTCGCGGCGCTCGACACGACGACCAGCGCCGTGCCCCCCTCGGCCACGTGCAAGCCGCGCGATGACCCACACCAGGTGCTGTCGGCCGGCATCGATAAACTCAGCGATTCCATCGTCGGCGATTTCGCGCTCAACGATATTCTGAGCGTCACCGTGGAAACCATGCTCCGGGCCATGGACTTCCAGCGCGCGCTGATTTGCCTGAGGGACGACAAATCCGGCTTCATGTTGGCGCGCATGGGCTGCGGCAAGGACGCCAACCTGGTGGCGCGCAAGTTTCGTTTTCCGTTGAAAGACACGCCCAACGTGTTCCAGTTGGCGATAGGCAACGGCCTGGACATCGTCATCAAGGACATCGCTGACCCCAAGATCGCCGACAAGATTCCATCCTGGTACCGCAGCACCGTCTCGGCCAGAACCTTTGTCCTGATGCCCCTGATGATCAAGGGCCAGGCGGTGGCACTGATCTACTGCGACAAGCAAGAGGCCAACAGCATCGTCATTCCCGAGCGAGAACTGTCGCTGATGAAGACCCTGCGCAATCAGGCGCTACTGGCGATCAAACAGTCCAAAGTCCGCTGATTGTTACAACGGAAAGCGGCTATTTGCAAAATTGGGCTGGATGAGTGGATGACGAAGTCCAATTGGTTGGAATTGAGTCCGAGGTCCCTATGGCTTCTTCAGACTGTCATCGACCACACAAGATTCTGGGGTGCTGATTAGTACTATGCCGATACGATGTTGCGAGGCTTCGATAGTGAGTGTGGTCATGTAATCTGATGGTGCGATGTTCGGATTCAGCGATAGTCATTTATTGGGTAAACAGGAAGCGCAACGCCGACGAAGCCTGACCCCGGCATGGTGGTTTTCCCTAGACGGCTTGCAGGGCGGATTCGATGAGGGTGGCTGACAGACGTGTCTGCCGCTTGCGAGATTCGTCGAGATCAAACTTGAGGCGGTCGCAGAGCGCCATCAGTTCATCGACTTTGGCGACGATGCGGTGTTGTTCGGCGAGGGGTGGGATCGTGACTGGGAGACTGAGAATCTGTTGTCGAGAGACGTTCTTCATTGAGCTACTGGTACCACCAGCAATTCGCGCGTAATACCCGCGTGCGAACGGTGCGTTATTCGCGAAGCTGAAGAATCTCGGGCTGGCATCGTGTTTGAAACGCAATCGGATCGTTTTGTCGCTGAGCATCAGGTGTGACGGCGCATCTCTAACAACCACGCTCTTTGCTACCAGTTCCGCAGTATTGGCACGAGAGATTAAAAAATCGCCTGATCGAACTTCATACTCGGGGCGTGGTTGCAAGTGGTTTGGAAGGGCCTTGTTCTGGGCGGGATCAAAGTCATTCCAAGAAACGGCACTAACTTTCAGTACTCCCCATCTGTCACCTACTCTTGCTGTTGTCTCGCATTGCGGACTCCAGCCAGCCTC
>JAIFMO010000172.1 GCA_020048435.1 Sulfuritalea sp.
GCACCAGGTCGGCCACAAAGGCGTCGGCCTGGGCCTGCTCGGTTAGGGTGCCATTCAACAGGATGTTCAGCCATTCCGCCGTCTTGGTGAAGCCGTTGTCAGCCATCCAGTCACGCACCTTGCCCACCAGCATGCGCCAGCCGCGCAGCCCCGTCAGTTCTTCCGGCTTCATGTCGGCAAGCACTTCCTCGACGGCAATGGTTTGGCTCACACCCGTACTGCGGGCAATCCTGGAAGCGGCCTTGCGCACCCTGGCGTTGTGCATCCAGATGTTCTGCATAACCCGGTTGAGATCCTTGCCGAGCATTCCGCGCAGGCCGTAGTGGGTGACTTCGTGTTCAGCCAGGACGAATTCGGCACGGGCTTCGTCAGCCAGGCCGGAGGCAAACAGGTAGATGGCGCCGTCGTGCATGGCGCCCTCTACTGTTTCGATGGCATCCTGATTGGCGATGTAGCTGCGCAGGCGCAGTGGAACACCATCGGACAGAGGCGAGGCGAAGACATGCACAGGGGGCAGGTTCTCCATTTTCGCCGCGATGCGATCGCGCACGGCTTCCAGGGTGGCAACCGATATGCCGCCGCGCTTACCACCCTTGGACAGCATCGTGGTCGAATTCAGGAACTCGATGCCGAACAGACGGGTATCTCCAGTGCTACCCGTGCCGTTCTGATCCGCCATCATGGCGGCACCTAGTTCAATGGCCTCTTTCATCTTGTCGGCCAGCATGCCGGCGAACTCGAAAGGCGCATGCAGGCGGGACTCCAGCGCGTTGCGAGTATCTTCCGCCCGAGTAATCTTCTCGCGCATGGCCTCCGGCTCACGCTGCAGCGCGACGATCGCATTGGTAGAGCGCGCCGCCATCCCGACCGGATCCGCCTGGTCAGTCTCAGCCAGAGAGACACGACCGCTTGGCAGCGCCAGGTGGATGCGAGACTGGAACAGGCCGCCTACATGCTTGCGGCCGGCGTATATCACCGGGAAACCGGAAATAACGCCGACCTCCATGCGCCCCTCGACTGCCTTGTCAGACAGGTTTTTGAGCTTCTTCAGCAGCGCCTCGCCCCATTCCTTGCGGGACGTGTAGGTCTTGCCGTCCGCATCAGCCTTGAACTTGTCGCCGGATAGATCCTTGGCGCGCTTGGCGATGTCTTCGGCTTCTGCCAGGCGCTCACGGTTGAAGGCGATCGTTTCGCCGGCAATGGCGTATTGCTGACGCTGGCGACCGCGCTGTTCCTCATGGGCGCGATAGAGGCGCTGCAGCTTCTCAATTTCGGCGTTCAGGCCGGCAAGCTGGATTGCACGGGGGTCGTCCGACGTCATCGCCGTGGCAATCTGATACTGACTCGACTCCGATACGTCATCAATAGACCGCACCGACGAGTCGCCAGACAAAGCCTGGTCGATGAATCGCTGCTTGCTGGCGAGCATCTGCCACATTACGGCGTCATAGCTGCCCTTGGTGGAGAAGGCATAAACCTGAACCGACGGGTTTTTGTTGCCCTGGCGGATGATGCGGCCCTCGCGCTGCTCCAGGTCGGCCGGATACCATGGGGTGTCCAGGTGGCTCAAGGCGATAAGGCGCTGTTGCGCGTTGACGCCGGTACCCATGTTCTTGCTGGATCCCACCAGGATGCGAACGCGGCCTGCGTTGACGTCCTTGAACAGCTTGAGCTTGTCTGTCGACTTCTTGGAGTCCGACATGAAGGCGATATGCGATGCCGGAATCCCGGCTTCGCGCATGCGCTTCTCGAACCAGGCGCGCGCATTGAATCCGCGGCTTGCAGCCACTCCGGCGCCGAAGCCCAGGTCGGAGAACACCATTTGCGTGGCGCCCTTGATCGCCTCGATGTCGCCCAATATCTCATTCCCGTCCGCGTCTTCCGTCGATTTCCCACGGTATTCAATGTCAGAGCTTTCCTTGTAGACACGGATGACGTTATCGATCAAGCGGTTCAGCTTGGATTCTGGATTGCTGGGAAGGCTCGGGTCGACAAAGCGCATATCGATGGCGGCCAGGCGCCCATCGCCAATGATTCTGATGATCGGATCCGGGTTGTTCGGCTCATCCTTTGAAGGCTTCCAGAGGCGCGAGGCATCGATGCGTCTCGCCAATTCCTGTTTGTAGCCGCTGTATTCACTGGTTTGTTCGGTGATGACCAGCTTGCGCGATCCGCCGTTGACCTTCGGCCGCTTGTCGCCCAGCAGCACGGCCAGGTGGTCGGACGTCAGCACGTCGGCATACTCGCGGAACATTTGAGTCAATTCAGGCACGTTCAAGAACTTGGTGAAGCGCGTCACCGGGGAATACTTGCCGGAGGCGTCGGCCTCGATTTCCGTGTTCTCGTCGCCAAACATCGCGGCCCAGTCGTCGAACTGCTCGATGCCGCGCTCGACAAGCACGTCGTTGGCCATGAAGCGCTGCACCGAATACAACTCAGCAAGGGTGTTCGTGACCGGCGTACCGGATGCCATCACCAGGGAGCGCCCCGGGTTTTTCTGTTCGAGCCAGCGGGTTTTCATCCACAGGTCGAACGCTCGATCGGATCCGCCTG
This sequence comes from Sulfuritalea sp., assembly GCA_020048435.1. Classification (GTDB taxonomy): domain Bacteria; phylum Pseudomonadota; class Gammaproteobacteria; order Burkholderiales; family Rhodocyclaceae; genus Sulfurisoma. The sequence goes on from JAIFMO010000172.1 coordinate 2,554, forward strand.
GGCTGATGCCCTTTACCTGGCGCTGGGTGGTAAACGACAGCTTGCGGAATTCGTGAGCCTCGTCGATAAACACCTGGTCGACGCCCAACTCATCGAAGCGGACGTTTTTATCCTTGCCCTCGCCCGACATGGCGGCCGTGAGCTTCTGCTCCATTTTCTCGATTTGGGCCTCGATCTGCTTGACCTTGGGGCTTTTCCCGCGCTTCCCGTCCTCCTGGTTGTCTTCAGCTTCGCTCAAGGCAGCGCGCAGGAAATCCAATTCCTGCTCGATCATGCCGCGCTTGAACTCGGGATCCAGGTCTAGCAGCTTGAAGGCTGAATGCGTGATGATGACGCCATCCAGGTCGGACAGCGCCACCCTGGACACGAAGCGGCGGCGGTTCTCGGTATTGAAGTTCTTTTCGTCCGCAACCATCAGGCGCGCAGCCGGGTAGAGATCCTGCCATTCCCGGGCGAATTGCTGCAGCATGTGGTTCGGCACCACCATCATTGGTTTCTTGACGAGGCCGAGACGCTTCTGCTCCATGGCGGCGATCACCATTTGGAACGTCTTTCCGGATCCGACAGCATGCGCCAGGTAGGTATTCCCGCTTTGGATGATGCGCCAGGCACCGCGCTTGACGTGAGCAAAAACCTTCCATTGCTTCGACGTGCCAGGCAGGGTCAGGTGACGGCCATCGAAGGCGCGCGGGACGATCGTATTGAACTTGTCGTTATAAAGCTGCACCAGTTCATCGGTGCGCGTGCCGTCCTGCCATAGCCAGCGCGAGAACTCATCACGCATCAACTTGCGCTTTTGGTTGGCGGCTTCAGTCGCATCCTGGTCGAATACGACACTCTTGTCTTTTCCGCTTCCGACCGTCTTGGTGATACGGATAGGCGCGCTGGTAAGCGCAGCCAAAAGGATGTCGGCAGCATCGCGGCTGTTCGTTCCCCAATCAGCCGTTGCGGCGTTCGTCGCCCAGCCTGAAATCTTCTCGACCGCCCATTGCCCGGTGCGCTCGTTGTAATGCACCCTTGCACTCACCCCGGTAATTTCGCGCAAGAAGTCCTCGTAGACCTTTTCCGGGATCCAGTTCATGCCAATCTTGGCAGCAATGTCGCTAGGCGGTACCGGGGCAGGCTGGACGGCCAGCAGCGCTTCGACGTTGCGCTCCAGTTTGCGGTCAGCTTTTGCGGCCTCCTGCGCGTCACGCAACTTCTTCTTGACGTTGCCAGACAGATATTCATCCGCCATCACCCAGCCAGCGGACGGGTCGTTGAAGATGAGCGAGCCAAGCGCGGCGATTGTGTCCTTCTCGGACATCCCCAGGCGTTCGGCAATGGCCATCGGGTCGACCTTGCCGGTGTCGTTCAGGACTGCCAGAAGCGCATCGGATGGCGTCTTGACGTCCCGTTTATCAGGTTTCCCAAGCACGCGCTCGGTGAGGAACTTGCTTTCGCTGATGACGCCGGTATCGCCGTCGATTGTCTCCAGGGCGGAAACCAGGCTGTAATCCGGGTCTTCGTCCAGCTTTGACAGCAGGGGGAAGCGCCGATACGTCTTCTCGTCGATGTATTCCTCGCCGGTTTCCTCATCCTCGACCTTGACGTTGCGCGTGTACTCGGTGAACTGGTTGACCTGGCCATGCTTCGCCACGAAGCCAGCGTAGGCGGTGCGCAGCGCGTCCAGCGACTTGCCCCAATCGCCGTCGTTCAACTGGTCATAATGGGCTTGCTTCAGCGCATCACGCAGGCCGACGTAATCCTTGATAAGCGCTTCGTCCTTGGGCTTCTTCAGTTCGACACGCAGGCCGACGCCGCCCTCGCGCTGCATCAGGACGCCAGCGTCGGTAACGTAGAAGTTGCCTTCTTTTTTCGCCTTGGGGTTGAAGTCGATTTCCCGCACCTGGGCGGCTTCGGCTGCAGATCCGCGGTCGGATTGGTAGACGTTCTCCGGCAGGTTCATCACGGCACGGTCGAATTGCGATTCGATGTCCTCGTCGGTAGCTTCCACCGTGTACTGAGGATCCGGGCTAGTCGCCATCTTGCCGCTATCGGCGTGCTTGCCCAGCACCATTTCAGGGTGGGCATGGAAATACTCGTTGATCGGGTAGTCGCGGCCGTTAATCTTGAGCGGCACAGACTTGGCCCACGGCTGGGCATGCTCGAAGGTTTCGCCAGGCACCTTGACGCGCAGGAACAGAACGTCGGTCACAACGTCGGTACCGGCGTTTTGCTTGAACGCGGTTTGCGGCAGGCGGATAGCACCCACCAGGTCGGCACGCTCGGCAATGTAAGCGCGTGCCTTGTCGGATAGCTTGTCCATGCTGAAGCGGCTGGTAACAAACTCCACAATGCCGCCAGGCTTCACGCTGTCTACCGTCTTGGCGAAGAAGTAGTCATGCAGCGAGAAGGCATATTTCTTGTACTTCGGGTCGGCCAACACCTTCATGGCGGCAAACGGCGGGTTGCCTGCCGCCATGTCGTAGAAGCCTTCAGGAAGCTGAGAGTCGATGAACGACTCGACCAGGATCCGCTCGTCGGGGAATAGCTGCTTGAGGATTCCTCCGGTGATCGTGTCCATTTCGATCCCGGTGTATACCGAGTTGGTCGCCATTTCGGGCGACAACAGGCCTGGGAACACACCGATGCCGGAGCCAGGCTCCAGAATCGAGCCACCCTTGAAGCCCATCCGCTCGGCCGCCCGCCACATCGCTTTGACGATGCCCTTGCTGGTGTAGTGCGCATTCTGAGTCGAGCGCGCGGCGTCAGCCCATTCGGCGTCGGTAATCACCGCCTTCAGGCGATCGCGCAGCTCGCCCCACTTCCTCGCCGTGCTGCTCGGGCGTGCCTTGGCCAGTTCGGCGCGGGTGATTTGGTTGATCGACCAGTGGTTTCCGCCAGGATGCACGACGGCGAACGCCTCGTAATAGCCGCGGTCGCCGCGCCAGAGCGTGTCATTCTTGCCCATCCGCTCCATGGCCAAATCATAGTTATCGAGCGCAGCAAGCTGCTTGTCGAGCTTGTCGCCAAATATGCTGTTGGCAATCTCGGAGGATCCCCAGCCGATGAACTTCGCCAGGACGGCCTGCTCGTCGCGGGTGGCCTGGCGGCCGTCTGCTTCGAGCTTCTTCAGCAGTTCGACGGCCTCGACGTTCTGCTCGGCCTTCTTGCGCCATGAGCCTTCGTAGGTTAGATCGGCGTCTCCGAAGGCGTAGTTGCGTCCTGACTTGAGCGGGATGTCCCGGCTTGCGGGAACTCCAGCATTTCCGCTTGTACCTGCTCCCGCGCCAGCGCCGTCGCCATATTCAGAATCCCTACCGCTTCCATCGGGTCGGTATTCAGCGCCTTGCTGTACCCCTGGCTCTCCGCTATTTCCCGCCCCAGCGTCACCGTTGCTTCGTGTATCTGGCCCGCCCTGTCCGTCAGGAACTCGTTGAGCTTGCCGCTCGCCATCAGTTCCCGCAGCAGCCCCGGAGCCTTGTCCTTGAGTGCCTGTTTCACCAGGTTTTCCACGCTCATCTTGCTTGCCCTCAACTTTTGTTGTTTTTGAATCATAGACCGTTTTCCCATCTTCCGCCTGTGCTACACTTTCTTTGGAGGTAGT
>JAIFMO010000026.1 GCA_020048435.1 Sulfuritalea sp.
GAAAGGAAGACGCCATTGATGCCGAGACGACGGACGAAGAGGAACGCAAGAAGCGCAAGGCGGCGGCAGTCGGCATCATCCCCGTGCCGCCCAAGTACAAATCCACCGACTTCCAGAAAGCCGACTTCTGGCGCCTGCGCGGCGGGCTGGATGTGCCGAAGGAACGCTTTGTAAGCTTCCCGCAGTGCAGCCGCGATGCCGACGGTAGCCTGGTCATCGCCTGGGCCGGACTGAACCCGCTGCAACTGGCCACCGCCATTGCCTCGTATTACCTCGACCTCAAGGACAACGAAGGCTGGGACGCCGAGCGGCTCAAGCCGTTGCTCGGCGGCATCCATGAGCTGGTGCCGTGGATCAAGCAATGGCACAACGACCCCGATCCCGAACACGGCACGCGCATGGGTGATTACCTGGATGGGTTCGTCGACGAGGAATGCCGTGGCCTGGGCCTGACGCGTGAAGCGGTGCTGGCCTGGCAACCCACAGTAACTGCGGCGCGCCGCGGCCGGCGGCGGGCAAGTTAAGGAGAATGGCGATGAGTGAAGTGCCACTGTTGCAGGAAGTCGATCTGTTTCAGCCGAAGATCAAGCCTCGCAACGCCCTGCGCATGGCAGCCGACTGGCTGGTGACCGAATACAAGGCCGTGCGTGGCGGGGAGTTATCAACGTCGGATCACTTCATCCCGGCCTATGCAGCCCATGTCCTCTGGACCCTGGCCGGCAATCGCATGGCCACGAACATTCCGGCAACCCCCGAGTTTTCCCGTCCGGAACAGGTGTTTCGGCGCGCCGAGGAACGCGGGCAGGACAATCCGGATCGGGTGCGTAATTTGATTGCCCGCATCGTAAGATCAAGCACTGCGCCCATTGCGGTGACGTACTGGGCGCGGCAATGGGTTGAACGTAATTCTCCAACAGCTCGTTGGAGAAATTCAATTGGGCCAGAATGTCCTGATTCTGCCCCTGCCTCACGTAGCCAACAACATGAATCGTAAAGGAGAGTGCCATGCAAGCCTATAAGACTTATGCCCGGGTGCAGGCGTCCGGCGAGCTGGCCATCGGCCAATTGCCTTTTGCGCCGGGGGCATTGGTGGAAGTGCTGGTTGTCGGCGCCGAACGCAATGCGGTCGAAAGTGAGCAGGAATGGGGGCGGTTGATGCAGACCGTTCAAAACTTGCCGCAAGCGCAGGCAATCAGTGATGCCGACATCGCGGCAGAAATCGACACGGTGCGGCAGACGCGATGAAGGTTGTCATCGATACCAACGTTGTGGTCTCGGCGGTCATTCGCGATCGTCTCCCGGAACGGGTGTTACGCTGGTGTTTGGTTAATGATTCGGTACGATGGCTGGTGTCGCCGGCCATCTTGGCCGAGTATCTGGAAGTGATTCAGCGCCCGCGCTTTGCCCTGCCACCGGAAGTGATCGACTGGTGGGGCGGCCTGCTGACTTCCGACACCGTCATGACAGCACCACAACCCTTGCCGGATTTTCCACGCGACCGCAAGGATGCACCGTTTCTGGCATGTGCCGGAGGGCATAAGGCTGATTTTCTGATTACCGGTGATGGCGATTTCACCGAGGCACGACAATTGGTCCCCCATGTGAAGATCGTGAGCGTACGCGAGTTTGCCTTGGCAATAGGATTGGATGTGACATGACCTTGATTCGCGAACTGATTTCGATCCCGGAACGGGTTCATCAAGGCGATTTCGTCCTCAAGCTTTCCGAAGGGGTTCGCTCGGCGGATGCGACGTTGGCGAATTATGTGGTCACCCCGCAACTGGCCACCGCCTTCGATAACGCGCTGGACTTCATAAAGTCGGCGCTGGCGACACGGCAAAGCAAGGCGGCTTACCTGCACGGCAGCTTTGGTTCCGGCAAGAGCCATTTCATGGCGGTGATGAACTTGCTGCTGGCGGGCAATACCCGGGCACGATCGATCAAGGAACTGGCCAGCGCGGTGGCCAAGCACAACACCTGGACGGACGGAAAGAAATTCCTGCTGGTGCCATATCACATGATCGGTGCGCGCAACATGGAGTCGGCCATCCTCGGCGGCTACGCTGACCATGTACGTGCTTTGCATCCGAAAGCGCCGATTCCCGGTTTCTATCTGGCGGAAGGATTGTTCCGTGACGCCACGCAGCAACGCTTGCGCATGGGCGATGAATCGTTCTTCGCTGCCTTGAACCAGTATGCCTCGGCCGGCGGTGGTGGCGATGGCTGGGGGGATCTTTCCGGGGGCTGGGATGCGCAGAGCTTTGAGGCCGCGATGCTCGAAGCACCGCGTGGCGATGAACGTACTCGACTGGTCGGCGACCTGATTGGCTGTTTCTTTACCTCCTACGCGACGGTGGCTGGTGGCAGTGGCGAGGCTTTTGTCTCGCTGGACGATGGTCTGGCCATCATGTCCCGGCACGCCAGCGATCTCGGTTACGACGCGGTCATCCTGTTCCTGGATGAGTTGATCCTGTGGCTGGCCAGCCAGGCCGCGAATGTGGCCTTCGTCAGCAGTGAGGGGGCCAAGCTCTCCAAGCTGGTTGAAGCGGCGAATGCGGACCGGCCGATTCCCCTGGTCAGTTTCGTGGCCCGCCAGCGCGACTTGCGCGAACTGGTCGGCGACAACATGGCCGGCGCGATGCAAATGCAGTTTGCCGACGTCCTGAAATATTGGGAAGCTCGATTTCACACCATCACCCTGGAAGACCGCAACCTGCCGATGATTGCCCAGGCACGGGTACTGAGGCCGGTCGATGAGTCTTCACGCCAGGTGATGGACGGTGCCTTTGAAGACTTTGCCAGCAAGTCCAAGGCGGTGCTGGAAACCCTGCTGACGACCAACGCCGACCGCGAGATGTTCCGTCTGGTTTATCCGTTCAGCCCGGCCCTGGTGCAAACCCTGGTGGCCGTGTCCAGCGTTTTGCAACGGGAGCGGACGGCACTGAAGCTCATGTTGCAGTTACTGGTGGATCGTCGGGAGGACCTTGAACTCGGCCAGATCATTCCTGTGGGCGATTTGTGGGACGTGATCGTCGATGGCGACGAACCGTTCTCCGATGCGATGCGCCTGCATTTTGACAACGCCAAGCGGCTTTACCGCCAGAAGCTGGTCCCCCTGCTCGAGCGTGCGCATGGCGTGAGCTTGGACGACATCCAGGCCGGGACAGCAGATGCCGGTCGTGCGCGTGCCTTCCGCAACGATGCGCGGATTCTCAAGACACTTTTGCTCTCGGCGCTGGTTCCAGAGGTCGAGGCGCTCAAGGCACTGACTGCGCAGCGTCTGGCTGCCTTGAACCACGGTTCGGTGAAGTCGCCGATTGCCGGACGTGAAGCGCAGGATGTCCTGAAGAAGTGCATGAACTGGGCTGCCGAAGTCGGCGAGATCAAGATCACCGATGAACAGAACCCGGTGATCTCGATTCAGGTGACGGGCATCGACATCGAGCCGATCATCAAGGGGGCTGAGGGTCACGACAACCCAGGGAATCGTCGGCGCAAAATCCGCGAAATCCTGTTCGCAGAATTGTCGATTCCGGACACGAATGAGCTGTTCACGCACTTCACCTCCCTGTGGCGTGGCACGTCACGTACCGTGGAAGTGCTCTACGAAAACGTCCGTGAGCTTGCCGATGACCGTCTGCGTGGCAGTGATGGCACCTGGACGGTGATCCTCGATTTCCCCTTCGATGAGCCGAACCGCACCCCGGCGGATGATCTTGCCCGTCTGGATCGTTACAACGGCGATGGGTCGCAAACCCTGGTCTGGCTGCCGTCTTTCCTTTCGGAGAAGGCTCAGAAGGATCTCGGCCGTCTGGTGGTCTTGGACTACATCCTGACCGGGGAACGCTTCAATGACTACGCCACCCATCTCTCGGTGGTGGATCGGGCGCAGGCGCGCTCATTGGCGAAGAACCAACGCGACATGTTGCTCCAGCGCATGAAGCAAATCCTTGAGGTGGCCTACGGCATTGCTCAAGAGCCGCGTGATGCGGTCGATCAGCGCCTGCCGACATCCGATCAGTTCCGTACCCTTGATCGCACCTTCCAGCCGCTGGCTCCGGTGGGGGCGAATCTCAAGGAATCCTTCATCAACCTGCTCGACCAGCTTTTCTCGCATCGTTACCCGGCCCATCCACTCTTCGAAACCGAAGTGAAGCTGGCTGTGCTCAAGAAGGTGGAGATTGAGTTGTCACGGGCGATGGAAGACAAGGATCACCGCGTTCATGTCGCCGATCGGGCCATACGTCAGCTGACGCGTGCCATCGTCAATCCGCTCAAGCTGGGCAACATGGGCGAAACCCACCTTGCCCTGGAGAACCACTGGCGTACCCATTTCCTGCAACGTCAGGCAGCGGAGGGTGAGGGTGGCAGCATCACTGTGGCGAAGTTGCGCAAGTGGATTGATGATCCCATGCCGATGGGGCTGCCGACCGACATTCAGAACCTGATCGTCCAGACCTTTGCTGTCCTGACGAATCGCTCCTTTTATCTGAACAACGGACCTTATTCGCCGACGCTCGAAAACACGCCCAATGAGCTCGAGCTCCGAGAACAGGCTTTGCCGGAGGAGGCTGACTGGAAGGAGGCTGTCCGGCGGGCCGGCTTGTTCTTCGGGCTGACGGTCGCGGAGTCACTCAACGCAGGTAATGTCGCCAAGCTGAAGGAACTACTGCTGACTGAAGCCAGCCAGCGCAGGAAGTGGGTGCAGGATTACGCCAGCAACCTGGCGACCCGTTGGCGTTCGATTGCTCCCGTCGGGGAAGCTTCCGATCGACTTCAGACAGCGGATGGCGTGGCTGCGCTGTTGGTCGCCATGACGGTGCCGAATGTCAATGTGATCAAGACCCTCGCGGGAACCGCCATTGCGACCACGGATGCCGCTTATGGCCAGACCATCGGGAAGGCGCAGGCCCTCGATGAGACTGTCAAAACAGCGGACTGGGATCTGTTCTCTGCGGTGTTTGCTTTGCAGGATCACCGCAAGACGGCCGCCAAGGCCATGCACGATCGCTTGATCGAGATCCTGAAATCCGACGAACAGGCCATCGGCCTGAATGCCGCGTTGGCGGAGCAGAAGGGCAAGGCGCTGAAGTTGCTGACCGAGGCTCCACCGTCTCCACCGCCCACGCCCCCCGTGGTTCCGCCGCCGGAGCCACCGAAACCGGGCGTGCGCGTGGTGCAACAGGGTGCCAAGGATGACTTGCCGGTATCGGCTGCACTTGCCTCCCTGGAGGAAATCCGTACCGAACTGGCCAAAGATACCGATTACCGATTGACCATTTCCTGGAAAATCACCCGGAAGTCCTAGCCATGAATGCCTTGGTCAATCCTTCCTCACGACAGATTGCAGCCCAAGTGGATGTGGTCTTGCAGCACGACCCATCGGCCAGCGTGATTGGCATACGGGCACAGAGTGGTGGCACCTGGCCATCTTCTGTTCGTGTCGGCAATCGCGAGTTTTCGGTGGTCTGGTGCGCCTCGCCCATCGCGATCCGCGAACATCTGCTGAATCTTTCCGAACAGGCAACGCAGGACTCGATTCCGGGGCTGGTGGTGATGACGCCGCTGCCCGAAAAGGCATTGGGGGCCGATGTGCTTTCCCGCTTTTCCCGTGGAAAGGTGTTTTCCGTGGAAGCCTGGGATATGGTGCGCCATGCCTTCCAGGCCATGGACATTGATTCCCGATTGGCGCGCTGGCCATGGGTCGGCGAGGCGCTGCTCGAAAATCTGCCGGCCAGTGGTTATCCGCCGGCCCGTGGCGGCTTGCTTGATGTCGATACGGCCTGGTTTCATGTTCTGCGCACGGTGCTTGGCCTGGCGCCTGAACAGGGAAACCGGCCGGACCTGGGAGCGATCCTTCGCTGGTCCCTGTCACCGGGCGCTGCGCAGCGTTACGATGCCCTTTCGGAAAAGGCACGCAAGCAGATTCGGCTCTGGTTTGCCGAAGTCCTCGGCGGCTGCGGGGAACTCGTCGGCCAGATTCTGGATGCCGGATACGGTGGGGAATTGACGCCGATTGCCCTGGTGGCCGGCATGGTGCTGCAAAACGAGAGTGGCTATACCCGCAGTGATGCCGAGACACGTGAGCTGCTTGCCGCCAGCGTTCGGCTTGAGCGTTTTAC
>JAIFMO010000191.1 GCA_020048435.1 Sulfuritalea sp.
CCTTGGCGGGCTCGGCCGCGTCGTCGATGTAGACATGGCAATTGCCGTCGAGGTGCTTGATCACCGGCACCCGCGCTTCCTTGCTGATGCGTTCGATCAACCCCTTGCCGCCGCGCGGCACGATCACATCGACGTACTGCGGCATCGCCACCAGTTCGCCGACCGCGGCGCGGTCGGTGGTTTCGATCACCTGCACGGCGGTTTCGGGCAGGCCAGCGGCCTTGAGGCCGGCCCGGACACAGGCGGCGATGGCCTGGTTGGCGCGGATCGCTTCCTTGCCGCCACGCAGGATGGCGGCGTTGCCCGACTTCAGGCAGAGTGCTGCCGCGTCGGCCGTAACATTCGGCCGCGCCTCGTAGATGATGCCGACCACGCCGAGCGGCACGCGCATCTTGCCGACCTGGATGCCGCTGGGGCGAAGCTTCATGTCGGTGATTTCGCCGACCGGGTCGGGCAGGGCGGCGACCTGTTCCAATCCCTGCGCCATGCTTTCCACGCCCTTGGTCGTCAGCGTCAGGCGGTCGATCATGGCGGCGTCGAGGCCGTTGGCTTTAGCTTCTGTCACGTCCTCGGCGTTGGCGGCGAGCAAGGCGGCGCGGCTATCGCGGATCGCTTGCGCCATGGCCAGCAACGCCGTGTTCTTGGCGGCGGTCGAGGCCCGCGCCGTGTCGCGCGAAGCGGCGCGGGCCGCCTGGCCGACACCTTCCATGTAGTGTTTGATATCCATTTCGCGCTTCCTTGTCATGCTGGCCGCGTCAATCGCAGCGACAGTTGAAGAAATTCATCCCACAAGTCGCCGCGCGCCACGCCCTTGATCAGGCGGTCGATACGGGCGGCGTGCAGGATCGCCGCACGGGCGGCGCGGCGGCGGGCGGGCACCTTCTGAAACAGGTTGCGCGCCTCGGTGGCGATGGCCCACAGCACCAGCGGCGGCGCGGCGCCTTCGGCCCTGAGTCCCTCGATGACGCGGGCGCAGCGCGCCGGGTCGGTGCCGGTCAAGGCCTGCCGCAGCTTGCCGATGTCGTAGCGGGCGACGTTGAGCACCGCTACTTCGATTTGCGCCAGCGAAATCTCGCCTTCGGGATAAAGCAGGCCGAGCTTGAGAATTTCCTGATGGGCGGCGAGCAGATTGCCCTCGACGTGGGCGGCGATGAATTCCAGGGCTTCGCGTGGCGCGCCCTGCCGCTGCCGCTTTAGTCGCCCGGCGATCCATTCGGGCAGCGCGGTCAAGGTCGGCGCGTTCAGTTCGAGGGCAACCCCGGTGGCCACCAGCGCCAGAAACCAGGCGGATTTTTTCATCTGCCAATCCATCTGCGGCAGCGTTACCAGCATCAGCACGCCGCGGGGCGGTTGCTTGCAATAGCGTTGCAGGGCATCGCCACCCTCGCGCCCCGGCTTGCCAGTGGGCAGGCGCAGATCGACCAGTTTGTCGCCGCCAAAAAGCGACATGTTGCCGGCCGCGAGAAAGAGTTCTTCCCAGCGGAAGCTGCCGCCGGCGATCAGCACTTCGCGCTCGGCATAGCCTTGCGTACGGGCTGCGGCACGAATGGCATCGGCCGCTTCGATAGTCAGCAGCGGCTCATCGCCGTGCACGACGTAGAGCGGCGCCAGGGGCTTGGCCAAGTGAGCGGCAAGCTGGTCGGAGCGCAATATCACCCGCCGTCTCCCTGTTCTCCCGCCACTGTCCGGAGATGCTTGCAGCGGTTTTCCCTGCGACTTGAAGCGCTCATGGTGGGTTAGTTCGCGGTTGGTGCTTTTGCCGTGGCGATGCGGCGCAACAATTGCTGGGCCGCATCGTTCTGCATGTCGCGCCAGAGCAGGGCTTCCTCCGCTTCCTTGGCCAGAATCTGGGCATCGCTGAACTTGAAGTTGCGGCGGATCACCACTTGCCCCGGCGGCAACCAGTCGCGGCCCGCCGCATCGTGCAGGCGGTAGCTGATGGTTCGTATCAGTTCGAATTCGCTCACGCGGCCCGAAGTGTCGAGCGTGAGAACGTTCTTCGCCTGCGCGTCGCCGGTGATGGAAAGGACGACCTGCGCCGATTTCGGGTCTTCGATCACGCGCGTCTTCGGCGATGACTCGATGCCACGCTTGAGTGCGGCATAAAATTCGGACGATGTGGGCAGCCCGATGAGCACCGTGGCAAAGGGCAGGTCGACGGGGGCTCGACTGCCGCGCAACTGGAAGCCGCAGGCCGCCAGCGCGAGGGTGGCGGCCACGAGCAGGAGAACCCGGCGCGTTTGGATGAGATGGGGGGGGCGGGGAAACTGGAGAGTTGGCATGATCAGACGACGATATTGACGAGACGGCCAGGAACGACCACGATTTTTTTTGGCGGCTTGCCTTCCATGAATTTTTGCGCCATCTCGTGGGTTAGCGCGGCTGCCTCGATCGACGTTTTGTCGGCGTCGGCCCGCACACGAACATTGCCACGATGTTTGCCGTTCACCTGCAATACCAGGTCGATCTCGTCTTGCACCAGGGCGGCTTCGATCGGCTCGGGCCAGGGGGCCTTGTAGATGTCGTCGCCCTCATTTTTCCCTAAGCCGAGTTCGAGCCACAATGCGTGGCAGACGTGCGGCGTGATTGGCGACAGTAGGCGCAGCAGGATGGAAAACCCCTCCGCTACAACGGCGGCACGGCCAGCATCCTCGGGCGCTTTTTCCAGCGCGTTGAGCATCTTCATCGCCGCCGAGGCGACGGTGTTGAACTGGAGCTTGCCGAGGTCATGGTTGCCCTGCTTGAGGGTGGCGTGGATTTCACGACGGACGCTGGCCAGTGCCTCGGGCAGCTTTTCTGGCAGCGTCGATTTCGCGACGATGCTGTCGCGATTGGCGTGACCGAAAGCCCAGACGCGCTTGAGGAAACGGTAGGCACCTTCGACGCCGGCATCGGACCATTCCAGCGTTTGTTCCGGCGGCGCGGCAAACATCATGAAAAAACGTGCGGTGTCGGCGCCGTATTGTTCGATCAGCGACTGCGGGTCGACGCCATTGCGCTTGGACTTCGACATGGTGCCGATGCCGCCATAATCGACCGCGCCGCCATCGGCTATCGAGGTGGCGCCGGTGATGTGGCCACTCTCGTTGCGCACCAGCGCGACCTCTTCCGGCGCGAAATATTCGATGCCGCCCTTGTCGGTGCGGCGCGAGAAGATGTGGTTGAGCACCATGCCCTGCGTCAGCAGGTTGGCGAAGGGTTCGTCCTGGTCGAGCAGCCCCACGTCGCGCATTACCTTGGTCCAGAAGCGCGAGTAGAGCAGGTGCAGGATGGCGTGTTCGATGCCGCCGATGTACTGGTCGGCCGGCAACCAGTATTTCGCCCGTGCGTCGACCATGGCCACGTTATTGCCGGCCGAGCAGTAGCGGGCGTAGTACCAGGACGAGTCGACGAAGGTGTCCATGGTGTCGGTTTCGCGCTTGGCCGGCTTTCCGCACTTTGGACAGGTGCAATTCAGGAAATCGGGACGCTTCAGCAGCGGATTGCCGGAACCGTCCGGCACGCAATCTTCGGGCAGCACCACCGGCAACTGCTCGTCGGGTACGGGTACGGTGCCGCACCCTGGTGAAACGGCATCGCCGTCGCAGTGGATCAGCGGAATCGGGCAGCCCCAGTAGCGCTGGCGCGAGATGCCCCAGTCCCTGAGCCGATATTGCACCTGCTTGTCGCCGAGGTCTTTCGCTTTCAGGTCGGCGGCGATGGCATCGGTGGCGGCTGCATAGGCAAGACCGTCGTATTTGCCCGAATGGATGCAGACGCCGGACTGCTTGTCGGCATACCACTCCTGCCAGCCGTCCAGCGAGTATTCCTTGCCGGTCAGGTCGATCACCTGTTTTATCGGCAGGCCATACTTCCTGGCGAAGGCAAAGTCGCGCTCATCATGGGCCGGCACTGCCATCACCGCGCCCTCGCCGTAGCCCATCAGCACGTAGTTGCCGACCCAGACCTCGACCTGTTCGCCGGTGAGCGGGTGAGCGACGAAGATACCTGTCGGCAGCCCCTTCTTCTCCATCGTCGCCATGTCGGCTTCCATTACCGAGCCGTGCTTGCACTCGTCGATGAAAGCAGCCAGCTTGTCATTGCCTTGCGCCGCGCGGGTGGCTAGCGGATGTTCGGCGGCGACGGCGACGAAGGTGACGCCCATGAGGGTATCGGCGCGGGTGGTGTAGACCCACAGCTTCTCGCGCTTGCCATCCAGTTCATAAGGGAAGGCAAAGCGCACGCCATGGCTCTTGCCAATCCAGTTGGCCTGCATGGTCTTGACCCGCTCGGGCCAGCCGGGCAGGGTGTCGAGCGCGGCCAGCAATTCGTCGGCGTATTGGGTGATGGCGAGGTAATAGCCGGGAATCTCGCGCTTTTCCACCAACGCGCCGGTGCGCCAGCCGCGACCATCGATCACCTGTTCGTTGGCCAGCACGGTCTGATCGACCGGGTCCCAGTTCACCACCTGGGTCTTTTTGTAGGCGATGCCTTTTTCCAGCATGCGCAGGAACAGCCACTGGTTCCATTTGTAGTACTCGGGCTGGCAGGTCGCCAGCTCACGCCCCCAGTCGAGGCCGAAGCCGAGCGACTGGAGCTGCTGCTTCATGTAGGCGATGTTGTCCCAGGTCCATTTGGCTGGCGGCACCTTGTTTTGTATCGCCGCGTTTTCGGCCGGCAGGCCGAAGGCATCCCAGCCCATGGGTTGCAGCACGTTGTAGCCGCGCATCTTGTGCCAGCGCGCCAGCACGTCGCCGATGGTGTAGTTGCGCACATGCCCCATGTGCAGCTTGCCCGATGGGTAGGGGAACATCGACAGGCAGTAGTACTTCGGTTTGGTCGAATCCTCGATGGCGCGGAAGGCGCCGGTGGATTCCCAGTGGCGCTGGGCGGCCTGCTCGATTTCGCCGGGATGGTATTTTTCCTGCATGGATTGGGTATGAATTTTGGGCGCGGCGCGGGATGCGGCGGAAGCCGGAAATTATACCTGCCGACCCAGGGCGTCAGCCCTTTGCCCCGCCTGCGCTTAGAATTGGCGGTATGAAGAACTCCACACCCTTGCGCCAGACCAATCTGGCTGAAAAGATTTTGACCACCGCGGCCGGCGCCATCATGCTGGTCGTCGGCCTGATGTTCTCGGCGGTGGTCTTCGCTGTCATCGTCGCTGTCGGGTTGCTGCTGTGGGGCTACCTGTGGTGGAAGACGCGCGAGTTGCGCCAGCGGCTGCGTGAACGGCCCCAGCCCGCCAACGCCGCCAATGCCTCCACCAACCCCGCCGATTTCGTGCGCAACCCCGTCGGCGGTCGCGTGTTCGAGGGCGAGGTGTTGCGCGAAGACGCGGCAGAGCAGGGCGAAGTTCGCGAAATTCACCCCGAAAAAAGTCGGCGCTAGCGGTACGGCGCCACGAAAGCGGAATCCCCTTTCAATTACGAACGAGGTCTTGACATGCCCCACACCCTGCCCTACACGCCCGAGCTGATGCACGAACTGAACACCCTGCTACGCTTCGACCCGGAAACAACCCAGTTAGGCATCAAGGTGCACAAAGACGCCGACCCGGCGGTAATCGCCGCGGCCGAGCGCTTGCATGGCAAGGGCCTGATCTCGCAGGCCGATGGCGGCTACCTCACCCGCCACGGACGCGAAGCGGCCGAACACGCCCAAGCGGCGCTGGCGCTGCTGCGGACCTGACGTCGGCCACGGATCGGGCTTACTCGAAGCGGGTGTCGAGACCTGACTCGGCCATTTCGGCGGCGCGCAACTGGGCGCGCGCCTTGCTGCGCGTCTCTTCCCATTCGGCGTCCGGATTCGAGTCGGCGACGATGCCGGCGCCGGCCTGGACGTAGATGCGACCATCCTTGATGACGGCGGTGCGGATGGCGATGGCGAGATCCATGTCGCCATTGAAACCGAGGTAGCCAACCGCTCCCGCGTAAATGCCGCGCTTGGTCGGCTCCAGTTCGTCGATGATCTCCATTGCCCGTACTTTCGGCGCGCCGGAAACGGTGCCGGCGGGGAAAGTGGCCTTGAGTACCGACAGCGGGCCTTCGTCGTCTTTCAGCACACCTTCGACATTGGAGACGATGTGCATGACGTGGGAGTAGCGTTCGATGCTGTATTGCTCGGTGACCTTGACCGAGCCAGTCTTGGCGACGCGGCCGACATCGTTGCGGCCGAGATCGAGCAGTTGCAGGTGCTCGGCGCGCTCCTTCGGGTCGGCCAGCAATTCGGTGGCGAGGGCGGCATCTTCCTCGGGCGTGGCGCCGCGCTTGCGTGTGCCGGCGATGGGCCGCAGGGTGATGCGGCGCTTGCCATCTTCATCATCGAGGCGAACCAGAATCTCCGGCGAAGCGCCGACGACGTGGAAATCCTCGAAGTCGAAATAGAACATGTACGGAGAAGGGTTGAGCGTGCGCAGGGCGCGGTAGAGCGCCAGCGGGCTGGCCTTGTAGGGCTTGCTCATGCGCTGGCTTAACACCACCTGCATGACGTCGCCCTCAAGGATGTACTGCTTGGCACGGAGCACGGCGGCCTTGAATGCCTCCTCGCCGAACTCGGACTCGGCCGGTTCGCTCGCTACCGCCGTGTCTTGCGGAATCCGCACCGGCTCGCGTAGTTTGGCCAGCAGTTCCTTCAGTCGCCCCTGAGCCTGTTTCCATGCGCCAGGGAAGCCGGGTTCGGCGAAAACAACGAGACTCAATTTGCCCGAGAGGTTATCGACGATGGCGATTTCTTCCGACAGCGTCAGCAGGATGTCCGGCACGCCGAGCGGATCGGGTTTCACCGGATGGTTGGCGCCATCGAGCTTCGGCTCGATGAAGCGCACGGTGTCGTAGCCGAAAGCGCCGACCAATCCGCCGCAGAAGCGCGGCAGGCCCTTGAGATCAGGCACCTTGAAGCGCGCCATGAACTCCGAGATATAGGACATCGGGTTGGTGTGCTCGCGCCGTTCGGCGACGCGGTTGCCGGTGAGCAGCAGGATGGTCGAACCCTGCACGCTGATGCGGGTCTGGCTGGACAGGCCGATGAGTGAATAGCGCCCGAAACGCTCGCCACCCTGTACCGATTCAAGCAGGTAGGAATACGCGCCGCCAGCGAGCTTGAGATAGATCGACAGCGGCGTGTCGAGATCGGCGAAGGTGTCGAGGGTAACGGGGATACGGTTGTAGCCTTCGGCAGCCAACCGGTTGAATTCAGACTCTTTCATGTACGGCTAACAAGCTGAGCGGCGATCTCGATGGAGTCGACAATGGCATCGCAACCCAGTCCGCGCACGTCCTGCCCCTCGTTATAGCCGTAGGGGACGAGGAAAACTTTGCAGCCGGCGCTGTGCCCGGCCTTGAAATCATGCACCGAATCACCGATCAGCAGCGTGTCGGCGGGGGAGACATTGAGGCGGCCACAGGCCCAGATCACCGGCATCGGGTCGGGCTTGGGGCGGGGCAGCTGATCGCCGCTGACCACCACTTCCATGAAAGGCAGCAATCCGGTACGTTCCAGCAGGGGCAGGGTGAAAGCACCCGCCTTGTTGGTGATGACGCCGAGCGGTAGCCCCTTGGCCTTGAGCGCGGCAATGCCCGTCATCACACCGGGAAAGGGCGCGGCGCAACGGCCGTTGAAGTGGGCGTAATGGCGCTTGAAACTGGACAGCGCGGCAGCGGGCGGCGGGGTCGGATCGTCGGCGGCTTCAAGCGCGCCAGCCAGCACGCGCTTGACCAGGTTCGGGATGCCGCGGCCGACATAGGCGCGAATGTCCTCGACCGCCACGCCCGCCCGCCCGATGTCGTACAGCATGCCGTTGGCGGCGGCATGCAGGTCGAGCACGGTGTCGAGCAGCGTGCCGTCCAGGTCGAGCAGGACGGCCCCGACCGCGAACGGGGCAGGGGGTGGTGTTGGTGTCATTACACCTTCGCCAGTTCGGCGCGCATCTGGCCGATGATCGTGTCGTAGCGGTTCGGGTCGCTTTCATTGCGCTTGCTGAACACGGCCGAGCCGGCAACGAAGGTATCCACGCCCGCGCGGGCCACGTCGGCGATGTTGGCCGGGCCGACGCCGCCGTCGATCTCGATCTCGACCTTGAGGCCACGATCATTGATCATCTGGCGCACCGCACGGGCCTTGTCGAGCACGTAGGGGATGAACTTCTGGCCACCGAAGCCGGGGTTAACCGACATCAGCAGCACCATGTCGAGCTTGTCGAGCGTGTATTCGAGCACGTCCAGCGGGGTGGCCGGGTTGAACACCAGGCCGGCCTTGCAGCCGCATTCCTTGATCAGGCCGATGGTGCGGTCGACGTGTTCGGAGGATTCGGGGTGGAAGGTTATGTAGGTGGCGCCAGCCTTGGCGAAGTCGGGGATGATGCGATCGACCGGCTTGACCATCAGGTGCACGTCGATGGGCGCGGTGACGCCGTGCTTGCGCAGCGCCTCGCAAACCAGCGGGCCGATGGTGAGGTTGGGGACGTAGTGGTTGTCCATTACGTCGAAGTGGACGATGTCGGCGCCAGAGGCGAGGACGTTGTCGACCTCCTCGCCGAGCTTGGCGAAGTTGGCCGACAGGATGCTCGGGGCGATACGGTAGGTCATGACGGTCTCCTGAAGAATTCCAAGGCAAAAAAATTTCAACGGCCGATTTTAGCCCATCGACGGTTGCGGCTGCGGTGCTTTTAGTGTGAAATGGCAGACATGGCTGAAGCGAAGAAACATGAGATCACCGTCGTGGTGGCGACGCAGTACCTGCCCGAGCAGTCGGAGCCGGAAAGCGCACGCCACGTTTTCTCCTATACCGTGTCGCTCAACAACACGGGCAGCGTTGCCGCCCAGTTGATCTCGCGCCACTGGATCATCACCGATGCCGATGGCAAGGTGCAGGAGGTGCGCGGACTTGGCGTGGTTGGGCATCAACCCCTGCTGAAGCCGGGCGAACATTTCGAATACACCAGCGGCTGTGCCCTGGCCACCCCGGTGGGCACCATGAAGGGCAGCTACCAGATGGTGGGCGAAGATGGCACGCAGTTCGAGGCGCAGATCGCCGAATTCGTGATGTCGATGCCCCGAACGCTGCACTGAGCCGGCATTGAGCCTTGGCTGGCCCGGCGCCGATCACTGCGGTGATCGCGCTTCCTCGGCGCTCAGATATTTCCACGGCAGCGGCAGCAAACCCGGCACTTTCTCGCGGTAGCGGCGATAGGCGTCGCCGTGGAAGGCGACCAGCTTTCTTTCCTCGAACCACGAACCGACCTTGAAATAGAGCGTGATGGCTAAGGCCGAAACCAGCCAGGCTTCGTTCATGTCGCGCGTCCACACGAGGATGAGGCCGAACAGATACCAGGGGTGGCGGACGAAGCGGTGAAAGAAGGAGAGCGTGAACCCTTCGCGATCCTGCGTGCCGCCATCGTGTTCACGGATCTGCCGCAGACCGAGGAACTCGTCCATGTCGTAGGCGCGCGTGGAGGCGAAAAAGCCGGCGACGGCCGCCAGCGCCAGGCCGTTGGTCAGCCACCAGCCCACGCCGCGCCATTGCCACAAGGTTTCACCGGGATGCGCATGGATCAGCCAGAGCAGCGGCAGCGCCGTGAGCGACGCCACGATATTGAAGGCGAGCCGGTAATACGGACCCGCAGCCGGCCAGCGGTGCGCCAGCCAGGCCTTGGCCGTCAGGCTGGCCAGGATCGAATGCAGCAGGCCATACGCCAGCCAGCCTAGCGCCAGCCCTATCTGGCTCATGCCTCAGGAACGATAGTCGGCATTGATCTTGACGTAGTCGTAGGA
The DNA here is from genome assembly GCA_020048435.1 of Sulfuritalea sp. Classification (GTDB taxonomy): domain Bacteria; phylum Pseudomonadota; class Gammaproteobacteria; order Burkholderiales; family Rhodocyclaceae; genus Sulfurisoma. Next base: position 9,750 of record JAIFMO010000191.1, read on the forward strand.
AAAATCGCAGGTCCACACCTTACCCCGCGCCGCGCCGCGACCGAGGTCGACGCGGATGACGATTTCGGCCGGCTTCATCACCCGCGAGCCGTCTTCCTCCCGGTAACTCGCCGCACGGCCACCATTCTCGGCGACCAGCACGTCGCCCAGCCAGAGCTTCAGTCTGGCGACATCGAGGTCGCGCAGCGCCGGATCGTTGCCCCAGGCATTGCCGATGGCGCCGAGGATACGACCGAGGTTGGGGTCGGAGGCGAAGAAGGCGGTCTTGACCAGCGGCGAGTGGGCGATGGCGTAGCCGACCGCCTTGCATTCGTCGTGCGTGGCGCCGCCGTCGACCTGAATTTCGATGAACTTGGTGGCGCCTTCGCCATCGCGCGCGATGGCCTGGGCCAGCGTGGCGGCCACGGCGGTGACGGCTTCGCGCAGCACGGCGTAATCGGGTTCCATCGCATCGACGATCTCCGCGTTGCCGGCCTGGCCGGTGGCGATCAGGATGAAGGAATCGTTGGTCGAGGTGTCACCGTCCACGGTGACGCAGTTGAACGACTCGTCGGCGACCTCCTGCACCAGTCGGTCGAGCAGCGGCTGCGAAATCGCGGCGTCGGTGGCCACGAAGCCGAGCATGGTGGCCATGTTGGGCTTGATCATGCCGGCGCCCTTGCTGATGCCGGTGACGGTAATTGCCGCTGCCGTACCGCTAGCGCCGACTTTTTGCGAGGCGCCCTTGGGCAGCGTGTCGGTGGTCATGATGGCTTGCGCCGCCTCGAACCAGCCATCGGCTTTCAGCGCGGCCCGGCAGGCGGGCAGGCCGGCGACGAGGCGCTCGACCGGTAACGGCTCCATGATGACGCCGGTTGAAAACGGCAGCACTTGCGCCGCATTCACGCCCAGCAATTGCGCGGCGGCGGCGCAGGTGGCGTTGGCGGCGGCCAGGCCCGGATCGCCGGTGCCGGCATTGGCGATGCCGGTGTTGATGACCAGCGCGCGGATGTCGCCGGTCAAAAGATGTTGCCGGCACACCTGCACCGGCGCCGCGCAGAAGCGGTTCTGCGTGAACACGCCGGCCACGCGACTGCCGGGCGCCAGTTCGATCAGGGTCAGGTCGCGGCGGTTGGCCTTGCGGATGCCGGCTTCGGCGACGCCGAGGCGGACCCCGGCAACGGCATGGAGGGATTCGGGGCTGGGGGCGGCAAGATTCACGGGCATGAGCTTATTTGTCTCCAAAAACGTGTTGCCATAGCGCACGCACGGCGGCGATACGCTCGGCGACCGCGGCGGCGTCGACGCGGGCGGGTTGGTTGTTGAGCCGCAACTGGTGTTGCAGCCGGCGGAATTCGCGGTAGGCGACGCGCACCCGCTCGGCCAGTTCGGCCGGGATCAGGCCGACTTTGCCCGCCATCTTCAGCAAGGCGAGGTTGCCCTTGTTGGCGGTGAGTTCGGGGTGCTCGCAGGCATGACCGAGAACGAGATATTGCACGACGAACTCGACGTCGATGAGTCCGCCGCGATCCTGCTTGAGATCGAAATTTTCACTTAAATGCGTACTCTTGCCGCCATGGGCGTCCAGCATCTTCAGGCGCATGGTCACCACTTCCTCGCGCAGCGTGGCAAGGTCGCGCGGCTGGCAGAGAATTTCGCACCGGATATCCTCGAAGGCTGCGCCGATGGTGGTGTCGCCGGCCGAAAAACGCGCGCGGGTCAAGGCCTGGTGTTCCCACACCCAGGCCGATTCGAGCTGATATTGGCGGAAGGAGTCGAGCGAGACCACGATCAGGCCGGCGTCGCCATTGGGTCGCAGCCGCAGGTCGGTTTCAAACAATTGGCCGGCCGAGGTTTGCGACGACAGCCAGGTGTTCAGCCGCGTGGCGAGTTTGGCGTAGGTGCTGGCGGCGTCAGGGTTCGGGTCATCAAAGAGGAAAATCAGGTCGAGGTCGGAAGCGTAGCCCAGTTCCTTGCCGCCGAGCTTGCCGTAGCTGATGACGGCGAAGCGCGGCTCGGCATCGGCTGCGCAATGCTTCTTGAGCAGTTTGCGCCAGGCATAGCGGATCGCCAGGTCGAGCATGAGATCGGCCAGGGCCGAGAGATCGTCGGCCAGCCGTTCGACGCTGAGCAGCCCGGCGATGTCCTGCGCCAGCAGACGAAAGACCTGAGCATGGTGCGCCTCGCGCATCAGGTCCATCTGACGCTCGGTATCGGGTTCCACGGCGTCGAGCTGGTCGCCCAGTTGCGTCGCGAATGTCGGCCAGTCGGGCGCGGTTTCGAGCAAGCGGGCGTCGAGCAGTTCGTCGAGCAGGACCGGGTGCAGCTTGAGGTATTCGGCCGCCCAACTTGATCCGCCGGCAATTTTCGCCACCTGGGTCAGCGCCTGCGGATATTGCAGCAGCAGCGACAGGTAGGCGGCGCGACGGCTCACGGCTTCGAGCAGATCGAGAATGCGCGACAGGGTGGCGTCGGGCGCTACAGCCCGCGTCGCCGCGGTCGCAGCGGCGACTTCGATCACGCGGGGCACCAGGGCGTCGAACTTTGTTCGCGTGGCCTCGCTCATCTGCTGGTAGCGGCTGGCGCCGCGCATGCTGTCGAGCCGCAGGATGGCCGCCTTGGCGTCGGCATAGCCGAGGCGGACCAGTTCGTCGATACGGCCGCCGGGGCCGTCGGTCTCCTTGCCGTGCCAGATCGTATCGAGGGCGTGGTCGGTTTCATTGGGGTCGGCGAACACCGCCTCGAAATGGCGCGAAACATTCTGGCGATGGTCGTCCAGTTCGGCCGCCAGCGCCTCATAGTTGGCGAAACCCATGGCGCGGGCAATGATGGCTTGATCGGCGGCTGTTTCCGGCAGGCTGTGGGTCTGGGCGTCGTCGAGATATTGCAGGCGATGTTCAAGGCGGCGCAGGAATTCATAGGCGGCCGTCAGTTCGACCACGGCGTCGAGGCCGAGTTGCCCGCGGTCGACCAGCAGGCGCAGCACCGCCATCGTTGGCTTGATCAGCAGCGCACTGTCGCGGCCGCCGCGAATCAGCTGAAAAACCTGGGCGATGAACTCGATTTCGCGGATGCCGCCCGGGCCGAGCTTGACGTTGGCTGCCATATCCTTGCGCGCTACCTCGCGGCGGATTTGCGCATGCAGGTCGCGCATGGCGTTGATCGCGCCGAAATCGAGATACTTGCGAAAAACGAAGGGCCGGCGGATTTTCTCCAGTTCGTCCAGGCGGTCGCCGGTGTATCTGCTACCGAGGGGGCGCGCCTTGATCCAGGCATAGCGTTCCCATTCGCGGCCCTGGGTGATGAAGTAGTTTTCCAGCATGTCGAAAGAGCAGACGAGGGGGCCGGAATCGCCGTTGGGCCGCAGTCGCATGTCGACGCGAAAAACCTGGCCGTCACCAGTAATCTCGGCGATGGCCGCAATCAACTGCTTGCCGAGACGGCTGAAAAACTCGAAATTGGAAATCGTTTTTGTGGCGTTGTTTACCCCGTCGGTGTCCCCGTCGTCGGGATAGACGAAGATCAGGTCGATATCCGACGAAACATTCAGCTCGCGGCCGCCGAGCTTGCCCATGCCGATGACGATGAGTTGCTGGGCCTCGCCTTTCTCGTTGCGGGGGGTGCCGTAACGGGTGGTGAGCGCGGCCGTCAGTACCGCCAGCGCCGTTTCGACCGCCACTTCGGCGATACCGGTCATGCTCTCGGTGACCTCGCCCAACCGGGCCCTGCCGGAGAGGTCGCGGGCAGCGATGCGAGCATGGGCGCGCTGCTTCAGCCGGCGCAACGCGGGTTTGATGGTGTCTTCGGTCGGCGAATCAGCAGCGAGCCAGCCCCGCATTTCAGCCAGGCCCAGCGGTTCGTCGATATGCGCCGCCACCTCGGCGGCAATTTCCGGCTTTGCCGCGAGCAGACGGGCAAAGTGGCGCGAACAGGATGAAATATCGGCTGAACAGGGCATTGGTTTAGAATCGCGGCATGGCGGGCGCCATTGTATATCCCCTGTATCCTCGTCTTTTCCCTTATGTTTAACTTGTAGCGTGTAGCCTGTTTCGTGCATTGCCGCAGGGAGCTTGAAGAGCCTGCTGCTTGTTGCCCGTTGCCTCCTGCCCGTTGCCTCCTGCCCATTGTGCCCCTGCCCGCTATCGCAACCACCGTCGCTTCATTTCGCGCCTTGCTCGCCCGTCCGCGGGTGCGCTTGGGCCTGCGCGTTACCCTTTGGTTTGTCGGCACGCTCTATTTTGTTTTCGCTCTGCTGGTGCTGGTGCTGCGTTACGCGGTATTGCCGCAGATCGAGAACTACCGGCCTAGCATTGAGCGCGCCATTTCCGCCGCGCTGCACATGCCCGTGTCGATCCGCCAGATCGAGGCCGGATGGCAGGGCCTGCGGCCGAGCCTCACGCTGACCGGACTCGACGTGCGCGACGCCGCCAACCACACCGTGTTTACGCTCGATCATATCGAGGCCGACGTGGGCTGGCTGTCGCTTCCGATGCTTGAGCTACGACTGAACCGCCTGGAGATCGTCTCCCCGCGCGTCGATATCCGTCGCGACGCCGCCGGCAAGATATTCGTGGCCGGCATCGAGGTCGATACCGACAGCGCCGATGCGGGTTTTGCTGACTGGTTATTGGCGCAGCATCGGGTGGTGGTGCGCGACGCCGCCGTCACCTGGAACGACGAGAAGCGCGGGGCGCCGCCGCTGGCCCTGTCGAAACTCAATTTCGATCTGCGCAATTCCGGCAAGCGGCACCGTTTTGGCCTGACCGCCGAGCCGCCGCGCGCCCTTGCCGCGCGCATCGACCTGCGCGGCGACTTCAAGGGGCGGGATGTCGACCTGCTCGATTCCTGGAAAGGCGAGGCCTATGCCGAACTCGACTATGCCGATCTGGCGGTCTGGCGTACCTGGATCGATTATCCCTTTGAATTGCCGCAGGGCAGTGGCGGCCTGCGGCTGTGGCTGAGCTTCGCCGCCAAGCGGCTGACGTCGATCGCGGCGGATGTGAGCCTGGCCAATGTGCAACTGCGGCTCGGCCCCGACCTGCCGCTGCTCGATCTCGAAACGGTCGAGGGTCATCTGGCGGGCAAGCGCCTGACCGACGGTTACGAAGCCGAGGCCAAGCACCTGTCACTCAAGACAAAATTCGGCACGCAGATCGAGCCGACCGACTTCCGCCTGCGCTGGGAAGCGCCGGCGGTGAACCGCGTGGCGCGCGGCGAATTTTCGGCCAACGGCCTCGATCTGGCGGCCCTGACCAATCTGGCGGCCCATCTGCCGCTGGAAGCCAGCGTAAGTCAGCGGCTGGCCGCCTGGGCGCCGCGCGGTCGTTTGCATGATCTTGCCGCCAGCTGGACGGGGCAGGCCGGCGCGCTGGCCGGCTGGAAGGTCAAGACCCGTTTCGAGGGATTGGGGCTGGCAGCACGCGAGCGGCTGCCGGGGTTCAGCGGCATCAGCGGCTCGGTCGAGGGTGATGAGAAGGGCGGCATGCTCAAGCTCGCCAGCCGCCAGCTGAGCATCGAAATGCCGGATATATTTGCCGAGCCGCGGCTCGATATCGAATCGCTTGAAGCCAGCACGAAGTGGCGGGCGGTCGAGGGCCGCATCGTGGTGGATGTGACCAAGGCGGAATTCAAGAACCGCGACGCGACCGGCCGCTTCGGCGGCACCTATCGAACCGCGACGGACGGCGGTCCCGGCGATATCGACATCGAGGGCAGTCTCGCGCAGGCGTCGGGTGACGCGGTGTGGCGCTACATGCCGCTGGTGGTTAACAAGGAAGCCCGCGACTGGTTGCGCGCCGCCATCGTTGTCGGCGTGGCATCGGAAGCGACTTTGAAGCTCAAGGGTGACCTGCGGCAGTTTCCGTTTCGCGATGGCAAGGGCGGCCTCTTCCAGGTCAAGGGGCGCTTCGGCGGCGCAACGCTGAAATTTGCCGAAGGCTGGCCGGAAATTCGCGGCATCGACGGCGAACTGTTGTTCGAAGGCGTGCGCATGCAGATCAAGGGCAGCAAGGGCATGCTGCTGGGCGCGGGCGTTTCGGCGGTCAGCGCCGAGATTCCAGACCTGGAAACCATGGAGGAAATGCTGCACGTTTCCGGCAAGGCGACGGGGCCGACGGCGGAATTTCTCAAGTTCATCGAGGCCAGCCCGGTGGGCGAGCGCATCGATCATTTCACCGCGCCGATGACGGCGACCGGTAATGGCGACCTTGATCTGAAGCTGGTTTTGCCGTTGCGACATCTCGACAAGACTCGGGTCGAAGGGCGTTACCGCTTCGCCAACAATCGCGTGAGCATCGACGGCGATTTGCCGCCACTGACGGACGCCCATGGCGAGGTGCGCTTTACCGCCGACAAGCTGGAAGCGCAGCGGGTGCGCGCCTCGTTGCTGGGCGCGCCGATGACGCTCGACATCGCCACCGCCGGCGAAGGCCAGGTCAACGTCAAGGCGGCGGGCTCGGTCGCCGTGCGCGAATTGCGTCAGCAGTTTCCGCATCCCGTGTTCGATCATTTGTCTGGCAGCGCGCCCTGGAGTGGTTCGGTGAAGGTGAAAAAGCACAACGCCGAGGTGCGGCTCGAATCCTCGCTCGTCGGCATCGCGTCGAGCCTGCCGGCGCCTTTCAACAAGAGCGCCACGGAGCCGCGCCTGCTGACGCTGGAACGCAAACCGCCGCCCGAGGTGCGCAAGCCCGCCGCCGGTGCGCCGACCCGCGATACGCTTTCACGCGACCAGCTCGAGGTGAACTATGGCGACGCCGTCAAGGCCCAGTTCGTGCGCCGGCACGGCGAAACCACGGGCGCCGAGCACGCCACCGTCACCGAGCGCGGCGTAATCGCGGTCGGCATGAACCCGCCGCCGCTGCCCGAGCAGGGTGTCCTGCTGGCAGCGGAACTTGATGCGCTCGATCTCGATTTCTGGCGCAAGCTGCTGGCGAACGGCAACGGCGGGCCACCCCCCATTGGTCAGGTCCAACTGCATGCGGGAGAGCTGACCACGCATGGCAAGAGCTTTTCCAATTTCCGGCTCAATGCCATGCACGAGCGCGACCTCTGGCGCGCCGAGATCAGCGGCGACGCCTTTGCCGGTCATCTCGACTGGGCCGGCGAGGGCGCCGGCCGACTGACGGGGCGACTGTCGCGGGTAACCATTCCGGAGAGCCTGACCAGCATCAAGGTTGACGTCGATGAGTCGCCGACCGAGCTGCCGGCCATTGACCTGCTGATCGATCGTTTCAAGCTGCACGGCAAGGATTTCGGCGAAGTCAAGTTGCAGGCCGGCAACCGCGACGGCCTGTGGAGCGCCGTCCTCAATGTACGCAACGAGGACGGCACGCTGACCGGTCAGGGCCGCTGGCGGCCGCACGGGAGCACCCCGCTGACCGAATTCGATTTCGTGCTGGAGGCGAAAAGCATCGAAAAACTGCTGGCACGGATGGGCTACCCGCAGGCGGTACGGCGGGGCACAGCCAAGCTCGAAGGCAAGCTCGGCTGGACCGGTTCGCCACTGCTGATCGACTATCCGTCACTGTCCGGCAACCTCAAGCTGGAGGCGGCCAATGGCCAGTTCAGCAAGCTGGAACCGGGGGTCGGGCGGTTGATCGGGGTGCTCTCGCTACAGTCGCTGCCGCGCCGCATCACGCTTGATTTTCGCGATGTTTTCAGTGAGGGCTTCGCCTTCGACAGCATCCGCGGCGAATCGACGGCAACGCGCGGTGTTCTCGTCACCAAGGACATGGAAATCACCGGGCCGTCGGCACGCGTCATCCTTAATGGCAGCGTGAATATCCCCAAGGAGACCCAGTCGCTCAAGGTGCGAGTGCAACCGGCGCTCGGCGAAACCCTGGCGCTGGGTGCGATGCTGACCAACCCCGCCATCGGCGCGGTGACCTGGCTGGCGCAGAAGATTCTCAAGGACCCGCTGGGCCGGGTCTTCGCTTTCGAGTATGCAGTGAGCGGCAGTTGGGCCGATCCGAAAGTTGAAAAAGTCGGCGCTAGCGGTACGGCAAAAGAAAGCAAGGTCGACGAACCCGCCACCGGCAAGGGCAGCGCCAAGTGATTGATCTGCGCGTTGCCGCGGTACAAATGGTTTCCGGCCCGGCGGTGGCGGCGAATCTGGCAACGGCCGGCCGGTTGATCGCGCAGGCCGCCACCGCCGGCGCGCAATTCGTTGTCTTGCCCGAGTATTTTCCGCTGATCGGCGCGACGGATGGCGACCGCCTTGCCGCCCGCGAGCAGGCGGGGGCGGGGCCGATCCAGGACTTTCTGGCCGCGGCGGCCTCGCGCCACGGCATCTGGCTGGTGGGCGGCTCCATGCCCATGATGGCCGCCGATCCCGCCAGGCTACGCAACAGCACCCTCGTCTTCGATCCGGCGGGCCGCCAGGTCGCGCGCTATGACAAGATTCACCTTTTCGGTTTCCGCCAGGGCAACGAGCATTACGACGAGGCGGCCACCATCGAGGCGGGCGATACGCCAACGGCTTTCGAAACGCCGTTCGGCCGGGTTGGCCTCGGTATCTGCTATGACCTGCGCTTCCCCGAACTCTTTCGCGCGCTGGGCGAACCTGAACTTATCGTGCTGCCCGCCGCCTTTACCGAAACCACCGGCCGTGCTCACTGGGAATTGCTGCTGCGCGCCCGCGCCGTCGAGAACCAGTGTTATGTTGTCGCCTCGGCGCAGGGCGGCCAGCATCCGAACGGGCGTCTTACCCACGGCAACAGCATGATCGTCGACCCATGGGGCGAGGTGCTGGCCCGGGTCGATAAGGGCGAAGGCGTCGCCATCGCCGAACTTTCCGCCGCGCGGCTTGCCGAAGTACGTGGCAATCTACCGGCCCTGCAACACCGAAAACTGCCGAATCGACCCTGACTCTCGACCCTGACCATGACCCTCGCTCCCGACACCCTTTACCGCACCGCCGAGCAATGCCTGCTGGCGCCTTACGATTTGTCGCCGCGCCGGCTGGAGGGCGTCTTCAGTCAGATATTCGGCCACCGCGTCGACTACGCCGACCTCTATTTCCAGTACGGCCGCTCCGAGGCCTGGAGCCTGGAGGAGGGTATCGTCAAGTCGGGCAGCTTCAGCATCGACCAGGGCGTCGGCGTGCGCGCCATCGCCGGCGAGAAAACCGCCTTTGCCTATTCGGACGAAATCAGCCTGCCGGCGCTCGATGCAGCCGCCAAGGCGGTGCGCGCGATTGCCGTCAGCGGATCGCATCGGCTGGTGCCGATGCTTGGCAAGCGCCGCGTGGCGCCGCTGTATTTGCCGCATGACCCCATTGCCTCGCTCGACGACACCGCCAAGGTGCAACTGCTGGAAAGGCTGGAAGGCTATGCCCGTGCCGCCGACCCGCGCGTGGTCGAAGTGATGGCGCACATCGCCGGCACTTGGGAAGTGGTGCTGGTGGCGCGTTCCGACGGTCATCTTGCCGCGGATGTGCGGCCGCTGGTGCGCGTGTCCGTTACCGTCATCATGAAAGACGGCGACAAGCGCGAGCAGGGATCGAGTGGCGGCGGCGGCCGCTTCGACTACGGTTATTTCACCGATGACGTGCTCAAGGATTACGCCGCCAAGGCCGTGCATCAGGCCAGCGTCAACCTCGCGGCCAAGCCCGCGCCGGCCGGCACCATGACCGTGGTGCTGGGCTCGGGCTGGCCCGGCATCCTGCTGCACGAAGCCATCGGCCACGGCCTCGAAGGCGATTTCAACCGCAAGGGCAGTTCCGCCTTCGCCGGTCGCATCGGTGAGCGGGTGGCGGCCCCGGGCGTCAATGTGGTCGACGACGGCACCCTGCCCAACCGGCGCGGCTCGCTGTCCATCGATGACGAAGGCAATCCGACGCAGCGCACCCTGCTGATTGAGGACGGCATCCTCACCTGCTATCTGCAGGATTCGCTCAATGCCCGCCTGATGGGCGTCGAGCCCACCGGTAACGGCCGCCGCGAATCATTTGCCCATTTGCCATTGCCGCGCATGACCAACACCGTGATGTTGGCGGGCGACAAGGACCCGCAAGAGATCACCAGCGGCAAGTTTGTCTTTTCCACCGCCGAGGCCTACCTGATCGAGAACGGCAAGATCACCACCCCGGTCAAGGGCGCCACCCTGATCGGCAACGGCCCCGACGTGCTTACCCGCGTGTCGATGATCGGCAACGACCTCGCCCTCGATCCCGGCGTCGGCACCTGCGGCAAGGAAGGGCAGAGCGTGCCGGTGGGGGTGGGCCAGCCGACGCTACGGATCGATGGGCTGACGGTGGGTGGCACCGGGTAAAGTGCTATCATTTGTGCATTCAATTCAATTTCTTTGGTGCAGTCATGGCGAGTATGAGTATTCGTGGGCTGGACGATCAGGCACTGATCCGCCTTAAAATATCAGGCCGCGCAAGAGGGCAGTAGTCTTAACGGTTTGGTGCTGCGCTTGCTGCAAGGCGCGGGCACGGCAAACCAACCCGACACTTTGAGAAAGTTTGATGATCTCGACGCGTTGGCGGGCACGTGGAGCGACGAGGAGGCGGAAGCCTTCGAACGCAACACGGCGGCGTTTGCCGAGGTCGATGCGGCGCTCTGGAAATAGGCCATGCGCCCCATTGCGTTGGACACCAACGCTTATACCGCTTTCAAGCGCGGCGATGCCGCAGTGGTTGCCGTGCTGCAGCATGCTCCCGGCATCATTCTGTGTGCCACGGTGCTGGGGGAGTTGCTGGGAGGCTTCGCCGCCGGTCAGCGGGAGAGTGCCAACCGCGCCGAATTGACGCGGTTCATCGACGTGCCGCGCGTGAAGGTGGTATCCAGCACCGCGGCCACGGCCGATCTGTATGCGCTGGTCTATGCCGCCCTGCGCCGTAAAGGCCAACCTATTCCCACCAATGACCTATGGATTGCCGCCAGTAGCCTTGAGTATGGTGCTGCGCTATTGACGCTCGATGCGCATTTTAAAAATATCGATGGCCTGCGCGTGGGTACGCGACTGGAAGACTTTATTCCCTGACCGCCCCGCGCGTGGATACGGGGCGGTCAGGGTTTACCGCAGCGTCGTTACTGTTTGAAGGCGCCGACGCCGACGATGGCGCTGGGGGTGTTGAGCTTGTAAGTCAGGCCGACAGCCGTCGGTCCGCTGGTGCCGGCAAAGAATCCGCCAACCGTACCGGTATAAGCCCCGGAGTTGACGCTGGCCCCGCCCGTGCTTGACGTGAAGTTCGACCGGTTGGTGCCGAATGGCATGGAGGCCGACACGGCGTAGGTGCTACCGTGGCTGACCGAGAAATTCGCCGAAGCGTAGTTGCTAAGGAAATTCGCGGATACCGTGCCGCCGGTGATGCCGGTACCAACGCCGCCCGAACGTGCCCAGGATGTAGTGGATGCTGGCACCGGTGACGTTCAAGGTCTCGGCGCTGACATATCCGCTCAGCGAGGCGAACAGGGAAATCTTCGGGTTGGCCCAGCGTCCCCAGTAGAGGTTGCCATCCACGCCGGCATTGGTCGGTTGGGGCAGGATCACGCTGGCGAACTGACCGTTGTTCATGTTGAGCACCGCACCGCGCAATTCGTTGTTGGCGAGATAGACACCGCCAACGCCGAGCGCGGCATCAGTGGCGCTTAAGATGCCGGCGCCGACACCGATAGCAGCACTACTTCCGGTCCAAGTACCGTGCGACAACGAT